>NZ_CP028136.1:2502937-2815804 GCF_003024155.1 Christiangramia fulva
CAAATTTTCCTGAAACGATCTTGACAAAAGCGAGTCGGTCGCGGTGCTTGGGATCCATATTCGCATGGATCTTAAAAACGAAACCTGTAAAATCTTTTTCATCAGGTTTTACAATTCTGGTATCGCTTTCCTTAGGTCTCGGAGGCGGAGCAATAGTGATAAAGCAATCAAGAAGTTCTCTTACGCCAAAATTATTCAGGGCCGAACCAAAAAATACCGGCTGAAGCCTTCCTTCAAGATAGGCTTTGCGATCAAATTCGGGATAAACACCCTGGGCAAGTTCCAGCTCTTCCCTAAGCGTATCAGCAGCTTTACTTCCTATTAATTCATCGAGTTCAGAAGTTGAGAGGTCATCTATTTCGATGGTTTCTTCGATATCTTTTCGAGGATCGCCAGTGAATAAGTTCACATTCTTTTCCCAAATATTGTAAATCCCTTTAAAATCGTATCCCATTCCGATAGGAAAACTCAGGGGAGTAACGGTAAGATTCAGTTTTTGTTCAATTTCATCCAGCAATTCAAAGGCATCCTTTCCTTCCCGGTCCAGTTTGTTGATAAACACGATCATCGGGATATTGCGCATTCGGCAAACCTCCACGAGTTTTTCCGTTTGTTCCTCAACCCCTTTGGCGACATCGATCACCACTATCACACTATCAACAGCGGTAAGTGTTCGGAAGGTATCTTCGGCAAAATCCTTGTGACCGGGAGTATCGAGAATATTGATCTTGATTCCTTCGTATTCAAAAGCAAGCACTGAGGTTGCGACCGAAATTCCTCTCTGGCGCTCGATCTCCATAAAGTCACTGGTAGCACCTTTTTTGATTTTATTCGATTTCACCGCTCCCGCTTCCTGGATCGCACCACCGAATAAAAGCAATTTCTCGGTAAGCGTGGTTTTACCGGCATCCGGGTGGGAAACGATCCCAAAAGTTCGACGTTTATTGATCTCTTTCTGATACTGCTTCATGGCCTTGAATTACGAGCGGCAAAAGTACTATTATTTTAGCTTTTCTGAAACAGCCTTTAGATGATAATTAGCTTCATTTTGAAGTATAAATCTGGGGAAAATCAGTAATTTATACCCTAATTTCCGCGGAGTTTTTATACAATATGCGTTTTACCCTTCAGAACCTGAAATTTTACGGATTATATTTCTGTATATTTTTTTATGGGATTTCTTTTAGAGCCCAGACAAAATACGAGGTCATCCCGGCGGGTTCTTATGCGCTGAATTTGGGTTTAACCCCCCAGACTAAATCGAATGCACTCAAGCCTTATGGGTTTATTTACAGGGTTCTCAGGGATTTTCCGGTAGAAATAAAATGGGTGATCAATCCTGAAAAAGAAAAAGATGGGATTGATTTTAGCCTTGGTGAGGAAGATTTCCGTTCCGGATCCTTCATTATTCCTGTTTCTTATATTTCTGAAGATTTAAAGGAATTTATTGGCAACTGGGAAGCAAAAGGAATCGTTGGTTCCTTTTTGAAAGAAGATAAAAAATTGCCCGTTTTTACTGAATTATCGGTAGATCCGAAGTGGACGCTTGATAAACAGAATGGCAGTATCGCTTTGAACTTTTTTAAAGCTGCATTGATACCCTCATCGGCTTATGGAGGGAATGACGCTTCTAACTGGAAAAATCCATGGGAACTGGACATTTGCGATGATATTTTTGTGATGCCTCATGCCGAGCCTAAATTTGAGACTCATAAAAACCTCTATATCTGGAATACGAAATATAAAGGCGCGATCTGGGCGGGCTGCCACGCTGCAAGTCAGATGGAAAATCTATATGGATATGTTGAGATCGGTAATTCATCAAAACTGATTCAGCTAAACTTCCTTTCAGCGGGTGCTGCGGGAGCACGAACCACAGGCTTGATTCCTTTTCATGAACACCGTTATGCCACCCCTCCATACGAGCATAGGCTGCCGGCCGATCCTGTTTCGCAATATATTGGGGTTTCAGATAAAGCCATGCTGAATGGTTCAGAAAGAATATTTTATCCCAAGAAAGCCAACGCCTGGCGGGAAAATGTAAAAGAGATCGTTATTGATCCCACTGCGCCTGATGTTCCTTCGCTTTCTTATGGTCCCGGCTGTGTTTTGCTTTATGGTCATGGTTTTGGTAATCCCTCGAACGGGCTTGTTATGTACCAGGCTTCGCATGATATTTCGGGTGACGGTCCGGCCAATATCGCGGCTATCAGGGCATTTTTAAACTGGAGTTTTTACGCAACTGAAATTAAGCGCAGGGAAAATATCATCCGATTTCAGAATGAACTTGGCGATAAGATCTTTGCGGCAAGAGTAGGAGATGACCTGGGAAAAATGCTCAATCTGGACCCTATTCTTTTTGATCTGGATAAAGCTGAAATTAAGCCGAAAGCAGGCCGGGAACTGGAACAAATTGCCGATTATATGCTTGAATACCCTGAATTGCTTATCGATATTCGCTCACATACCGATAGCCGGGCCGATGATGCCTATAATATTAACCTTTCTAATGAAAGAGTGAAAGCAACCAAAGAATTTCTTATTAGCCGGGGAATTGATCGCGCGAGAATATCGGGTAGAGGTTATGGAGAAACTGAACTTGTAAATGACTGTAGAAACGGGGTTCCCTGTTCTGAAGCACAGCATGAACAGAACCGTCGTTCAGAATTCATATTATCCATAAACTGCGATCTTTATACAGGAAAACTTAAACTTTAGGAATTGCTTAATGACCAATCTTGTGATAGAAAAGTCCGATTTTGTACATTTGGGCATCAAATAAAAGAATGGCTACAGAAAAAGTAATACTGGTAAATGAAAATGACGAGCAGATTGGCCTGATGGAGAAGATCGAGGCTCATGAAAAAGCCTTGCTGCATCGTGCGTTTTCGGTGTTTGTATTTAACGAAAAGAAGGAGCTTATGATACAGCAACGGGCTTTTTCAAAATATCATTCGCCCGGATTATGGACCAACACCTGTTGCAGTCATCAGCGCGAGGGGGAATCGAATATAGAGGCCGGAAAGCGTCGCCTTCAGGAAGAAATGGGTTTTACCTGCGACCTGAAAGATACGATTTCGTTTATTTATGAAGCACCCTTCGATAATGGCCTTACCGAACATGAATTTGATCATATTCTGATCGGTCATTTTGAAGGCGAACCTGATCTTAATCCCGATGAGGTCGCTGCCTGGAAATGGATGTCGCTGGAAGACCTGAAAGAAGATATGGTAAAAAATCCCGATATTTATACTGAATGGTTTAAGATCATTTTTGAAAAATACTATTCTCATATCCATCATTAATGAAAATAACAGTTCATAGAAAAGCTCATTTTAATGCGGCACACCGCCTTTTTCGAAAAGACTGGGATGATAAGCGCAACCTGGAGATCTTCGGGAAGTGCAGCAATCCCAATTATCATGGGCATAATTATGAACTCACTGTTTCTGTTACCGGGGAACCAGATCCCGAAACCGGTTTTGTAATGGACCTTAAAATTTTAAAGGAACTTATTTACGAGGAAGTTGAAGAGGCTTTTGATCACAAGAATCTTAATATTGAGGTTCCTGAGTTTAAAGATCTTAATCCTACTGCCGAGAATATTGCGGTGGTTATCTGGAATAAACTTCGTCAAAGGATCCAGAAGAAACATGATCTGGAAGTAACCCTGTATGAAACACCTCGCAATTTTGTGAGTTATAAAGGAGAATAATTTGAAAAAAGGAGACCAGGTACCAAATATCAGTCTAAAAGATCAGAACGGAAATGATTTTAGTTTTGAAGAGCTGAAAGGGAAAGCTTTCGTGGTTTATTTTTATCCAAAGGATTTTACCCCGGGATGCACAAAGGAAGCCTGTAATTTCAGGGATAGTTATGAAGATTTTAAAGAATTGGGAGCTGAAGTTATAGGAATAAGCGCCGATTCTGAGGATTCACATTCCAGTTTTGCCGATAAATATGAGTTGCCTTATATCCTCCTTTCCGATGAAGATAAAAAGGCCCGTGAAGCTTTCGGTGTTCAACCAAACCTCCTCGGACTCCTTCCCGGAAGGGAAACTTTCATTTTTGATAAGGAAGGTAAATTACTCCATAAGTTCAACAGCATGAATGCTTCAAGGCATATGCCCGAAGCCCTAACAGTTTTACGCAAAAATTTGAATTAAAATTTCTGCAGAATTTCAATTTCATATTGAAAAATGACTTAAATTCGCAGCCGAAATTTACAAGATATGCCTAGTAAAAGATTATTGAAGAAAGACGTGAATTATGTAATGGGAGACATCATTGATGCTGCTTATATTCACCAAATGGCGAATCCTAAAGAGGATCCGGCTAAAAGTGAAGCTATCGTTGATGAGGCCATTAAAGATTTTGATGAATTGATCGCAAAGATCAATCGTCGTGATATTGAAAACAAAAAGAAGCATTTCAGCGAGATCAATAAAGAACTTCAGGAGAGAGCTTCAAAATTGGTTGAGAAATTGAATGCACTTTAATTAATACCGCGCCGGCATAGCTCAGTTGGCCAGAGCAGTTGATTTGTAATCATCAGGTCGTGGGTTCGAATCCCTCTGCCGGCTCTTTTAACTCCCCATTTGGGGAGTTTTTCTTTAAATATAGTGGGATGAGAAGTTTATCCTGAGCGTAAAAGCCTGCGCTGAGCAAGTCGAAGCGAATGGAATCCCTCTGCCGGCTCTTCTAACTCCCCATTTGGGGAGTTTTTCTTTAAATATAGTGGGATGAGAAAGTCCGCTCTGAGTATTAGCAGGAAATTATAATATTTTAATGCCTCGCTTCGAGTTTTAATGCTTCTGAACATTTCGCCTGTACTTTTTTAAAACCGCTCTCATCATCACGTACATCTTTATTCCAGAAAGGGATCATCTGGTCTAGTTTTCTTTGATAAGCGGGCGTTTCCATTTTTTCCGGAAAAGCTATCTTAAGGACATTAAGCATTATATGTACCGCGGTTGAAGCCCCCGGTGAAGCTCCGAGTAAAGCGGTTATTTTTCCGTCTTTGCTATGTACCACATCAGTACCAAACTCAAGAATTCCACCCTGTTCTTGATCACGTTTGATTATTTGTACCCGTTGGCCGGCGATTTTAAGTTCCCAGTCTTCAGGTTTGGCGTTCTTTACAAATTCCTGAAGATCGTTCATCCGGTCTTCATGATCCATTTGAACCTGTTCTATTAAATATTTGGTAAGCGGGAGGTTGTGCCAGAAAACTCCCCACATGGAAGGAATATTATCGAAACGTATCGATTTTGGAAGATCCATTTTTGAGCCTTCTTTTAAGAATTTTGTACTGAAACCTGCAAAAGGGCCGAATAACAGCTCCTTTTTTCCATCAATATACCTGGCATCTAAATGAGGCACACTCATTGGCGGAGCATCAACTCCGGCCTTGCTGTACACTTTTGCATCATGTTGCTCCACAATATTTCTATTCTTACAAAAAAGCCATTGCCCGCTAACCGGAAATCCGCCGTAACCTTCTTTTTCTTCGATTTCCACTTTTTGAAGAAGTGGTAGCGCACCACCACCGGCTCCAATGAAAATATGTTGTGAGTCATAATAGAATTTCTCTTTGGTTTCCAGATTTTCTACAATCGCCGACCAGTCTTCGGGCCCATCTGGATCAATATCTTTCACTTCATGTTTTCTCATCACGAGCACGTCAAACTCCTCTTCAAGGATATTGAAATATTGTTCAGTAAGAGCACCGAAATCCACGCTTGTTCCCAGTTCCATTCGCGTAGCCGCCATTACTTCGTCATCGCTGCGGTCTCTCATGATAAGCGGAAACCATTTGCGAAGCGTATCATGATCTTCAGCATACTTCATAGTCTCAAACATAAAATGAGAGCTCATGGCTTCATATCGTTTTTTGAGAAACTCAGAGTTATCTTTTCCCCGCACCCAGGCATGGTGAGGAACGGAATGGATAAAAGAATGGGGATCTTTAATTAAGCCCTGATTTACAAGAAATGACCAGAATTGTTTCGAGCGCTCAAATTGCTGGAATACATTAATTGCTTTTGAAATATCTACAGAACCATCATCCTGCAGGGGAGTATAATTTAATTCACAAAAAGCCGAATGTCCCGTGCCGGCATTGTTCCAGGCTTTTGTGCTTTCCTGGGAAACCTTTTCCAGCCTTTCAAAAATGATGATCTTTTTATCGGGATCAATGATTTTAAGCATTAAAGCAAGAGTTGCGCTCATAATTCCCCCGCCCGCGCAGATAAGGTCATATTCCTTATTGATTTTCATAAAATGGCTTTTTCTCAAAGTTAAGAATTATGTCAGCCAATTGACCTTAAAGGAATATTAAGACCTGAAGAAGAGAAAATCTAAAAAAGGAAATATTTTTTCCGATTGGACCTTTCTTTCGGAAGAAAAATTTCGATTAACCTTTAAGTGAAAGGAATTCAGAAGGCGATTTTGATTAGCTTAGAAAGTTTTCCGAAGAATATGCAAAATTTAAGAATTATCTTCTACCGGCTCTTCTTTTATATTTTCTTCCTGTTTTTCCTCTTTCCTGCGTTCTTTTAGAAAATCTTTTAGCTGTTTGCCGTACTGAGATTTTTTAACTTTAGGTTCAAGAGAGGAATAAATGGTATCCAGATATTTAATATTTGCGTCAAAAACCTCTGAAAGCGCCAGGTAAGGCGCGATTTCAAGGTCTTTGTTATTAATGGCGAAATTGACGGTATAAAGATATTTTCTTCTAAGAAGGCTGTTATATTTTTTATCAATTTCGAGCAATTTTTCTTCGTCATTTTCTTTCTGAGCCTCAAAATTAGCTTTTATTAGGTCAAGATTCTGATCATTGAATTGGCTCATCATCTTGTGATATTCCTCAAGCTTTACCTGATTTTTAGAACCTTTTATCTCTGCGTCAGTTTCAAAATGCTTTAATGTGGTATTGATAGTAATCGTTCCCTTTTCGGCAAAAAATTCCAGCCTGTCATCATATTGGCTATTGTCAACTTTGTCTAGATACAGGTACATGATTCGCGGACTTTCCAAATCGGTCGTTAATGTAAAGGTGGGATCTCCATTGACTTTTACAGAATCTACATTTACTATAATTGTATCGTCAATTTTTTGAAGATATAAGGTTCCTTTTTTCAATCCTTTCACTTCGCCGTTCACCACGAGATCACCTGTCTTTTCAGAACATGAAGAAAAGGCAACCAGGATAATAAAGAGAATAGCAAGTTTTTTCATTTTATAATTCAAATTTTAGGAGGGCAAATATCTTATATTTTTCGGTTTTTTATACTAACTGGCGGCGGCAATTTGCATCAAAATAGTACATAAAATTGCTCCATATGTACCTACTACATATCCAAATACTGCGAGTAATACACCAACGGTGGCAAGAGACGGATGAAAAGCAGCAGCCACAACAGGAGCAGAGGCGGCACCACCAATATTTGCCTGGCTTCCCACCGCCATGAAAAAGTAGGGTGCTTTGATAAGTTTGGCAGTGATGATAAGGACACTTACATGAATGAGAATCCATACGAGACCGATCCCAATCAACCCTGGATTAGCAAAAACCATACTCAAATCCATTTTCATACCTATGGTGGCAACAAGAATATAAATAAAAATGCTTCCCAGTTTACTGGCTCCCGCACCTTCATAAGATTTGAATCTGGTAAACGAAAGCATAATCCCGATCGCAGTGGCTATGGTTATCATCCAGAAGAATTGGGAAGAGAACGAGGAAAGCGCACTTTTGCTGTCACTGAAAACTTCAAAATTCTTCAATAGAAAAGCCGAAATCTCATCAGCTCCCCAATGAGCAATTCCCACAGCACCAAAAGCGAGGGCAAGAATTATCATAAAATCTGGCAAGGAGGGAATTCTTTTTACACTTTCGCTATAACTGCTTACTTTAACTTTCAATTCTTCAATAGCCGAATTATCGGCTTTGAGCCAGCGATCGATGGATTCATTCTTACCAATTCCCATCAGTAAGACAGCCATCCAGAGATTAGCCACCACAATATCAACAAGGACCATCCCTCCGTAAAGATCGGGGTTGTACTCATAGATCTCCAGCATCGCCGCCTGATTGGCACCGCCGCCAATCCAGCTGCCGGCAATAGTGGAAAGACCGCGCCAAATGGCATCTGGGCCAACTCCACCCACGGTTTCGGGAGAGATCGCCGAAATTATCAATATCGCCAGCGGACCTCCAAGAATAATTCCTAAAGTTCCTGCAAAAAACATAATGAGAGCTTTCGGGCCTAAATTGAAAATCGCTTTAAGGTCGATGCTAAGGGTCATTAAAACCAGGGCTGCCGGTAATAAAAAACGGCTGGCCATAAAATATAAGCCGGAAACCTGATCGTCAATTAGGCCAAGTGAACTGAAAATGGAAGGAATTAAATAGCACATTAGCAGTGCAGGGACTACCGAGTAGAATTTTTTCCAGAAACCTTCTTTTTGCGAGGACGTATAAAAAACAAAACCAAGAGCGATCATCAGTAAACCTAAAACGATCGCATCATTGGTGAAAACAGGAGTATTTTCCATAAAATTTCAGTTGGCCGGCAAAATACAATTTTTATTCAATTTCTCCGGTGGGAATCTATAACCTGAACAACTCTACAATACTTTTTGCCACTCCGTCTTCCTTTCCTGAATGAGTAACCATATGCGCAACTTCCAGCACTTCGGGTTTGGCATTTCCCACGGCAATTCCCATGCCCACGCCACGAAGCATATCAATATCATTATAATTGTCGCCAAATGCCAGACACTGCGACATTGGTATTTGGTAATGATTTTTAAGCAAATGTTCAACGGCGGTCAATTTTGAAATACTTTTTGGAGCAATTTCTATGTATGTTGGTTTGGAGCGGTATAAATGAAGTTCTTCGGGAAATTTATCCTCCAGAAAATTCCATATAGTATTGATCTTTTCTTCCTCTCCCATGACCATGATCTTATGCGCACCTTTAGATTCGTTTTTCCATTTTTCAATGACCTCAGAATTACTTTTTATCTCCGGTTGAACTTTGGTATTACTGATTTCCCGGCGAGTCCAGAAATCAACACGAGGCGCATACCATTCATCATGATGAAAAAGGCTGAGGTGAAGGTCATTTTGATTGAAATCATGTAAATTTTGAAGGATTTCCAGCGGAATTTCAGTTGAACTTACCACTTTTCCATTAACAAGAATGAGGCCGCCATTGTAACTGATGAGCGGCAAACCACCGATTCCCATTTTATTCTGAAGATGCCGCATGGCAGCGGGCATTCTTGAAGAGATGAGGATAAACGGAACATCATTTAATTGTTTTACTGTTTGAATGGTAAATTCTGAAACTTCACGATCGGCATTCAATAAAGTGCCGTCAATATCAGAAAATATGATCTTGAACATTATTCTTCTTTTTTTCTTGATTTTGGATGGCGGTTAGCCTCTTTCAAACTTTTGTTAAGCATCCACTCGATTTGCCCGTTGGTACTGCGAAATTCATCGGCAGCCCATTTTTCAATAGCCTTAAGCATATCTTCTTCTACCCGCAAAGCGAATGCTTTCTTTTTGCCCATGTTATTTCAGGTCTTTTATAAATTTAGTGAGTGCAGGAATCAATTCCGGATGCAGAGGTCGTGAGGGCTCATTATAGGTTTTAGTATTGACCAGCATATCATCACTATCCACTTTTCTAAAAATGTGGTTCATGCGATCTATTAGAATCAATTCTGCATCTGGTTTTCCTTTTTTGAGCATTTCTGCTTCTTTGGTATCTACCTGGACATCTGTCGTGCCATTAATAATAAGAACAGGGATATTCAGTTTTGCAATTTCTTCAGCAGGATCGTATTTGATCCAGCTCAGCATATAGGGTTGAACACTTTCTCTGAATATTGACTGAAGCATAGGTGCGTAATTGCTCGTTTGACCTTCTTTCTTCATTTCATCAAAGGCTGCGCGGGCATTTTCTGCTAATTTTGGTGCCTGTTTAGCCAGTTGTTCCACAATAATATTATCAAAAGGTTCTCCGGCTCCGGCCAGTGAAATAAACGCGTCTGCACGAGCTTTGGCTGCCAGCATTCCAATTAAAGAGCCTTCGCTATGACCGGCAACGATGATATTTTTAAACTGATCACTATTTTTGAAATAGGTAATAATATCTTCAACATCTTTTACAAAATCCTCAAACCGAAGGTCTTTTTCCTTGATTCCATATTTGTCCATTTTAAAGATGCGTTTATCAAAACGATAGGAAGCGATCCCGTTTTCGGCCAATTCATGTGCTATTTTCTTAATTCCGTCGTTTTTGGCCATAGGAGAATTGCCATTCCTGTCAGTAGGACCTGATCCCTGAACAAAGATGACCAGGTCTTGGGCTTTATTTCCTGTCGGAAGGGTAAGCGTCCCTTCGGTGAAATTGTTAATAGCGATCTCTTTTTCTGTAAACGTGCTATCCTGAGCTTTTAAACTGAAGGTGAATAGCATAATAAGAAATCCGGTGAGTATTTTCTTCATATTTCCTCTTTTTTATAGGTGTAGTAAGTGATAACATTCTTTGCGTCGAGCGGTTTTTGGGTTCCTATCAGAAATTTTCTCTGATCTTTCGTAATAATCTGGATTCCCTGGTTACCCCCAATAGTATAAGCCTTTTTCTTCTTCGCGATCCGCAGGCCTCTTCCGCCAAATTCCCGTTGAGAATATTTTCTCAGGTAACATTTCTCAATATCGTTCCAGGAAAATCGTTTTTTTGAAAAAGTAAAAGGACTGAATCTGGTTACAATTCCATAATTATCGATCCGGGTGTGTAATCTCATACTAAGTAACAACCAAAAAACCAGGATGATCATTATTAGTGGAAAGAGCATGGAAATTTTTGCCTGAGGGTCATTTCCTGAAAAAAGAAAAGCCAGGAGAATTCCCCCGATGAGCGCCACCAACATGGTAAACAGCCACCACTTTTTAAACCTTTGCTCTTCTACAAAAACTCTCATCTTAATGATTTAAAGTCCCGGCATTAACTATAGGAGAGGCGTCTTTATCGCCACACAGGACAACCATCAAATTTGAAACCATGGCTGCGCGGCTTTCGCCATCCAGATCAACAATTTCTTTTTTACTCAGTTCGTTCAGGGCCATTTCAACCATGCTCACGGCTCCTTCCACAATTTTATGCCTTGCAGCAACAATGGCGGTTGCCTGTTGCCTTTTCAACATGGCACTGGCAATCTCATTGGCATAGGCGAGATAGCCGATCCTGGCCTCAAGGACTTCAATACCTGCGATGTCAAGGCGTTCTTCCAACTCTTTTTCCAGCGCATCACTCACTTCATTTACGCTTGATCTAAGGGTAATTTCCTCTTCCAGGCCTTCATCTGCAAAATTATCATAAGGATACATACTGGCAAGTTTTCTAACCGCGGCATCGGTTTGTACCACCACGAAATTCTCAAAAATATCCACATCAAAAGAAGCTTTATAGGTATCCTGCACTCGCCAGACCAGGATAGTACTGATCATCACCGGATTCCCCAGTTTATCGTTCACCTTTAGCCTTTCGCTGTCGAAATTTCGTGCTCGCAGAGAAATTTTGTTTTTTGAGAATAGAGGATTTACCCAGAATAGACCGTTCTGTTTTACGGTTCCCTTGTAATCCCCAAATAATAAAAGTACTCTTGATTCATTCGGATTGACCAGGATAAATCCCGGCAGAATGAAAATTGCGATAACAAAAGCCGCTATCCACCACGAGTTTTTTGTTAGGATGATCCCGGCAATACTTCCGAAGAAGAGTATTAAAAAAACGAAAAGCATAAAATAGCCATTCGAAGGTTTTAGAAGTTTTTCCTGTGACATGATTGAAAAGATTAGTTGATATTAAAATGATATCATAAAAATATTATATTAAATTTTATCCTGCTACATTATTAACATTTATTTGTGCAGACTTGGTTATATTTGCCGAAAATTAAAATAATGGGAATGAAAAAGGTGATCTTATCCATATTAATGATTCTTGCGGTTATTAATTCCGGCCATTCAGCCGAAAATGACTGGGGAAAAACCGGTCATCGTGCAGTTGGGGAAATAGCAGAGGAGCATCTTACCAAAAAAGCCAAAAAGGCAGTGGAAGATCTTCTTAACGGACATGGACTTGCTTATGTGGCCAATTATGCCGATGATATTAAAAGCGATCCTGAATACCGGGAATACAGCCCCTGGCATTATGTAAATATGGCGCCGGACCAGGCAGAATATGATAAATCTCTTGCCAGCGAAGAGGGTGACCTTGTTCAGGCGATAAGGAAATGTATTGAAGTTCTTAAATCTAAAAAAGCTACCAAAGAGCAAAAGCAGTTTTATTTGAAGATGTTGGTCCATTTTATGGGCGACCTTCATCAGCCTTTACACGTAGGTCATGCTTCAGATAAAGGAGGAAACGATATCCAGCTCCAGTGGTTCAACCACGGGACCAATTTACACAGGCTATGGGACAGTGAAATGATCGATTTTTACCAGATGAGCTATACCGAACTTGCTGAAAATGCCGATGTACTTTCTAAAGCACAGGTAAAAGCTATACAAAAAGGCAGTTTGCTTGATTGGGTATATGAATCCCGAAAGCTTGCTGAAGATGTATATAATAGCGTGGAAACTGGAGATCATGTAGGCTATAAATATATGTATGAGTATATGCCCGTTGTCTTGAAGCAACTTCAAAAAGGGGGAATCCGCCTGGCAGAAGTACTAAATGAGATTTATTCTTAGTAAACTTTACGGAAGGTGAGGTTCACTCTCGGGCCCACCTTCTTTTTTGTTTTTGGAAGCTGATGTTTCCAAAAATGTTGAGTGGTTCCGGCCATTAAAAGTAAGCTGCCATTTTCCAGGACTAATTTTTCCCTAAGCGAAGGATCTTTTTGGTGCTTTAAATGAAAGATTCTTTCCGCGCCAAAACTTACCGAGGCGATTACTGGATTTTTACCTAATTCTCTTTCATCATCGGCATGCCAGCCCATGCTGTCTGAACCGTTTCTGTAAAGGTTCAGTAGGCATATATTGAATTTTTCTCCTAAAATTTCTTCACATTTTGATTTTATATTTAAAATTGGAGAGGGAAAAGGTTCAGGGAGCATGGTAATTCCCGAATAAGTATAGCTTTTCTCCTTTTCACCAAAGAGGGCAGTAAGCCTTGGTTGCAAAAATTCTTTTCCGAACATTTTTATTTTATCCTGTTGCCATTCAATACTTTTTAAAAAATAGCCTAAATACCGGTCACTTTCCTCTTGAGAAAAAAATCCGGGAAAATATTCCAAACAGGCGTCCGGGAGTTCTATGATTTTCTTACTCATAATGCCGGAACGTATGCGTTTAAGTAATAAAACGCCCAGTAAACCAGTCCGAATTGTAAGGGAATTCGTGCAATGAGGATCCATTTCGGTAAGCCAAGTCCTGCTTTTTTGGAGGTGAGCATATTGATGTGAACGAGTAAAAAAACCAACAACATTAAAATGATTCCTGCCAGGGCAATGCCTTGAATTTCAGGAAATAATAATGCGCTGCCCAAAATCATCTCTGCTATTCCGCTTAAGATCACCAGTAGTCGGGGCTTAGGTAAATAGGCAGGAATGATTTTTATATACATTCGGGGTTTCAGAAAATGAAAAAGGCCGCCGATACAATAAATACCGGCCATCAAGTAATAGTGCCAGGGAAAATTCACGAATTATATTTTGTTTCTTTCAATTTAAAATAATTTTAATGGTGATAAAGGATTTTTTTTCATCGATATAAAAATAATTTTTGTCTAATTCCTTTAAATAGAGTAATTTTCCCATCGCCTAAATCTAAAACTAACCTCCAATCCCAGTGAAAAGAGCCTGCTTTTTCTTCTTTGTGTGCTGCTTCATTTATTGCGATTTTGCTTTTTCGCAGGAGGATAATAAAATTTGTCCAGATAGTTTACGATCTATTTTAAAGAACATTTCTCATAATATAGGTAAATACGATTATGAGCAGGCTTTAGAAAATTCCCATTTATTAATAAATCTTTCCAAAGAAAGCAATAATCAATATTATTCAGCAAAAGGCTATAACATGCTGGGTCATGTTTATATAAATTTAAAAGATTCGGCAAGAGCTAAAAAAAATTACCTGTTGGGACTGGAATACGCTCAGGAAAGTAAGAACGATACTTTGCTAATGTATTCTTATAACAACCTGGGTAATATATATTCAGAGATTCCTGAAACCTCGCAAAAAGGTATTGATTACTATAATAAAGTAATCAGTCTCGCTGAAAAGCTTCATGATCCGGAACTGCGTTTGATTCCTAAAACAAATATCGGCTGGACCTACCTTGATCAGGAAAAATATGAAAAAGCCTATCCTTATTTGGAAGAATCCCTCGGTATTTTGGACAGCTTAATGGCGAAAGATCCTAAAAATTCTGATTATAACTATTACTATTCCCAGCTTTATATGCTTCACGGAAAGTATTTTGCGCATAAAAAATACTGGGATACCGCCGATTTCTATTTTAAAACGGCCATTGATCTTGCTGAAGAAGATACCCTGATTATACCAGCTTCTGAAGCCTATAAGGAATACGCCGAAATGCTTAAAGCCAAAGGCGATTATAAGCTTGCTTTTGGTGCTCTTGAAAATTTCAATAAATACAACTCCAAAATATTTGAGCGCGAAAAGCTCAAACAAATGGAGATCGCTAATGCGCGCTTTAACCTTAAAGAATACAGGAGAAATTTACAGCTGGCAAAAAAGGAACAAAAATACCAGGATCAAATCATAGCGAAATCGAATGAAAAAGTAGTTGTGATGGTGCTGTCTTCGCTGGTTTTGATGTTTATTCTTTTCTTTTTGAATAAAATTAACCGGGATCGTAAAAAGCTGATCGACGAACTTGAGGTTAAAAACCACCAATTCAAAGAAGCCAAAGAAGAAGCCGAAAAACTTTCCCTGCTTAAAACTAAATTCTTCAGCACGGTAAGTCATGAGATTCGAACTCCTTTATACGGTGTGATTGGGCTGACTTCCCTTTTACTGGAAGATGAAAGCATTTCAAAACATAAAGCCGATCTCAGATCACTAAAATTTTCAGCAGATTATCTGCTGGCACTTATCAATGATGTGCTGCAGATGAATAAAATGGAATCCAACAGCGTAAAGCTTGAAAATGTAAGTTTTCATCTTCAGGACCTTATGAACAGTATCGTGAACAGCTTTGAATTTACACGTGCTCAGAATAAAAATGAGATACATGTGGAAATTGATGAGCAGATACCTCCATATTTAATAGGGGATCCGGTAAGACTTTCGCAGGTGCTAATGAACCTAGTTGGAAATGCCGTGAAATTTACAGAAAGGGGTACTATTTCTATCAGGGCTATTCAAAAGAACCTGACCAACGAAAAATCGACTATCTATTTTGAAGTCGAAGATGACGGCCCCGGGATCCCGGAAAGTAAGAAGAAGGTCATTTTTGAAGAATTCTCGCAGCTTAATTCCAACAATTATAATTACCAGGGCACCGGTCTTGGTTTGCCAATTGTGAAGAAGCTTCTTAAACTTTTCGGCTCAGGAATTCATTTAAAAAGTAAAGAGGGTGAAGGAGCCACTTTCAGTTTTACGATTACTTTTAAAATAGATACAAGTAAAGCCGATCAGGAAATATCAGATAATCCTTCCTTTACCGATATTGTCAATATCCCGGGAGAAATTCTTATTGTTGATGATAACCGAATAAACCAGGTAGTGACGAGGCGTATTCTTGAAAAGAAAAAATTTACTTGCGATGTTGCGGGTGATGGTGAAACAGCAATAGAAAAGGTGAAGAATGGTAATTTTGACCTTGTTTTAATGGATGTGAATATGCCAGGCATTTCCGGTACTGAAGCAAGTTTGAAGATTCGGGATTTTAATAAAGAAATCCCAATCGTGGCGCTTACTGCGGTAGAAGTAGAAGAAATTAGAGACGAGATCAATAAAGCGGGAATGAACGATATAATTGTTAAACCTTACGATGTGGAGCAGTTCTACCAGATTATTTACCGCAACCTGGTTTCTAATAATCAGCCTGAGCAGGTTTAGCCTCTAATCAATTATTCTGGAATCAGTGGGTTTTTTGAAAAGACCTTTTTCTTTCTCTATAAAATGAATATCACTTATTTCAGCCTCTCCTAGTTGCTGACCGATACCATTTTCTTCACTCCATTTATAAAATTTCCAGTTTGACGCAAAGGCAACTTCCTCAACCATTACATAATCTGAGTAAACGATAATGTGCGGATTCTTCTCAGCTTCTTCAGGTTCTGAATTAAAGGTCACAATGTATGCGGCGGCCTTTAGGCGGTTTGTATCGGGATCTTTATAAATAAGGTACCAGTCCTCTGGTGAATCTCCCGTACCCGGCATAAAAGTGAGCCTGGCAGTTTGGTAAGTATTGCCATTGAGCTTACGAGCCGATTTTTCTTCCCATATAGTTCCGGGATCGGTAAGTTTAAAAGGAAGAGAGAAGAAATATTGCCAGGTAAAAATATCAAACCGGGCATTCTTTCCGTTCGCGCTTGCCGGGGATAAATAGAGTTTTTTACCATCATAAACCAGCGTGGCTCCATTGGCATTTGCCACACGTACTTTTTCTGAATTTGTGGTCATGCTGATGTTGGCATCAAGCCTGGTATTTCCTCCAAATTTAAGTTTGATATGAAAAGTCACCACTTCATGTCCACGAAAAGCCGGTTTATTATGTGCCTCTTCTATATTCTGAGAAAAGGAAAGAACTTTAGGAGGACGTACTATTTCTACAGGTTGACCGCTATCGTTTTTACAGCTTATAAATATCAACAGAAAGAGGAGGTAATGAAAACCTTTCATAGCTTCAGTTTTCATAAATGTACGAAAGGATGCCTTATAAAAAGAAAAACCGCCTTTTTCCAAGACGGTTTTTTCAGTTTTCAACAGATTCCCTGTTATTTAACCATTTCAAAACTTCTCTTAATGAAGTTGGTGAGCTCTTCTCCTTTAAGCAAATTCTGAGAAAGTCGCGCAAGGTCAAGTGATTGCTTGATCAGGCGTTGCTGTTTTTTCTCGGTCTTTGTGTTCAGAATATTATGAATAAGCTCGTGATTTGTATTTACTACAAGATTGTACATTTCGGGCATATTACCCATTCCAAACATTCCTCCACCGCCGGTTTGCTGCATTTCCTTCATTCGGCGCATGAATTCCGGCTGGGTAATTATCAACGGAGCCGCATTGCTGTCCATCGCTTCCAGCTGAATGGTATATTTTTCTGAAGGGATCACCTTTTCAAGATCGGCTTTCAGTTTTTCTTTTTCTTCATCAGAAAGTTTGGAGATCTGTTCTTCGTCCTTTTTGATGAGGTTATCTACGTGATCGGCATCCACACGAACAAACGAGATTTTCTCTTTTGAAGTTTCCAGCTTCTGAAGAAGGTGGGAAATGATGGGTGAATCCAGCATCAAAACTGTGTAGCCTTTATCTTTTGCCGCCTGAATGTAGCTGTGCTGCTCATTTTCATTGGAAGCGTACAGAATAACAGTATTTCCGTCTTTATCGGTTTGGTTGTCTTTGATCTTTTCCTGAAGTTCTTCAAAAGTGAAGTACTCTCCTTCAGTGGTAGGATAAAGAGCAAATTTTTCAGCTTTTTCGAAGAATTTATCTTCGGTAAGCATTCCATATTCGATCACGATCTTAATATCATTCCATTTTTTCTCGAAATCTTCCCGGTTCTCGTTGAAAAGGGATTTCAGCTTATCGGCGACTTTTCGGGTGATATAGCTTGAGATCTTTTTCACCGCGCCATCAGCCTGAAGGTAAGAACGGGAAACGTTCAGTGGGATATCAGGTGAATCGATCACTCCGCGAAGCATGGTAAGGAATTCAGGTACGATACCTTCTACATTATCGGTCACAAAAACCTGGTTTTGGTAGAGCTGAATCTTATCCTTTTGAATATTCATATCCTGCGTCATCCTTGGGAAATAGAGAATTCCGGTAAGGTTAAACGGATAATCCACATTCAGGTGAATATGAAATAACGGCTCTTCGAACTGCATTGGGTAGAGCTCGCGGTAGAAATCCTTATAATCTTTTTCCTCAAGATCGGTTGGTTGCTTGGTCCAGGCCGGTTCAGGATTATTTATAATATTATCTACCGTCTTTTTCTCTGGTTTAGCATCTTCGGGAGCATCCTCAGGAAGTGGTAGTGTTTCTTCACGGGTACCGAATTTGATCGGAATTGGCATAAACTTGTTATATTTTACCAGTAATTCCTCAATTCTGTTCTCTTCAAGAAATTCCTTGTCATCTTCATTGATATGAAGAATGATCTCGGTACCATGCTCTTTTTTATCACCTTTGGTAAGAGTAAATTCGGTGGTTCCTTCACAAACCCAATGGGCGGCAGGCTCATCTTTGTAAGATTTGGTAAGGATCTCAACTTTATTGGCTACCATAAAAGCAGAATAGAAACCAAGTCCAAAATGACCAATTATACCGCTGTCTTTAGCTGAATCTTTGTATTTGGCCAGGAATTCTTCAGCGCCGGAGAAGGCCACTTCGTTAATGTATTTTTCAACTTCTTCCTGGGTCATCCCAATTCCGTGGTCGATGACACGTAGGGTCTTTTTTTTCTTATCGACCTTTACCTCAATGACCGGATTGCCGTATTCCACATTGGCTTCTCCAAGGCGGGTGAGGTGTTTAAGTTTAAGGGTAGCGTCTGTCGCATTAGATATAAGCTCTCTCAGGAAGATTTCATGGTCACTGTATAAAAACTTCTTGATGAGCGGAAAAATGTTTTCTACAGATACATTTATTTTTCCGGTTGCCATATTGTTTTGATTTAAGTTTTGATTCGACTTGTACAACTCAAAAAAAGTACCATTACAAATACGCTGACAAAGTGGCATTTTCATGTAATGCTTTTCGTGTTCATTCGTCTAAGCCTCTGTTAATAAAGCATATTAAATTTTAACAAATATTTGTTTAATTAAAAAGCAATAAACTTAAACAAAACTGTATTTTTGTATAGAAGATAGAATTATGGCGAAATCAACAGGAAATAGTAAGGTAAAGAAAAAGCCAGATGCAGAAAGGCTAATAGAGCTTTATATGAATGATGTTCTTGAAAATGAGAAAACGCCGAAAAGCGTTTTCAAATTTGCCAAAGATCATGGTTTGGAGGAGCAGGATTTCTATAAGCACTTCGGTAGTTTTGAAGGATTAAGAAAAACTATTTGGGAGAAGTTCTTTGAGAACTCGGTTAAAGTGATGGAAAAATCCAAAGAATATGCTTCTTTTTCCAGCCGTGAAAAACTTCTCACTTTCTTTTATACCCTTTTTGAAGTGCTTACCGCGAACCGGAGCTATGTATTGTTTGTGCTGAGTGATGAGAATAGTACTTTAAAGAATCTGGAGCAGTTAAAAGGCCTTCGTAAAAAAATGAAATCGTACGCAAAAGGCCTTGTAGAAGAAGGAAATCAGAATAAAAGCATCAAGCTTCTCAGGCAAAATGAGATGATCTTTTCTGAAGGAGTCTGGATACAGTTCCTGTTCCTTTTAAAATTCTGGAAAGACGATAATTCGGCTGGTTTTGAAAGCACAGATGTTGCTATCGAAAAATCGGTGAATACAGTTTTCGATGTTTTTGATAACACTCCGCTGGAGCGGATTGTCGATTTTGGCAAATTCCTTTGGAAAGAAAAGATGGCGTAATGCCTTAAAAAATTAAATGAAAACCATAGATAAAATACCAACAGGGAAGATTGGCCGGACAGGGAAACTTGTTCAAACCGGCGTGAAAATTGGCGGGAATTACCTGAAATATTATGGTAAAAAAACCTTTAACCGCGATCTTACCCGCGATGAGCTTGATGAAGATAATGCCAGTGATATATACGACGGCCTGAAAAGTTTGAAAGGTAGCGCCCTTAAGGTTGCGCAAATGTTGTCTATGGAAAAGAACCTGATGCCGTCGGCTTATGTTGAAAAATTCAGCCTGGCTCAATTCAGCGTTCCGCCATTGTCGGCACCGCTGGTGAGAAAAACCTTTAAGAAATATAACGGGAAATATCCCGAAGAACTGTACGATACGTTTGCAACCCAATCGGTTAACGCTGCCAGCATCGGTCAGGTGCATAAGGCGACGAAAGATGGGAAAAAAATTGCTGTGAAAATCCAATATCCGGGGGTTGCAGACAGTATCAGTTCAGATCTTGCCATGGTGAAGCCCATTGCGCTGAAGATGTTCAATCTTTCCGCAAAAGATTCTGAAAAATATTTCCAGGAGGTTGAAGGAAAATTACTTGAGGAAACCGATTATATTCTTGAAGTAAAGCAAAGCAAAGAAATTTCTGAAGCCTGTTCTCATATTCCAAATTTGAGGTTTCCGAAATATTATCCGGAGCTTTCCAGTGAAAAGATCATTTCGATGGACTGGATGGATGGAATTCATCTGAGCGATTTTTGCCGTAAAAATAATGACCAGAAATTGGCCAATAAGGTAGGGCAGGCGCTTTGGAATTTTTATATGTTCCAGATACATGGTTTGAAGCAGGTGCATGCCGATCCGCATCCAGGAAATTTCCTTGTAGATGAACAAAATAATCTGATAGCGATCGATTTTGGATGTATAAAACAGATCCCTGATGATTTTTATGATCCTTACTTTTCTTTAACGATTAAAGAGAATCTCGATAATCCAAGTTTCTTTGAACAGAAGCTGTATGAGCTTGAAATTCTGGAAGAAAAAGATTCAGAAAAAGAAAAAGAATTTTTTAAAGAGTTGTTCCATGAAATGTTCAGCATGTTCTCAACGCCCTTTCAATCTGAAAATTTCAATTTTAACGATGATAATTTCTGGAACCATCTTAGCAGTTTAAGCGAGCGGTATTCCAAAGATCCTGAACTTCGAAAAATGAATGGAAACCGGGGAAGCAGGCATTTTCTCTATATGAGCAGAACCTTTTTTGGCCTCTATAATCTGCTGCATGATTTAAAAGCTGAAGTAAATACTAAAGAGTTTAGAGTGTATCTCTAAAGGTTGATTTATTGGTTAGGTTGTTAGAAAAGCGTAATTCTTTTTAAGAGTTGCGCTTTTCTTTTATTGAATTTTTGATACTCGCGGTCGATATTGTTAGGGCTCTTATAAAAGTTTTGCATAGGCTGTTAAAAATCATAAATAATTGTTTTTCAGTAAATCTATACTCTATCTTCGAGTGAATTTTAATATAATTAAATACAAATTATGAAAGGATTTAATGGATTTTTATTGACGATGTGTTTGTTGGTAATTTCAATAAGTTATTCACAAAACTTTGAAAAGTACGATGCAGATGGGGACGGAAAATGGAATTCCGATGAATTCACTTCCTATTACAAAAATGGTTTTAATGACTGGGATACCAATCGTAACAATAAAATAGATGAAAGAGAATTCTTTGAAACAACTTTTGATCAGTCTGATATCGATGACGATGGTTATGTAAAAGATACTGAATGGAATGATGGTATCAATAATAGTTACGGCGATTATGCCGATACCGCCGATTTTGACCGTTTTGATAAAGATGGAGATGGCAAGCTAGATACGCAGGAATGGAAACAGGGCTTTACAGATTCCGGTTGGTTCCAAAATTATGACACTGACCAAAATGGGTATATTGACACGAAGGAATTAAATGACGGCCTTTTCCAAGCATTTGATGCAGATGGCAGTGGTTATTTAGATGAAGATGAATACAATGACCATGAAGACTTTTTTGATAACTGGTAATTTAAATTCCTCTTTAAAAAACGTTCCAAACAGGAGCGTTTTTTTATGATTAGTTCTAAAATCCTTTTTTTATTCTTAAGCCGGGCTACTGAATAAATTTGAATCTTTATATTATTGAGCTCCTGAATTTTCCCAAATTGCTTACATTTAAAATGTAAAAATGTTTAAAATACAATTCCCCTAATATGTATCAGTCAAAAATTGCCGGCCTTGGTAAATATGTCCCTGAAAATGTGGTCACCAACGATGATCTTTCAAAAATGATGGATACCAGTGATGAGTGGATCACCGAAAGAACGGGCATCAAAGAACGCAGGCATATTAAAAAAGGAGATGGTAATTCTACTGCGGTGATGGGCTATAAAGCCGCGCAGATCGCCATACAAAAAGCAGGAATTTCTAAAGATGACATTGATCTTATAGTTTTCGCAACTTTAAGCCCTGATTATTATTTCCCCGGCTGCGGTGTTCAGGTCCAGGAAATGCTTGATATTGATACCTGTCCCGCTCTGGATGTACGGAACCAGTGCAGCGGATTCATTTATGGCCTTTCGGTTGCTGATCAGTTCATTAAAACGGGAATGTATAAAACGGTTCTTCTTATAGGAAGTGAAAATCATAGTGGAGGACTGGATTTTACAAATAGGGGAAGATCGGTTTCAGTTATTTTTGGAGATGGAGCCGGAGCAGCCGTACTTACCCGAAGCGACCATGTGAGCCAGGGAATCCTTTCCACACATCTTCATTCGGAAGGGAAACACTCTCTGGAGCTTTCGCTAAAAGGACCCAGTACAAATTATTGGGTTCCCGAAATTATCAAAGACAATCCACAGGGTGATGATATTCCATATTATCCTTATATGAACGGGCAGTTCGTATTCAAGAATGCGGTACAGCGTTTTTCTGAAGTCATCAATGAAGGTTTAAAAGCCAACGGCCTTGAGGTCAAAGATATCGATATGCTTATTCCGCATCAGGCGAATTTGCGAATTTCACAGTTCATTCAGCAAAAATTCCGGTTAAGCGATGACCAGGTTTATAATAATATCCAACGGTACGGAAATACTACAGCGGCGTCGATACCTATTGCATTAACTGAAGCCGTGGAAGAGGGAAAGATCAGGGAAGGTGATATTGTTGTCCTGGCAGCCTTTGGAAGTGGCTTTACCTGGGGAAGTGCTATTATTGAATGGTAATAAAAATTATTTCCTGCTGAAGTATTTGTAGAGGTCGTAGATACCGAAAAGTATAAAAGCTACCGCCAGTATAATTCCGAAGGTATCATCTGAAGAATTTTTAACTCTCTGGTAGAGCCGCGCAGCTCCATAGCATAGAAAAACCATTCCAAGAATTAGGTTCCACGTATTACGCGGTGGTTTTTGGTGTTCAATCTCAGGATCAATAATATCTTCTTTATTCTCCATTTTTAAAATCTTTTGGAAAAGTGCCACGAGCTATTATTTCAGCTTCTTCAAAATCGTTACGGTGAACGAACAGCTGCACCTGCCCCGGTAATCCTCCACCAAAACCGGCTCTTAATCCAGATTCAAAATCATCTCGTACTCGTGATTCAATCCCGGCTTTTTCAAATAATTCCTGTAGGTACTGCACATTTGTTCCGGC
This sequence comes from Christiangramia fulva, assembly GCF_003024155.1. Classification (NCBI taxonomy): domain Bacteria; kingdom Pseudomonadati; phylum Bacteroidota; class Flavobacteriia; order Flavobacteriales; family Flavobacteriaceae; genus Christiangramia; species Christiangramia fulva. The sequence goes on from NZ_CP028136.1 coordinate 2,526,382, forward strand.
GCCCGTGTAAACATGTCGATAATTATCTTCCAAAATACTCATAACTGATCCTTTTGAAAAACTAAGTTACAATAAGACAAAGGAAACGCAGACTTTTTAAACTGAGTTTAACTTTCTAAGCGTTGTAGAATTTGCTGTCCCAGATGGCGGTGTTGAAATTTTTTCCCTTTTTGAAGCCATAAAAAATAGACAAACCGGCAAACCATTTGAACACAAAGAAAAAGATGATCAAAAACTGAATGGTAGTTTGATGCGGAGTAAATAGATTATCGGGCAAAATGAAGGCGGTAAGAAAACTCAAAACCAGTAAAAAACACATATAATTCTCGAGCGTTTTGAATGGCCACATTAGAATTTTACGAAATGGATGAAGGTCGTTTCCCCATTTATGAACCAGATAATAATAATTATTGCCCATAGGAGCGAAGAGAAGCGGATCATCGGCATTTTCCAGTTTGAACAACTTGGAAGGAGCCACTATTTTGAAGCCTTTTAGCTCGATATCATGTTCTTTTTCGAGAGTTTTGATCCTTGTTAAAGCCTCATAAGGGATTTCCCCTTTAAAGAACTTACTGTCCAGGAACCGAAGCCTGTAATCAATACATATTTTATGAATATGCTTCAGATGAAAAATGCGATTCGTATCCAGTTTATCAAAATCGAAATTATTCCCGCCGACTTCGTGGCCGTTTTCAATATTTTCGATGACCTGACTGTCCCGGTTATCCACTTCTTTAAAGGCTGCATCAACTTCAGCCATTAATTGGGCAGGAGATAAACTCTTGTTTCGATAATTAATGAGTCTGGATTCTATATTGGTGCGGGGAAATTTCAGCTTCATTCTTCTTTCTCTTTAGCTTCACTAAAGTAAATAATTATGTTTACAATAACAACGGCCTAAAAAAATTAACCGATTCATCATTTGTTAATGATATACTAATTAGCTCTGATTTAAAAACCGTTCATTCATTTTACTCGTTTATTTGAATATAAACAAAAAAATAAATTATGAAAAAGATGAGAATTTTCACCTTTATGAGCATTTTCTTTTTAAGCGCTGCGGCTGTTGTTGCCCAATCTGAAAAGGAAAATACTAAAATGGTGGGCGGCGCTGAAATGTATCCGTCAAAAACGATTGTTGAAAATGCCATGAATTCGAAAGATCATACTACCCTTGTGGCGGCAGTAAAAGCAGCCGATTTGGTGAAGATCCTTCAAAGTCCCGGCCCATTTACTGTTTTTGCACCTACGAATGAAGCTTTTGAAGCACTTCCGAAGGGCACGGTTGAAGATCTGCTGAAACCGGAAAACAAAATGAAACTGGAAACTATTCTTACGTATCACGTACTTCCCGGCGAATATACGGCAGCCGATATTGTAAAAGCAATTAAAAAAGCTAATGGAAAAGCCACTTTTAAAACGGTGAGTGGTGATGAACTTTCTGCAATGATGGACGGTGATAATGTAATTTTAAAAGATTCCAGCGGAAATACTGCAACTGTTACCATTGCCGATGTAGAACAATCGAATGGGGTGATCCATGTAATCGATACGGTGCTGATTCCGGCGAAGTAACATTCCTTAAACACTGATTAAAGCGGCTTTAAATAGGCCGCTTTTTTAGTTAAATAAAAGTCAAATGCGCTGTTTGCCTTTTTATAATCCCAGTTTCCGATTAAATTCAAAAAAACCATAAAAGAAAACTATGAAAATTTTAAAGATTTATCTGCCGCTTTTATTTGCCGGCCTTATTCTTTATTCCTGCGGTTCTGGAGCTCTGACTTCAAAAGATGACCGCAAAAAATTAAAATCTTACAACAGTTATGCTTTCCTGCCAGACAATGATACCATCATGAGCAGGAATTTTGATAATGAACATATTCAGGAAGTTATTATTGAAACCATCAATGCGAACATGAGGGAGCAGGGTTATGTTTTAGATAAGACCTATCCCGATGTTCTCATTAAGGTTCATCCCATGTTTGATGAAAAGGTGGCTGTAAACGCAAATCCCGTTTATACCAATTATCCTTATTATCGCCCCGGATTTTATATTGGGCCTTATTATAAAGATTATATGTATGATAATTATTTTACCATTCAACGAATTGACGGGCCAAGAATAAAGCAGATCCCTTACAGGCAGGGGTCTATTGTGATCGATTTTATTGACCGGCGTACCAATGAAATTCTCTGGCGCGGTACTTCAGATAAGTCTATCGGCAGCCGAAGAATGGACCGTGATATCAGGGATTATATAGATGATATTTTTAAGGACTTTCCTTAGGAAAGGCTAAAATGAAAAAGTGAAAAGGCTGTTTAAAACATTTTATGAACAGCCTTTTTTATTATCGAAGTTCAGCCTTTAATTCTTTTTCAAATCTTTGCTGAAGCTTTTTCATCATTTTGTCCACCTGTTTATCGGTGAGTGTTTTTTTCTCATCCTGAAAAATAAAACTTACCGCGTAACTTTTTTTGCCTTCCGGAAGATTTTTCCCTTCATACACGTCAAAGAGATCCACACCTTTTAGTAGTTTTTTCTCTGTTTGAAGCGCAATATTCTCGATCTCCTCATAAGTGACATTCTTATCGAGCAATAGGGCAAAATCCCTGCGCATAGCCGGATATTTCGATATTGAAGCGTAAGTAGGCTTTTGTTCTTTGGCTATTTCCAGGATTTCGTCCCAGTTAAGATCGGCGTAAAGAACTTCCTGTTCGATATCAAATTTCTTCAGAATTGATTTTTTCACCACTCCGAATTCCGCCAGTTTCGCTTTCGCGGAATTTATTTGAAGGCCTTCTGAAAAAACATCATTTTTTACCATTTTCGACTTTAAATCGGGAATTCCCAGTTTTTCGAAAATTGCCTGGATAATCCCTTTCAGATAAAAGAAATTTTCTTTTTCAGCAGAAGAATTCCAGCGTTCTGCAGCTCTCAGTCCACTTATAAATACTGAAAGATGTTTGTTTTCTTCTCTTCCGCTAACGTAAGAATGATAAGTTTTTCCAAACTCAAATATTTTTATACTGTTGCGTTTCCTGTTAATGTTGTAGGCGATACTCTCGAGCCCCGAAAAAAGCAAAGTTTGCCTTAATACAGAAAGTTCCTGGCTAAGTGGATTCAACATCTTAACTTCATATTCTTCTTTCAGGTTTTCGCTGAGGCTGGAGTAGAATGGGGAGCTAAGCGAATTAGACATACTTTCGTAAAATCCCTGTCCCACCAGCTGGTTCGCAATAATATTCTGGAGTTTATAATCTTCGAATTTTGATGAATTCGCAACAGAAAGACTGAGCTTTTCTCCAAATTTGATATTATTATAACCATATACCCTGAGAATTTCCTCGATAACATCAGATTCCCGCTGCACGTCCACACGATAAGAAGGAATGGTAAGGCCCATGCCGGTTTCTGAAACATTGTTGACCCTGATTTCCAAAGAAGCGAGAATAGCTTTTATAGTTTCTTCCTGAAGATTTTCACCGATAAGATTATTTACCTTTTCAAAGGTGAGGAAAACCTGGAAATCTTCGATCTTTTTTGGATAAAGGTCATCGATATCGCTGGTGACATCGGCACCGGCAATTTCTTTGATCAGTAAGGCGGCACGTTTAAGGGCATATTCCACGGCATTTGGATCGATTCCGCGTTCAAACCTAAAGGACGCATCGGTATTCAGGCCGTGCCTTTTGGCAGTTTTTCGAATGCTCACCGGATTGAAATAGGCACTTTCCAGGAAAACCTGCGTGGTATTTTCAGTCACTCCACTAGTTAAACCTCCAAAAACTCCTGCTATGCACAAAGGTTTTTCGGCATCACAGATCATCAGGTCTTCTTCATGAAGCTCGCGTTCCACACCGTCCAGAGTGATAAATTTAGTGCCGCTTTTCAAAGTTTTCACATTGATCTCATTCCCGGCTATTTTCCCCGCATCGAAAGCGTGAAGTGGTTGCCCCAGCTCATGCATTACATAATTGGTAGCGTCGACCACGTTATTTTTAGGGATGATCCCTATGGCTTTAAGTCGGTTTTTTAACCATTTTGGAGATTCACCAACTTTTACATTAGAAAGACTTACACCACAATACCTTGGCGCGAGGTTAGAACTTTCAACTTTTATAGGAATTTTCAGGCTGCGATTGTCCACATGAAAGCTGCTTACCGAAGGAGTGATAAGTTCCAGGCTTTTCCCCTTTTGCTGATATCCGGCTTTTAGATCGCGCGCCACCCCCCAGTGGCTCATCGCATCGGCACGGTTAGGAGTAAGACCGATCTCGAAAACTTCATCATTTTCAACATCAAATATTTTGGCTACGGGTGTTCCGGGAGCGAGGCTGTTATCCATCACCATAATTCCCTCATGGCTCTGCCCCAGTCCAAGTTCTTTTTCTGAACAGATCATTCCATGGCTTATTTCACCGCGAATTTTACTTTTTCTGATATCCCAGGCTTCACCTTTTTCGTCAAAGAGGGTTGTACCAACAGTGGCTACCGGTACTTTTTGTCCTGCAGCGATATTTGGTGCTCCGCAAACGATCTGTACTTCTTCCCCATTGCCTAGGTTAACCTTTGTAAGTTGTAGCTTATCAGCATTAGGGTGCTCGCTGCAGCTAAGCACATGGCCCACGACCACGCCTTCAAGGCCACCTTTTATACTTTGGAAGCTTGTAATTCCTTCTACTTCAAGGCCAAGGTCTGTTAAAAGTTTTCCGGTTTCTTCAGCATTGTCCGGGAGCTTGATAAATTGTTTAAGCCAGTTGTATGAAATCTTCATGAATCAGCATTTTCAGTCTGCAAAGATAGTATTACCAAAATTTTTAGCATAATAATATCTCATTTAGAAACAGAAGAAATAAAAAGAGGCCGAAAAAAAGTGCGTGAAAATGTAATTCTGAGCCAGTTTAATAGTATAAGTAGTTGATAAACAATTGTTTTAGAAGTTTAAAACAAATGAACCTGCCGATCGGCAGGTTCATTTTGACGCAATGGAAGCTTTTTAAAAGTTCTCTTTTTTTGAATTGCCGGCTGTATTTTGTTTTATTGTTTATTAAAAACCATTTCAGCTACCTTTTTATCTGCTCCATCAGTAAGATCTACTATTTCCCAGTTGATCTCATTTCCCTGCGGTTTAATAATGTGTTTGACGGTAAACTCTTTACCATCATCGGAGGTGTATTTTTCGGTCATTACAACTTTATCAGGAGAAGAATTTTCCATTTTCAAGGTGGAAGGTTCAATTCCCGATACACCGTCCCTTAAATAAACCATATCGTATTCGTCATCCACGGCATCGTAGGCTATGATCCTGGTGCCCTGATATTCTCCTGACTTATCGTGCCTAACGGCTTTAAGAATCGAATTTTCTTTAGAGAAGGTAACCGTAGCTTCCTCCGTCAAATTTCTATTTCCATCCTGAAAATTGTAATCTTTTACGTTCCAGGTGCCTTCAAGAAAATCGAGCTTATTGCCTGCTCCGTTAAGTTTCGCCAGTTTGGGTTTAGATGCATACAGCAGTCTTTCCTTCATAGCCGGGTCTTTAATGTCAGCGGCTAGTTTAACGGCTTTTTCAAAATTTTGCCTTGCTTTTTCCTTATTGCCTTTCTGTAATAGCAGGTCGCCATAAGAATCGTAAGGATTTGCCTGGTTAGGATATTCTTCTATCTGTGCCATAAAGATCTTTTCAGCAGCGTCAAGGTCTTTATCCTGCAGCATGATCTGGTAACCAAGCTGGTTAAGAGGTTCGCTCATAAAGGTGTACTCATTGCCTTTCATATCGCTTTTGTCGTACATTTTCAGAGCTTTATCAACTCCTTTAGACTTATACTCCTGGTAGAGTTTTTTCTCCATGCTCATTTCAGGAGTGTCCTGTGAATAGCCTTCAAAAATAAAAAAGATAAGCAAAAAGCCTATCAGCAGTGGTTTGATGTTTAGTGATCTCATAATTTATTGAATTTTTGGTTTTGCTGTTTTTTATACGAAATCGGGGCGCAATAAGGCTAAAATAAAATTGGGAGCAGAAGTAATTTATAGCTAAAACTTTGGGGAATAGGTGAGTAGGATTTTCTAAAGATAGGAAAAAAGATTAAAAGGAAATTGTTAAAAATAAAAAAGACCGCGCTGGGCGGTCTTTTAAAAATTATGTATTTAGAATTATTTATTCTGCAGTATCATTATCATCACAGGGATTTGAGGTATTAAATGCTTCTAAGGCATCTTTTAATGTTTCCACCTCAGAGGTTGTTAAAGATCCACTTCCTACAGGAGGCACTTCCAAAGAACCAATCATAGCATCAGCATCAATAATAGTTTGAGCTATAGAGCTATCATCTACACCATTCGCAATATTAAGTTTAGCTGCAATTAAATGATGAGCAAGAGAAACGAGCCCATTGCCTTCTACTTTTTGATCCATTATTCGATTTAATTGACTCTGATCATAATTAACCGAACCTAAATCAAGATTATCAGTATTCCATCTATTCAATTGTTGACCTGGATTTTCATTACTATGATTTTTCCAATATCCTAAACCATGTGTACAAATTGTTTCACAAGGTTGAGATGTACAATAATATTCTGTAGACCACTCACTTGAACGGTATTCGTTCCCATTTGGATTTTCAGCTTTGACTCTAAAAACATACGTTTCATTACAATCCCACTGCATGGCGCAATTCATATCAGTGCTAGGATCTATAAAAACAGCAAGATCTATCCATGCTTCACCGTCTTGTGCAAGTTCATAATCTGAAGTTTTTGAATTAAACTGACAGGCAGAATCGTCCCATTCATTTCCATTTGCAATAAAATCTGCTTCAGTCATCCATTGAACTTTAATACCACCGGGAGTACCATTAGAACCTGCTTTAATTCCTATTGGCCAACTTTCGGCTGTGGCTTCTCCACAAAGAATTTCTGGAGTTCCTAATTGAGTAGGTGAATTGTCATTGTTGGCTTGCGCTTTAGCTTTAGCGTCATAATTCGAGAGTTGACCCTGGTCTTCTAGAGACTCAGTACTACATCCTGAAAATACTAAGATCATCAGAATGAAAAGGGGGGTTAAATTTTTCATACTTTATTGGTTTTAAAAAGTTTAGAAAGGTGAAATTATAGAAATAAGGGATATCCCGTACTTTTTGAACCAACTTTTCGATGTAATAGAATATTTTATCGCCAAAAGGCGATATTCTGGGTTTAGTTCACTAAAAGCAAAGGGTTTACTAGCTGATGTAATTCCAGATCGTCTTGTTTTTCATCAGTCGGCTGTAGGAATTTTTTATAACCGCATTTTTCTCCAGGCTCAGGTCAGGATCTTCTTTTAACAATGCCGATGCATAAGCTCTAGCCGCTTTAAGAATGTCGTTATCCTTAACCACATCGGCGATTTTAAGGTTTAAAACGCCGCTCTGCTGTGTGCCCATCAGGTCGCCGGGACCACGAAGTTTTAGGTCTACTTCGGCGATCTCAAAACCATCGGTGGTGGCAGTCATCGTAGAGATCCTGGTTTTACTGTCTTCACTGAGCTTGTGGCTGGTCATTAATATGCAATAGCTTTGATCGGCTCCCCGGCCCACCCTGCCTCGTAACTGGTGTAACTGGGAAAGTCCGAACCTTTCAGCGCTTTCTATGATCATTACACTGGCATTAGGCACATTTACTCCAACCTCTATAACGGTGGTGGCTACCATAATTTGGGTTTCCCCTTTTACGAAACGTTCCATCTCGTAATCCTTATCGGCTGGTTTCATTTGTCCGTGAACGATTGAAAGCTGAAAATCGGGAAATTCCCGGGCGATACTTTCATATCCGTCCATGAGGTCTTTATAGTCCATTTTTTCAGATTCCTGGATTAAGGGATACACGATATATACCTGTCTGCCTTTTTCAATTTCCTCTCTTATAAATCGAAAAACTTTCAGTCGGTTGGAATCATATCGGTGGACGGTTTTTACAGGTTTCCTGCCGGGAGGCAGTTCGTCAATAACCGAAATATCAAGGTCGCCATAGACGCTCATCGCGAGGGTTCGCGGAATAGGGGTAGCGGTCATGACCAGAACGTGCGGCGGAACGATATTTTTCTTCCATAATTTTGCTCTTTGGGCAACTCCAAAACGATGTTGTTCATCAACAATTGCCAGTCCTAAATTCTTAAATTTTACCTTATCTTCGATCAGTGCATGGGTGCCAATCAGGATGTCGATCTCGCCATTTTCAAGTTTTTCGTGAATTTCTTTCCTTTTTGAAGTTTTAGTTGAACCGGTAAGTAAATAAATACTGGTATTCAATTCTTTACATAATTCAACTAAACCATTATAATGCTGAACTGACAAAATTTCAGTAGGAGCCATTAAACAGGCCTGGAATCCGTTGTCAAGTGCCATAAACATTGACATTAGGGCTACAATGGTCTTTCCAGATCCTACATCTCCCTGCAACAGCCTGTTCATTTGCGCGCCGCTGCCAAGATCGCTCCTTATTTCTTTTATCACACGCTTTTGCGCATCGGTTAAATCGAAGGGTAAATGCTGCTGGTAGAAGTCGTTAAAATTACTTCCTACTTTATCAAAATTGAAGCCTTTTATTTTGCGTTTATGCAGAAGATTCCTCCTCAATAATTGCAACTGGATGTAGAATAATTCTTCAAATTTCAACCTGAACTGAGCTTTCGCCAACAGCTCCTGGTTTTTGGGAAAATGAATATTAAATAAAGCCTCCGATTTCGAAATTAATTTCAGGTCAGAGATCAGTTCATCGCTCAGGCTTTCTGAAAATCGGAATCCGGTTTGCTTTAAAGCTTCCTGAATAAATTTCATCATTACCCGATTGGTCACTCCTTTTTTTGCAAGAAGTTCAGTGCTTGAATAAACCGGCTGCATGGCAGTTCTTAGGTTGTTCTTGTAGTCGCTTGCCAGTTCCATTTCAGGATGCGGCATGCTAAACATGCCGTTAAACCAGTTGGTTTTCCCAAAAATCACGTAGGGGGTATTGAGCTTAAGATTTTCCCGAATCCATTTATGGCCCCTGAACCAAACAAGTTCCATTCTCCCGGTATCGTCTATAAAATCGGCTACCAGCCTTTTTCCCCTTTTTTGTTCCACGGTTTTAAGATGAACAATTTTGCCGACCACCTGAACATCAGAGGAGTTTCTTTGTAATTCGGCGATTTTATAGAAGCGCGTTTTATCAATATAGCGATTAGGGAAAAAGTTGATGAGATCACGGTAAGTAAAAATGCCGAGTTCTTTCTTTAGAAGCTCTGCCCGCGCCGGACCAACGCCCTTTAGGTATTCGATGGGAGTTTGCAACAAATTACCGCTCATAAAACGAAGATATTAAATCGCTTTTAATCTTTTGCCTTCCCTGGCTTTCAGTTTTTCAAACAGATTGTTTTTTGTGAAGCGTCATTTTTGTAATTTGCCAATGATATTCTCCACAGTTACATGCGAAAACAGTTAATATTAGTCTTCATTTTCTGGTCGATCAACATTTTGGCTCAGGAAAATAATTTTACGCAAACCGATTTTTTCGATTTTAAAGAAGCCAGGGCCATAATCAGGATTTTTCCGGAAGGGAATAAAGTCGAAGGCAATATCAATTTTGTATTCGATGTGCTGAAATCTTCAGATTCCCTGCACATAGACGGTAAGAATATGCAGTTTAGCGAGGTAACTTTGAATGGAAAACCTGTTAAATTCAAAAAGGATGAAAACGGAATTTTCCTACTTCGAAAGTTCAGGCCATCAAGCGGGAATAAGATTGGTTTTTCCTATACCGCATTTCCCAAAAAAGCACTTTATTTTATAAACTGGCAAGAAAAGGTTCCTCGAAATGGTATGAAAGAAGTCTGGTCACAAGGCCAGGGAAGAGAGACTTCCAACTGGTTGCCAAGTTTTGATGACCTCACCGAAAAACTTGTATTTGATCTTACTTATGAATTTCCAGCCGGTTATGAATTAATTTCAAATGGAACTTTAGAAGATCGTCGAAAAATTAATGATTCCACTGTTCAGTGGCAATTCGATATGGAAAAACCCATGAGCAGCTATCTGGTTGGGGTGGCTGCTGGAAATTATTCTTCCAAAAACATCGTTTCTTCCACTGGAGATTCCATTCAGCTTTATTATCGGCCTCAGGATTCTTTAAATGTAGAACCCACGTATCGATATTCAGAGCGAATTTTTGATTTTCTGGAAAATGAGATTGGTGTTCCCTATCCCTGGAAAAATTACAAACAGGTACCGGTACTGGATTTTCTGTATTCAGGAATGGAAAATACGGGAATGACTATTTTTTCTAATTCCCTGATGACCGATTCTATTGGATTTCATGTTCAAAATTATGTCAATGTCAATGCGCATGAGCTTGCCCACCAGTGGTTTGGTGATCTTGTAACCGAAAAAAACAGCACGCATCACTGGTTAAATGAAGGATTTGCCACTTATTTCGCCCTGCTGGCCGAAAAAGACATCTTTGGAGAAGATTATTTTTACTGGAAACTATACCAGACTGCAGAGACTTTAAAAGAGAAGAGCGACCAGGGAAAAGGGGAAGCCATTCTTCGTACCGGTGGCAGTTCACTCACCTACTATCAAAAAGGTGCCTGGGCACTTCAGATCTTAAAAGACAGGATTGGGGAGGAGGCTTTTCATGAAGGAATTAAAAAATACCTGCAGCGCAATGCTTATAAAAACGTGGAAACCGATGATTTTTTGAAAGTGATGGAAGAAGTTTCCGGGCAGGACCTTTCGCAGTATAAAAAAGACTGGCTGGAGCAATCGGCTTTTAAAGCTACACAGGCTCTGGAATCTCTTAAAAAATCAGAATTCCTTCAAAATTATCTAAAACTGGCGGCTTTACGCGAAGTGCCTTTTGAGGAGAAAAAGGAAATTCTTTCACGCGCGCTTGATTTTCCGGTGAACGATTATATAGGCCAGGAAGCGGTGAACCAGCTTTCCGGAAACCTTTCCGAAGAAGCAATCCGACTTTATAAGAAAGCCTTTGCTACTAATAACCTGTATGTTCGGCAGGCTATCGCGCAAACCATGGAAAAGGTGCCTCAAATTTTACAATCTGAATTTGAATCTTTGCTGAAAGATCATTCTTATGTTACACGGGAGGCGGCATTGTACAAACTTTGGGCAAATTTCCCCGAAAAAAGAGAGGCATATTTCCGTGCAACCGAAGACCAGGTTGGATTTTACAATAAAAATATAAGAATGCTCTGGCTGGTTCTGAATCTTGTTACACCCGATTATGAGCCTGATAAAACCACCCAATATTATAATGAACTGGCGGGGTATACTGAAGAATGGAGGCCTTTCGAGGTTCGGCAAAACGCATTCAGCTATCTTTTTCAAATCGATGCATTTAATACGGAAAGCCTGGAAAGTCTTTTAAAATGTACCACTCATCATACTTCTGCTTTTAAAAAATATTGCCGGGAACTTGTAAAAGAATTGATGAAAAATGATGAATATCGGCAGCGTTTGCTTGAAATTTCAGGAAAAATGGATAACAGCGAGTCTTCCTTTATAAGATCTTTAACTACGGGCCAATGAGAGCACTGGTCATTTCAGGCGGCGGGAGTAAAGGTGCCTTTGCAGGTGGGGTGGCTCAATATCTTACACAGGAGCTGAAAAGGGACTACGATATGTTTATAGGTACTTCTACGGGAAGCCTTTTGATCTCCCACATGGCGCTTAATAAGGCGGAAAAGGTTAGAAAGGTCTTTACTTCGGTAAACCAGTCCAGCATTTTTAGTAACAGGCCTTTTTTGATCACCCGCAAGCACGGCTATGAGAATATCACCATCAATCACTTTAATGTGCTTCGGAATTTTTTAAAAGGAAAGAAAACATTTGGTGATAGTTATAATCTTCGAAAACTGATCAGGGAAACCCTTTCTAAAGAAGAGTTCGAAGAACTTAAGGCGAGCGGGAAAGATATTGTAGTCACGGTTTCCAACCTTTCTCTTAATGAAGTTGAATATAAATCTATTAAAGATTACGATTATGAGGCTTTTATTGAATGGATATGGATATCCTGCAATTACACGCCATTTATGAGCCTGGTCCTTAAAAATGGCTGTGAATATGCCGATGGTGGTTTGGGTTCTATGGTTCCTATCGAGGAAGCTATTCAGCGTGGAGCCACCGAAATTGATGCCATTATTCTGCAGACGGAAGTTACCTATTTTAACCGACTTCCTTCAAAAAATGTATTTTCACTCATCACCAATCTTTTTGCATTTATGCTTGACCGCATAGAAACTCAGAATATTAAAATTGGAAAATTTGCAGCAGCAAATAATGATGCAATTATTAATTTTTACTATACTCCCAGTGTGTTGACCACCAATTCTCTTATTTTTGATGATACGAAAATGAAGGCCTGGTGGGAAAGCGGATTTGAATTCGCCAAACATCGAAATAAAGAATTAAATCAAATAAAACCTTAATGCGGGCACTCGTAATTTCTGGAGGAGGAAGCAAAGGGGCCTTTGCGGGAGGCGTTGCTCAGTTTTTAATCCAGGAGAAAAAACACAATTATGATCTTTTTGTGGGAACTTCTACAGGAAGTTTGCTTATTCCGCACCTCGCGGCAGGAAATATCCAGAAGATCTATGACATCTACACCAATGTTACCCAGCGAAAGATCTTTAGTATCAATCCTTTTGTGGTGAAAAGGAAAGAAGGTAGGGAATATGTTACCATTAATTATTTCAATACTTTCTGGCAGTTTATCAAGCAAAAAAGGACTTTCGGGGAAAGCAAGGCCTTGAGAAGAAATATCCGAAAGAATTTTTCGCATGAGGACTTTCAGCAGTTAAAATCCAGGGTAAAAGATGTGGTGGTCACGGTATCCAATCTTTCTAAAAACAGGGTGGAATATAAATCTATTCACGAATTTGAATACGACGACTTTTGTGACTGGATCTGGATTTCCTGTAATTACATTCCGTTTATGAGCCTGGCGACGAAAAATGGCTATGAGTATGCCGATGGCGGCCTGGGTTGCGTGGTGCCGATAAGGGAAGCGATAAGGCGCGGAGCGACCGAAGTTGATGCGATTATCCTTGAAGCTGAAAATATGGAGTACAACAAAGTGTTGGGGAAAAATCCGTTCTCATTGATGATCAACCTTTTCGGATTTTTACTCGACCAGGTTGAATATCATGATATCATCGAGGGAAAACTCGCCGCCATGAATAAAAAGGTGAAGCTAAATATTTATTATACCCCCACAAAACTCACTGAAAATTCCCTTGTTTTCAATAAAAAAGCGATGAAGCAGTGGTGGCAGGAAGGCTACGAATATGCCGAAAGAAAAGATATTGATAAAAAGGCCAGAAAATCTTCGTGGTTTAAATTAGGTTTTTAACCTCCTTTTTAATGTAAGCCAGAGCTGCATCTGTAGGCGATTGTTTTTCCATGAGATTGGTCAGGATCAATTCCCTCATCTGGTCGACATTTGCGATATTCTCTTTTCCCGCGGCATTCCTGATCATGTTAATGGTGGCATTTTTCGCCGTACGAATATAATCCCAGCACTCCGCGGTAATATAGACCTGTTGAGCTATATTATGCTCAAATTCCTGCTCAATGTTCGCGATTAAAAGTCGGGAATACGCATCGGCTTCTTCAGAAGTTGGTTGCACCCTGAAAAGAATTTTTCCCGGGGCGATCCTTTCCAGGAATAAGGCCATTCTTTCGTAAGCCTGCAGGCGAATGGGAAGGGCAGTTTTTCTATTTTCGCGAAGCAGCTGAAAATGCCTTCTTTTTTCCTCATTTTTGAAATAGGATTGAAAAAAGAAAAAGGCCACGGCACCAATGATCAGTGCCGGTAAGATCGCATATAAAAAATCTAAAATTTCTGTTTCGTTCATTGAGGCAATCTTTTATTTAGGAGCATTAGCATCAAGATAATCAAGAGTGAGCTGTGAAAGGGCTTTTACGCCAAGAAGCATTCCGCTTTCATCAATATAGAATCCGGGAGTGTGGTGGCGCGTTGGTTCACCGCCTTTAGGCATTCCGCCCAGGTAAAAATATAAACCGGGTACCTTTTCCTGGAAAAATGAAAAATCTTCTCCTCCGGTAGTGGCTTTCATCAGTTCTACGTGATCGTCGCCAGCTACTTTTTTAAGGCTTGGAAGCATTTCCCGGGTCAGCTCGGGATCATTAAAAGTAATGGCAGTATTGTTCTGAATTTCGATAGTGGCTTCCCCGCCGTAGGCTTTGGCAATTTCAGGAACCATTTCACGCATTCTTTTTAAGATGAGTTCTTTGTTTGCGGGATCAAGGGTCCTCACGGTTCCGATCATTTCAGCGGTTTCGGGAATAATATTGAATCGCACGCCGCTGCTGATCTTTCCTACTGTAATAACCGCAGCCGATTCGGTGAGATCGGCATTTCGGCTTATAATGGTTTGAAGTCCATCGATGATTTTTGCCGAAATAACTATGGGATCCACACCGCTCCAGGGTGCTGAGCCATGTGCCTGAACTCCTTTTACATTAATAACAAATCTTTCTACGGCAGCCATCATTCCTTCAGGCTTATATTTAATGGTTCCTACCGGTGTCCCGGCATTGATGTGAAGGCCAAAAATGGCATCTACATCAGGATTTTTAAGCACTCCTTCTTTGATCATCAGGGAAGCGCCACCTTCTTCTCCCGGAGGCGGACCTTCTTCCGCAGGCTGAAAAATGAATTTCACAGTGCCGTGGATCTTGTCTTTGTGCTGAGCCAGGATCTGCGCCACTCCCATTAAAATAGCGGTGTGGGTATCATGCCCACAGGCATGCATTACCCCGGTTTTGGAACCAAGAAATTCGCTAGTAACCTGAGATTTAAAGGGAAGGTCATTATTTTCGGTTACAGGCAGCGCGTCGATATCGGCACGAAGGGCCACAGTTTTTCCGGGATATTTTCCTTTTAAAATACCCACGACGCCGGTTTTAGCGACTCCTGTTTTTGTTTCTATTCCGAGGCTTTTAAGATGATTCGCAATTTTCTCGGAAGTCCTGAATTCGCGGTTGGAAAGTTCCGGGTGCTCATGTATATCCCGACGCCATTCGATCACCTGGTCTTCAATGTTATTAAACTCTTTTTCGGGAATCGAAGTCTGTGCCTGCAATATTGCAGAACAGAAAAGGAAGAGAATCAAAAAATATTTCATTATTGCCTTAAGTTTTAGTGTTCGCTTTGCCAGCGGTCGCATAAATTTTTTTTAAAGATATTAAATAATCTTTCATCGCCTGTAATGGGGAAGGAATTGTTCAAAAAAGGCACGACTACCGGTTTCCTTTTTTGCTCAATTTGGTTACCTTTCAGCTTTTAAAAAAGGAGGAAATTTGGAAGCTTATTTAGCTCAATTAAATGATGCACAGAGGGCTCCCGTGCTGCAGAAAGACGGGCCAATGATCGTAATTGCCGGTGCGGGTTCGGGTAAAACCAGGGTGCTCACTTTCAGGATCGCTTACCTGATGAACCAGGGAGTCGACCCTTTCAATATACTTGCATTGACCTTTACCAATAAGGCTGCGCGGGAAATGAAGCAGCGTATTTCGAAAATTGTTGGAAGCAGCGAGGCAAAAAATCTCTGGATGGGAACCTTTCATTCGGTTTTTGCAAAAATCCTCAGGTATGAAGCTGAAAAGCTGGGTTATCCTTCGAATTTCACAATTTATGATACGCAGGATTCCCAAAGTGTGATAAGAGCGATCATAAAAGATTTTCGGCTTGACAAAGATGTTTACAAGTATAAACAGGTCTATAACCGGATTTCTTCCTATAAAAACAGTTTAATTACGGTCAAGGCTTATTTTCAAAATCCCGAATTGCAGGAAGCCGACGCCATGTCGAAAAAACCCCGACTCGGTGAAATTTACAAGGAATATGTTGATCGCTGTTTTAAGGCAGGCGCGATGGATTTTGACGACCTTCTGCTGAAGACCAATGAACTGCTGAACCGTTTTCCCGATGTGCTTCAGAAATATCAGAACCGCTTCAGGTATATCCTGGTAGATGAGTACCAGGATACAAATCATTCGCAATATCTTATCGTTCGGGCACTTTCTGATAAATTTCAGAATATTTGCGTGGTGGGTGACGATGCACAGAGTATCTATGCCTTCCGCGGAGCGAATATCAACAACATCCTTAATTTTCAAAAAGATTATGACGATGTGCAGATGTATCGCCTTGAGCAGAATTATCGTTCGACCAAAAATATCGTCAATGCTGCCAATTCCATCATTGAAAAAAACAAGACCAAACTTGAAAAAATCGTCTGGACCGCCAATGAAGACGGCCCTAAAATTATTGTAAACCGGTTGTTGACCGATGGGGAGGAAGGGCGTTTTGTAGCCAGTTCTATTTTTGAGAATAAAATGCAGAATCAGATGAATAATGGTGATTTTGCGATTTTATACCGTACCAACGCACAAAGCCGTGCGATGGAGGATGCCTTGCGAAAAAAAGATATTCCCTACAGGATCTACGGCGGACTTTCCTTTTACCAGAGAAAAGAAATAAAAGATGTTCTTGCCTATTTACGATTGACCCTGAACCCCAAAGATGAAGAAGCCCTTAAACGTGTTGTTAATTATCCATCACGGGGGATTGGGCAAACCACGATTGACAGGTTGAGTGTAGCAGCGAATAAACATGATCGCTCAATTTTTGAAATTATTGAAAACCTGGATAAACTTGATTTGAAGATCAATCGCGGAACTCAGACAAAACTGGAGAATTTCGTGAATATGATTAAAAGTTTTTCCATTTTGAATGAAACAGCTGATGCTTTCCAGGTGGCTGAAACGGTCACGCGAAAAACCGGTTTGGTGCAGGAACTTAAAAAAGATGGCACGCCGGAAGGGATCGCGAGAATTGAAAATATAGAGGAATTACTTAATGGTATCAGGGATTTTGTTGAAGGCCAGAAAGAGCTTGCAGATACGACCGGCTCACTTTCAGAATTTCTGGAAGATGTTGCCCTGGCTACCGATTTAGATAAAGATACCGGTGATGATGATCGCGTGGCCCTCATGACCATTCACCTGGCAAAAGGACTTGAATTTCCATATGTTTATATCGTAGGTATGGAAGAGGATCTTTTTCCTTCGGCGATGAGCATGAATACCCGAAGCGAACTTGAGGAAGAACGCCGACTCTTTTATGTGGCGCTGACCCGTGCTGAAAAACAGGCTTACCTTACTTATACGCTTTCCCGTTACCGCTGGGGAAAACTAGTGGATTCTGAGCCCAGCCGCTTTATTGAGGAGATCGATGAGCAGTATCTCGATATGATGGTTCCCAAGGATGATTATAAATACCAGCCGCTCGTCGATACAGATATTTTTGGGGATGAGGTGGATAAAAGCAAATTGCGACAATCCAAGCCTAAAAGCGGAACTCCGCCACCTTCTCATAAACCCACCGAAGAGCAGTTGCGAAAATTGCGTAAACTGAAGCCTGCTTCTACGGGACCGGCGCCTGCCAGAAATACTATTCAGCTGGAAGAAGGAAACCAGGTGGAGCATTCAAGGTTTGGTATTGGAAATGTTATAAAGATTGAAGGTGTTGGACAGGATAAAAAGGCCGAGATCGATTTTGAGCAGGGAGGTATAAAAAAACTCCTGCTAAGGTTTGCCAAGTTGAAAGTACTTTCTTAAGCAGTTAAACTTCTGTTATTTAAAGCCGCCCTGAGCGGCTTTCTTTTTATATTCAAAAGAAAAATGATAAGGAAAGGTAGTAAAGTCAGCTGGAAATGGGGTAGTGGAACCGCTAGTGGCGAGGTCATCAAAACCTATAAGCAAAAAGTTACAAAAACAATAAAAGGCAGTAAAATTACCAGGAATGGAGAGGAAGGAAATAAAGCCCTTTATATAAAGCAGCATGATGGCGATAAAGTGCTGAAACTGGAAAGCGAAATAGAAAAGCAGGAATAATTTTACTTTACATCAATATACTGCGACATGAATTTTGTAAATTTTAGGATGTTTAATAAATAAATAAAGATGGCCGAATTAATAAAGCTTTACAACGAAAATCCGAATCAGAAACAAATCCAGCACATTGTAGAAACTCTTCGGGACGGAGGGCTGATCATTTATCCTACCGATACTGTTTACGGTCTGGGCTGTGATATCACCAATGTTTCAGCTCTTGAAAGGATCGCCCAAATAAAAAATGTAAAACTTGAAAAAGCGAACTTTTCGTTTGTATGTGAAGACCTGAGCAATCTTTCCGACTATGTAAAACAAATAGATACGGCGACCTTTAAAATTTTGAAACGCTGTCTTCCGGGGCCTTATACTTTCATTTTACCCGGCGGGAATAATCTTCCCAATGTGTTTAAAAAGAAAAAAACGGTGGGGATAAGGGTTCCAGATAACAATATTTGTAAAGCCATCGTCACTGCATTGGGAAACCCCATTGTTTCCACTTCAATCAGGGATGAAGATGAGGTTTTGGAATATACTACAGATCCAGAGCTCATCAGGGAAAAGTGGGATAAACTGGTGGAGATAGTGATAGACGGTGGTTATGGAGACAATATACCGTCTACCGTAATAGATCTCACCACCCCTGAACCCGAGGTGATCAGAGAAGGAAAAGGAACTGTGGAGATCATGTAAATCTCGAAATTTATCTATAAAAAAACCCGCGCAATTCGCGCGGGTTTTTTATTTAATATCAGTGCTGATTAATTTTTCATATTATCAGCTTCATTGGCTTTTTCCATTCCTTCTTCGATCATTCCATAGAATTGATCAAGTTTAGGAAGGATAACGATTCTTGTTCTTCGGTTTTTAGCACGACCTTCAGCTGTTTCGTTAGTAGCAACAGGAACGTAATAACTTCTACCTGCGGCAGTCATACGAGCTGGCTCGATACCAAATTCTTCCTGAAGTGTTCTTACTACTGAAGTTGCACGTTTTACACTAAGATCCCAGTTGTCTTCGAACATCGCAGTGTGGATTGGTTTATTGTCAGTATGACCTTCAACCATAAAGTCGATATTTGGTTTGTTCTTGATAACGGTAGCAACTTTTCCAAGAACTTCTTTAGCACGTGGAGTAAGGTTGTAGCGTCCGCTGTCGAAAAGAAGTTTGTCTGAAATAGACACATAAACAACACCTTTTTCAACATTGATCTCGATATCCTCATCGTTCATGTTTCCAAGAGCTCCTTTAAGGCTGGTTACCAGAGCAAGAGTCACTGAATCTTTCTTGTTGATGGCATCACGCATCGTTTTGATTGCAAGATCTTTCTCTTTAATGCTCTCAAGGGAACGCTCCATGTTTTCAGCTTCTTTCTTAGAAAGCGTCGCAAGGTTACCTACGTTATTTAGCAGCGCTGCATTAGTGTTGTTAAGCGTTTTGATCTGATCGTTCAATCTTTCTTTTTCGTCAAGACAGTGATTCAATTTGACTGTTGCAGTATTTAGCTGGTCCTGAGTTTCTTTTTGTTTGGCTTCGAGTTCGTTGTATTTCTTCTGGGAAACACACGAAGATAGCAAAATAGCTACCGTAGCTGACAAAATCATGAGTTTTTTCATAATCCGTTTCTTAAATTTTTTAAATGTTAGAATGACCAAAAATATCAAAAAAATGTAAAGCCAAAAAGCTATTTTAACATTTCCTTTCAGATTTATTTTTTAAGCTCCCTAAATTCATTTTTTCTTTCGATATAATGTGCATATACAACGGAAGGAACTTCATAATATTTCCCGGTATTGCTGCCTTTGCGGCGCTTTTTTTTCATTCGGAAGAAATTTTGATAAAAACTGCCGTGAGCTTTCAGGATTTGGATGAAATGCTGGAATTTTCCTTCAATGATGAATTTTATACCTGCAATTCCGTCTAAAACCATTCTACCGAGTAAAATATAGTAAACTTCAGAGCCCTCCACATTTTTCAGAATGAGGTATAAACTGTTTCTGAAATTATAAAATGTTTTCCTGGGGTTCATCATTTCCAGCGTGCCACCTCCTACATGATAAATCTTTGATGCGCTCACATATTTCACTTTATAGCCAAAGTTTTTTAATCTCCAGCAAAGATCGATCTCTTCCTGGTGGGCAAAGAAATCTTCATCCAGGGCTCCTACTTCAAAAAAAATCGATTTCCTTACGGCAAGACAGGCACCACTGGCCCAAAAAATAAAAGTCTCATCGTTGTACTGGCCAGTATCTTTTTCCAGATGCTGAAAAATTCTCCCGCGACAAAAAGGATATGCGAATTTATCGATAAAGCCTCCGGCCGCGCCGGCATACTCGAAAAATTCTTTCCGTTTATAATCAAGGATTTTAGGTTGGACCGCGGCAACTTCAGCTTGCTTTTCAAAAGCAGAAATTATGGGAGGCAGCCAATTGGGAGTAACTTCCACATCGCTATTGAGTAAAATTACCAGTTCTTCCGATACTTTTTTAAGCGCTTCGTTATAACCGCCGGCATATCCAAGGTTTTCTTTGATTTCAATAATTTCAACCTGTGGAAAAAATTCTTTTAGAAATTCTACTGAATCATCAGAAGATGCATTATCGGCTACATAAATGCGTGCTTCTTCTGAATGTTGAACTACTGAAGGCAAAAATTTCTCCAGCAAAGCTCTGCCGTTCCAGTTCAATATCACTACGGCTGTTTTCATGAGGAGGCGTATTCGGGAAGGTTTTGAAGGAATAAATAGGTCTGTTTCTCATAGTCCATCTTGCAAAAATAATGATCCAGGCCATTAGTTAACATAAGAAAATTAGCTTTAAGCTCAAGGTTATAGCGGGCAATCTGGTCAAAAGTTTCCTGCCTGATCTTAATTCCGGGAGCTTTACATTCTACAATGATATCTATAGTTCCCTGGGGTTCAAAAACCACAATATCATAGCGTTTAACGAGCCCGGCGATCTCAATTTTTTTTTCCACATTGATAAGAGAGGCGGGATAATTCAGGTTATTCTTCAAAAATTTTACGCAATGTTGCCGTACCCATTCTTCAGGGGTAAGAATCACAAATTTTTTCCGTTGTTCATCAAAAACGGCTATTTTATTTTGATTATTTTTGAACCGAAATGAATAAGGCGGGAAATTCAATTTTTGCATATTTCAAAAGTAAGAAAGAAATTCACATTTTTACAGTATAGTTCCTGCCCATCCAGCTAAAAAAAATTCATGGACGAAGTCAGACAAATTGTTGCCAATATTCAGAAAAGGGAAATTAAACCTATTTATTTTCTTATGGGCGAAGAACCCTATTATATTGATAAGATTTCTGAATTCATTTCTGAAAATATCCTGGCGGAAGAGGAAAAAGGTTTTAACCAGATGACCCTTTATGGAAGGGATACCAGCGTTGACGAGATTGTGAGTAATGCCAAGCGCTTCCCCATGATGGCCGATTACCAGGTTTTGGTCGTAAAAGAGGCCCAGGATCTCTCACGGAGTATTGAAAATTTAGCAGATTATGCAGAAAATCCAATGCCTACCACGGTTTTGGTAGTTTGTTACAAATACAAGAAAATAGATAAACGGAAGAAGTTGTACAAGGCGGTTTCCAAAAGTGGAGTGATCTTCGAAAGCAAAACTCTGTATGAAAACCAGGTTGGGGACTGGATATCCAAAACACTAAAAAGCCGCGGTTATGCTGTTTCTCCCAAGGCATCGCAGATGCTTGTTGAATTTTTAGGAACAGATCTTGGAAAAATCGATAATGAACTTAATAAATTACAGCTCATTTGCGAAAAAGGAACGACCATCACGCCGGAGATCATCGAAGAAAATATCGGAATAAGTAAGGATTTCAATAATTTTGAACTTAGAAAAGCCATTGGACTCAGAGATACTCAAAAAGCCCATCGCATTGTAAATTATTTTGCTCAAAATCCAAAAGACAATCCCATAGTGGTGACGATTTCTCTACTTTTTGGCTATTTTTCCCAGCTATTACAATACCATGGGCTACCCGATAAATCAAAGGCAAGTGTTTCAAAACAACTGAAGATCAGCCCCTATTTTGTGAGTGATTATGTGGTTGCCGCAAGAAATTATTCTATGAAAAAAGCCAGCCGGGCAATAAGCCTGTTGCAGGAAGCCGATGTAAAAAGTAAAGGAGTGGGTGCAGGCAACATTTCTCAAGGGGATCTATTAAAAGAACTTCTGGTGAAAATAATGAACTAATGAGTAAATTTTCATCCTGGATCAATGCCGCGAGGCTCAGAACTTTACCATTATCCATTTCGGGAATTTGCGTGGGAAGCAGCGTGGCTGCTCAGCAGGGCCATTTCAATATAGTTATTTTCAGCCTTGCCCTGGGAACGACCTTGGGATTGCAGATACTTTCAAATTTTGCAAACGATTATGGCGACGGAGTGAAAGGAACCGATAACGAAGACAGGATCGGGCCGCAGAGGGCCATACAAAGCGGACTCATTTCTCACAAAGAAATGCTGCAGGCCATCGTTATCACTGCGATTGCTACACTTTTTCTGGCAATTTTGCTTATTTATGTTTCCTTTGGTACTGAAAAATGGCTTTCAGCACTGGTATTTTTTACTTTGGGAGTGGCAGCGATAGTCGCGGCTATTAAATATACTGTGGGTGATTCGGCTTACGGCTACAGAGGCCTGGGGGATGTTTTCGTGTTTATTTTCTTCGGAATCGTTGCCGTTTATGGTTCTTACTATCTATATTCTCATGATCATGACTGGATAAGCCTTTTTCCGGCAATTTCTATAGGGTTATTGAGTACGGCAGTTTTGAATATTAACAATTTAAGAGACAGGGAATCTGATAAAAAAGCAGGAAAAGTCACTTTGGTAGTGAAACTGGGCGCTAACAGGGCAAAAGACTATCATTACAGCCTGATACTTGGTGCTTTGTTCTTTATGGTGATCTATACGGTAATTTCTGCCAATGATCTTAATGATTTCATCTACCTTCTGGGTTATATTCCTTTGATCTTTCATTTAAAAAGAGTGGTCACCAATGAAAATCCGATGTTGCTGGATCCTGAACTCAAAATAGTCGCATTATCTACTTTTGCGATTTCCCTGTTATTTGCCATAGGCCTTATCTGGTAACGGCTTGAGCGGAAGTTTAACAAAAATATATAAAGTGCTCAGGAGTTATTTTTTTCCTAATGCTTAATTTTATGAAAATCCAAAATTAAGATTATGAAAATTACCTTTTACGGCCAGAATTCATTAGCTCTTCAAATAGGAGATACCCATGTTATCGTCGACCCTTTTATAACAGGAAATGCACTTTCTAAAGATAAAGTCGATATTAATGATTTAAAAGCCGATTATATTCTTTTAACTCACGCGCATCAGGATCATACTCTCGATGCTGAAGCTATTGCTAAAAATACCGGGGCTGTGATCGTTAGTAATTTTGAAATAGCCAATCATTACGAAGAAAAGGGAATTGAAGTGCATCCCATGAATCACGGGGGAAGCTGGGATTTTGATTTCGGAAACGTAAAATATGTGAACGCGCTGCATAGCAGTTCTTTTGCCGACGGAAAGTTTGGCGGGCAACCCGGCGGATTTGTTATTGAAGGAGAGCATAAAAATATCTACATTGCCGGGGACACCGCCCTGACCATGGATATGAAATTGATCCCAATGCGTACAAAATTAGATCTTGCGGTATTGCCTATTGGTGATAATTTCACCATGGGAATCGAAGACGCGATTATAGCCAGTGATTTTATTGAATGCGACAAGATCCTGGGCTGCCATTACGATACTTTTGGTTACATTGAAATTGACCATGAAGAAGCCAAACGCAAATTCTATGAAAAAGGAAAAGATTTGATGTTGCTGGAAATTGGAGAATCGATTGAAATATAAACTAGATCACTAGATTACTATATAACTGAATTAAATGGAAATAGCGATTTTTTTTGAATACTTATAAATCACTGCCTTTCAAAAATTAGTAGTATCATCAAAATGATCTCAAAATTTATGAGCACTCTATAAAATATCCAATAATCTAAAACCCAGGAATTCCACAATCCAACCATCCGAATGATTTCAGCCTCTTTCAAAAAATATACCTTATACTTTAAACGCCCCAGTGGAACCTCCCGGGGCGTTCTTACTGAAAAAGACACCTGGTTTCTCAGAATTACCGATGGGGAGAAAATCGGAATTGGAGAATGTAATATGTTTCGAGGCCTGAGCTATGATGACCGGCCAGATTACGAAGAAAAACTGCAATGGGTATGTGAGAATATCAACCTGGGCAGGGAAAAACTTTGGGAGCAGCTGCGGGAATTTCCAAGTATTCAGTTTGGGGTTGAAATGGCTTTTCAAAGTATGGAAGCCAAACATCCTTTTCTCCTGTTTCCTTCAGATTTTACAGAAGGAAAGAAATCAATTCCCATTAATGGCCTTATCTGGATGGGAGATAAGGATTTCATGAAAAAACAGATTTCAGAAAAGATCAAAGAAGGTTTTAACTGCATCAAATTAAAGATTGGTGCCATAGATTTTGAAACCGAACTGGAACTTTTACATTCGATCCGGGAAAATTTTTCTGCTGAAACTATTGAACTCAGGGTTGACGCGAATGGAGCCTTTTCTCCTAAAGATGCGCTGAATAAACTTGAAAAATTGTCAAAATTTCAACTTCATAGTATCGAACAGCCAATAAAACAAGGGCAGGTTGATCAAATGGCAGAACTCTGTGCCAAAACGCCTTTGGCCATTGCCCTTGATGAAGAATTAATAGGCATCACTGATGTAACAGAAAAGCAGGAATTGATACAAACCATTAAGCCGCAGTATGCCATCTTTAAACCCAGCCTTATTGGCGGATTTAAAGGGACTCAGGAATGGATCGACAGTTGCGAAAAAAATAAAACCGGATGGTGGATCACCAGTGCCCTGGAAAGCAATATTGGCCTTAATGCCATCGCACAGTGGACCTTTACTTTAAATTCAAACATGCCACAGGGATTGGGAACCGGTAGTTTGTTCACCAATAATTTTGAATCTCCGCTGGAAGTAATGAAGGGAGAATTGCAATTTGATCCTGCGGAAGAATGGGAAATTAAATTTTAAGAAAATATGTTTATAGAACAGGTTTATAAGTATCAGCATGACTTCTGGCGATATCTCATTGGAGTAATTGCCGTGGTTTTCGGAATCATTATCGGCCAGATTCCCCTAACTATCGTTCTACTTAAAGAGGCGGGTTTTGAGGTAATGAACATGACCGAAACCGATATGATGCAGGCGCTGGATTCAAATTTATTTCTTTTCCTGATGCTTTTAACTTATGCGGTTGGACTCGGATTTTTATTTTTTATCGTAAAAAAGCTTCATGAGCAGCCTTTGATCGCTTTGACCACTTCCCGGAAGAAAATAGACTGGAGCCGCTTTTGGTTCGCTTTCGGCCTGGTTGCGATCTTTATAATTTTAACTACAGTAGGAGATTATATCAGTAATCCCGATGATTTTCTGTGGAATTTTAAACTGAAGCCATTTCTGATTTTACTTGTAATTTCAGTGGTTCTTATTCCCGTACAGACCAGCTTTGAAGAATATTTTTTCCGCGGATATTTGATGCAGGGAATAGGAGTGATGGTAAAAAACCGGTGGGTGCCCCTGGTCGTTTCCTCCGTTATTTTTGGAGGACTTCATTTTTTTAATCCGGAAGTTACCAAATTGGGTAATACGATCATGATCTATTACATCGGGACCGGGTTTATGCTGGGAATTATGGCATTGATGGATGAAGGTCTTGAACTCTCTCTTGGATTTCACGCGGCTAACAATCTTCTTACCGCATTAATTGTCACTGCCGATTGGACGGCATTTCAAACCCATAGTATACTCAAAGATGTTTCGGAACCTTCAGCAGGATGGGATGTTTTGATCCCGGTGCTGGTCGTTTATCCGATTTATTTGATCATTTTCGCGAAAAAGTATCACTGGAACAACTGGAAGGAAAGGCTTTTTGGTAAGGCAGAAAGACCTGAACTGCTAAATGTTTCCGAAGAAAGTTAAGAATTTCATAGCATTTTGGTAACTTTAAGTTCAGATCTTAAAAACAACTTTGGTTGTAAGATATGGCAGACAAATTTAAACTTCCGGAAACGCATCCGGAATTCAAGCTAAATAAGCAGCATTTCACCAATGCTGAATTGCGACAGGTAGCCTATAGCTTCATTAAGGAGGGGGAACCTTTCGAAGAGGAGATAGGCAGCTTTCTTCTTGACTGGCTGAAACCCACTTCTTTTGTTGAGGTTTATACGTCAGGATCTACCGGCGAGCCCAAAAAAATAAAGCTTAAAAAACAGCATATGCTGAATTCGGCTATGGCAACTGCCAAATTTTTTAAATTACCGGTGGCCACAAGGGCGCTTCTATGCCTTCCAGCCGGTTATATCGCGGGTAAAATGATGCTGGTAAGAGCCATGTATCTGGGTTGGCACCTCGATACCGTGCCTCCTTCTTCCAATCCGCTTGATCATGTTTACAAAGTGTACGATTTCTCAGCAATGACACCGTTTCAGCTTGATAATTCAATCGCGCGGCTTCATTTAGTAAAAAAACTGATCATTGGTGGGGGAGCTGTTTCTTCCAAGATCCGGAAAATGGTTGCAGATGTAGATGCGAAAATTTACGAAACCTACGGAATGACCGAAACCTGCAGTCATATTGCGGCGAAGAGGCTTAATCCCCAAAAAAGAAAGAAAGAAGTACGGGCATTCAAACTTCTTCCCAATATCACGATCTCACAGGATTATCGGGGATGCCTTATTATTAAAGCGCCCAATGTGCTAGATGAGGAGATCGTTACCAATGATGTGGTTGAAATTGTTACTTACAAAACCTTTATCTGGAAAGGTCGATATGACAATATTATTAATTCGGGAGGCATAAAGCTTTTTCCTGAGCAAATTGAAAGGAAGATCAATAAAATCCT
Source organism: Christiangramia fulva (assembly GCF_003024155.1). Lineage (NCBI taxonomy): Bacteria > Pseudomonadati > Bacteroidota > Flavobacteriia > Flavobacteriales > Flavobacteriaceae > Christiangramia > Christiangramia fulva. The sequence goes on from NZ_CP028136.1 coordinate 2,553,322, forward strand.
CGATAAACGTTTTTTTGTAAGTTCCTTGCCAGATGAATCGCTGGGTCAAAAATTGGTTTTATTTGTGGAAGATGATTTTTCAGAGGAAAACCTTCAAAAGCTTAGACATAAAATAGATAATCTGGAAACTCTTGAAAAGTATGAGAAACCGAAAAAGATCTATTTTATAGCCAAATTTGAGGAAACTTCAAGTGGTAAAATCCACCGTGAGAATACCATCAGAAGCAAAGTGGATTAAAATAAATATCTCCTGAAAATTTACATTTTCCGGACGTCTACATAAAATTCCTTTTTATTTACCCGGATATCTCCCAGGTCGTCTTCTTCAGAATTTATTTTTTGCCAATTTGAAGTTGCTCTTAGCCTTTTTTCCTTTCCGTCAATAAACACGTCAACAGGCATCGAAAAATCTTTTACCTCGGCTTTCCAGCGATACCAGATTTGATCATTTTCTTCTTTTAGCTGGAGCTCAGGGATGGAGCTGTGTCGCAGGTACTGGTCAAAAATCGGTTTTAAATCGGTTTCTATTGGTTTATTGAAAAAATCTTCTACCTGTTTGGTAGAAACCGTTTGATGCCTGAAAGTTTTTGTATAATCCTTTAAGGTATTCCACCAAAGTTCGTCGTCGTCATAAATGCTTCTAATGGTATTTAGAAGGTTGGAACCTTTGTAATACATATCTCCGGAACCTTCGCTGTTTACGCCATACTTTCCAATGATAGGCACATCATTGGCAATATTTCCACGTAAGCCCTGCAGGTATTCAAGAGCTTCTTCTTTTCCCCATTCACATTCGACATAAATAGCCTCGGTGTAACTGGTAAAACCTTCATGAATCCACATATCGGCGATATCTTTTGCGGTGATGCTGTTGCCAAACCATTCGTGACCCGATTCATGAATAATGATGAAATCCCATTTCAGGCCTATTCCCGTACCCGATAGATCTCTTCCCAGGTAGCCATTCTGATAATGATTTCCGTAGGCTACAGCACTTTGATGTTCCATCCCCAGATAGGGCGCTTCCACAAGTTTATAGCCATCTTCAGGAAAAGGATAGGGTCCCATTTTCTCATAAAAGCAGGCCATCATATCCTTAACTTCTTCAAATTGCTTTTTCGCTTTTTCAAGATTATAGGGCAGTACATAATAGTCAAGATCCAGGTCTTTGTATTTATCAGAAAAATGGACATAATTCCCCACATTGATCATGATGTCGTAATTATTGATGGGATTAACCACTTTCCAGCGCCACTCGGTAAATCCGTTTCCCAAATCGGTTTTCCCGAGAAATCGTCCGTTAGAGACATCCATCAGGCCATTGGGCACCGAAATGTCCATTTGCGCTTCTTCAGGTTCGTCGCTTTGGTGGTCTTTGTTCGGATACCATAAACTTGCGCCCGTACCCTGAACGGCAACGCCTACCCACGGATTTCCCTCGTCATCTTCAGTCCATACAAATCCGCCGTCCCATGGCGCATGCAAAGCTTCTTTAGGATGACCGTGGTAGTAAAACTGTAGGGAATCTTTTAATCCTTTTTGAAGAGCCTCAGGAAAATTGATGAAAACCGCGTTGAATTCCCTGCGATAATCCAGGTTTTTATTTTTATAGACAATGGAGTCAATTTTCATATTATCGAAAAGATCCAGCTGCATCACCGGCATGTCATTCAAAACTTCAAACGCGATAATATTTGAGCCGGAAATGAATTTTTTCTCCGGTTCCACCTTCAGTTTAAGATGATAGCTCTTTACGTCATAATTGGTCCTTTCAGGACGTAAAGAACCGCGAAGGGTATCGGCTCGTGTAAACTCAGTATTATTTTCGCCCACAACCTGGGCAAAAGAAGAAAAACTTCCTGTTATTAAAAGGAAGCTTAAAATCAGGTTTTTCATAAATAGATCAGGTTTGAATAACTCCTAAATTAAAATCTTTTTCGATAGGCGCATGATTTGCGGCTTCGATTCCCATAGAGATCCATTTTCGGGTATCAAGGGGATCGATGATGGCATCGGTCCATAATCTCGCCGCGGCATAATAGGCTGAGGTTTGTTCGTCGTATTTCGCCTTCAGTTTATCGAAAACCTCTTTTTCTTTTTCTTCGTCTACTTTTTCTCCTTTTTTCGCCATGGCTGCCGTTTCAATCTGCGCAAGGACTTTTGCAGCCTGGGTACCGCCCATCACAGCAAGCTCCGCACTCGGCCAGGCAACGATCAGGCGGGGGTCATAAGCTTTCCCGCACATGGCATAATTGCCCGCGCCATATGAATTACCAATGATCACGGTAAATTTTGGAACTACCGAATTGCTTACGGCATTGACCATTTTCGCACCATCTTTTATGATACCTCCATGTTCGCTTTTGCTGCCTACCATGAATCCCGTGACATCCTGCAAAAAGACCAGTGGAATCTTCTTTTGATTGCAATTGGCAATAAAACGCGTGGCTTTATCGGCAGAATCAGAATAAATTACTCCGCCAAATTGCATTTCGCCTTTTTTGGTTTTTACAATTTTACGCTGATTGGCAACAATTCCAACGGCCCAGCCATCAATCCTGGCGTAACCGGTGATAATAGATTTTCCGTAACCTTCTTTATATTCTTCAAATTCTGAATCATCGATAAGCCGGTAGATAATTTCATGCATATCATACTGATCACTGCGTTTCTTAGGAAGAATACCGTAGATTTCTTCGGAATTTTCCTTTGGTTTCGCGGGTTTTTTTCTGTTAAATCCGGCCTTGTCAAAATCCCCGATCTTATCCATGATATTTTTAATACGGGTAAGCGCATCTTCATCATCTTTGGCTTTATAATCGGTCACCCCGCTTATTTCGCTGTGAGTGGTAGCACCGCCAAGGGTTTCATTATCTACAGATTCGCCGATAGCTGCTTTTACCAGGTAACTTCCCGCCAGGAAAATGCTGCCGGTTTTTTCAACGATCAGCGCTTCATCACTCATGATGGGCAAATAAGCACCACCGGCCACACAACTTCCCATGACGGCTGCTATTTGAGTGATTCCCATACTGCTCATTACGGCATTATTCCTGAAGATCCTTCCAAAATGTTCCTTATCGGGAAAAATTTCATCCTGCATGGGAAGGTAAACGCCCGCACTGTCTACAAGATATATAATAGGAAGCCTGTTTTCAATGGCGATTTCCTGGGCTCTAAGGTTTTTCTTTCCGGTAATAGGAAACCAGGCGCCGGCTTTTACGGTCGCATCATTTGCCACAACTATACATTGCTTTCCTGAAACGTAACCGATTTTCACCACTACACCGCCACTTGGGCAACCGCCATGTTCCCTGTACATTCCGTCGCCGGCAAAAGCACCAATTTCAATGGCTTTTTCGGGGTTATCGAGCAAGAAATTTATTCTTTCCCGGGCTGTCATTTTTCCTTTGGAATGGTGTTTTTCAATACGTTTTTCACCTCCGCCAAGCTTTATTTTGGAAAGCTTCTGACGCATGGCAGAAACCAGAAGCTTATTATGATCTTCATTTTTATTGAAGTTAATATCCATTCTTGTTGAATTATTTATAATATTTACAGCCTAAATAAGAGATTAATTTTCAAATAATCTGTTATTCTGAAAAATTAATAGGATTTTTATTTCAGAAAGGTGTCGGGCTAAAATACAAAATCACCTGAAGACTTAAATGTAAAGAATCATTAAAATACCCGATATTTGTACTTAAACGTGAATTATGGGAATGAATAAAAATACCATTTTTGGATGGGCCTCCTTTTTGATGTTCCTGGTAGGAACAGCTCTTGTTCTTTTGGGAGTTTTAAAATATAATGATTACGCTATTGGTTTTTCCACCACCGGAATAGGGTTTTTCTTCATCTCGTGGGTCTTCAATGCTCTTAAAGGAAGGGTTTGAGCCGAATTTATCCCGGTTTTGTTAGTTTCAGAAATATTTTCTCCGGGTGATCATCAGAAACATCTGCTAAATTTTTTTCCTCGTCATCCCTTTTTTTAACTTTAAAACTCACCAAAAAAAAGAATTGTGGAAGAAATCAGAAAACAATTAACGGCACACCTTATGGGTGGGGAAGCTTTTATGCCCATTGACGAAATGTTGAAGAAAATGCCCTTTGAAAAAGTAGGAATTCGGCCTGAAGCTTTGCCCTATTCCTTTTACGAGCTTTTTTTTCATATCACCTTCGCCCAGAAAGATATATTGGAATATACTATTTCCGGCGATTACAAAACCAGTCAATGGCCCGATGATTACTGGCCGGATTCCGTAAAGCCAAAAGACGAAAAAAACTGGGAAAAGCTGAAAAAGGATTTTTTTGATGACAGGGAGATGCTCAAAGAGTTTGTGGCTGATAAGAAAAATAAACTGGATGCGGCGGTTAGGAATTCTGAAGATCACACGCTTTTGAGGGAACTGATGCTGGTAATAGAACATAGCGCCTATCATACCGGTCAAATGCTGGTTGTAATGCGATTATTAGGAGTTTATGAAAACTGATTTCTGCGAAAAATTGCAGATATTTGCTGACTCAAAAAACACGATAAATTTAAATTTTTAAAATATATGGCAGACGATAATAAAGTGATCTTTTCAATGTCTGGAGTTACCAAAACCTATCCAAGGGCGAACACTCCGGTATTGAAGAATATTTATCTCAGTTTTTTCTATGGAGCGAAAATTGGGATTTTGGGACTTAACGGTTCCGGAAAATCCACGCTTTTAAAAATTATTGCAGGACAGGATCAGAATTATCAGGGAGATGTTGTTTTTTCACCCAATTATAGCGTAGGACTTCTTGAGCAGGAACCTGAGCTGGATGAAAATAAAACCGTACTTGAAGTTGTAAAAGAAGGAGCTGCCGAAACTGTGGCTGTGCTCGATGAGTACAATAAGATCAATGATATGTTTGGTCTGCCCGAAGTTTATGAAAATGCAGATAAAATGCAAAAGCTCATGGACAGGCAGGCAGAACTTCAGGATAAGATCGATGCCAGCAACGCCTGGGAACTTGACACCAAGCTCGAGATCGCGATGGATGCTTTGCGTACGCCGGAGCCCGACAAGAAGATATCGGTACTTTCAGGAGGAGAAAGAAGAAGGGTCGCCCTTTGCCGTTTATTGCTTCAGGAACCGGATGTTTTACTGCTCGACGAGCCTACTAACCACCTTGACGCCGAATCTGTACACTGGCTGGAGCATCATCTTCAACAATATAAGGGAACAGTGATCGCCGTAACCCATGACCGTTATTTTCTGGATAATGTTGCCGGATGGATCCTGGAACTCGACCGTGGGGAAGGTATTCCTTGGAAGGGGAACTATTCGTCATGGCTCGATCAGAAATCAAAACGTTTGGCCCAGGAACAGAAACAGGCCAGCAAACGCCAGAAAACTCTGGAAAGGGAGCTGGAATGGGCAAAAATGAGTCCTAAAGGCCGTCAATCCAAACAGAAAGCAAGGCTGAAGAATTACGATAAGCTCCTTAGCCAGGATCAGAAAAAAATGGACGAACAGCTGGAAATTTATATTCCAAACGGTCCGCGTTTAGGAACCAATGTGATCGACGCCAAAGGAGTGAGCAAGGCATTTGGTGATAAACTTCTTTACGAAGATTTGAATTTCAGTCTTCCACAGGCCGGAATTGTGGGAATCATAGGTCCCAACGGTGCCGGTAAAACTACTATTTTTAAGATGATCATGGGCGAAGAGCAACCCGATAAAGGAAGTTTTGAAGTTGGGGAAACCGCGAAAATCGCCTATGTCGATCAAAGCCATGCTAATATCGACTCTGAAAAGACCATCTGGCAAAACTTCAGTGATGAGCAGGAACTTATCATGATGGGCGGCAGGCAGGTAAATTCAAGGGCTTATCTAAGCCGTTTTAATTTCAGCGGAAGCGAACAGAATAAAAAGGTCAGTATGCTTTCGGGAGGTGAACGCAACAGGCTGCACCTGGCGATGACTTTAAAGGAAGAAGGAAACGTACTTCTGCTCGATGAGCCTACCAACGACCTTGACGTGAATACATTGCGGGCCCTGGAAGAAGGACTTGAGAATTTTGCCGGCTGTGCGGTGATTATCTCTCACGACCGGTGGTTTTTAGACAGGGTTTGTACCCATATTCTTTCTTTTGAAGGAGATTCGCAGGTATATTTCTTTGAAGGAAGTTTTTCAGAATACGAAGAGAATAAGAAGAAACGTCTTGGTGGGGATATTATGCCGAAACGGATTAAGTATAAAAAACTTACCAGAGGATAGAATCCTGGTTTTATGAATGCAAAGCCGCGCCCATCGGGCGCGGCTTTTTGCTGCTTTAAACTAAAACTATTTTTTTGATTTTTTAAGTGTTTTTCCTTTTGGTTCGGGCATGGGTCCCCTAAGATGAATAATAAGACCGTCAAGGAAATTTCTCAGGAACTGGTCACCGCATTCCATATATTTTTCGTGTCCTTCTCTGCGGAAGATAGCGCCGAGTTCACTTTTAGTAACTTTAAAATCAACAAGCTCACAGATCTTTACAATATCATCATTGGTAAGTTTGTGGGCTACTCTCAGTTTTTTAAAAATATCGTTATTTGTTAATGCCATGCGTCAAAGGTAAATTATCAATTTTGAATTTCTCTGTCTTTATATCAAGTTTTCGGGCCAGCCTTTCAATAACTTTTAGGTCACTTTTATTTTCAATACTTTCATAGGCATCCTCCAGGAGAATTTTCGCTTCGTTTTTTATCACGTCGTAATAAAAAGAATGTATCGCTTCCTGAGATTTAAGGTAAATAAACATGGTGCTGAGCTTCTGAATGAGAATAATATCATGTTTACAATACACTCGTATGGAGGCCAGCACATTATACATCAATTCGGCAAAATTTACAGTTGCAACTTTTACATACACGTTTTCATCTTTAGCAATAATTGACTGGTCTCGCTTTTTCATTCTAAGCGCAAAAAGTTCGGTAAGATAATCTATGCCGTTAAGTGCTGTTCCGGGATCATTAATTCCCGGAGACATTGCTTTCACTATAATTTCGGTGATCTGTTTAAAAGCCAGTGCGTAATTATCCGCAACTAGTTCGCCCCTGGCGAAATTAAAATTCGATAAGATTTCTTTTACAGTTTCTTCATCAAGTTCTTTTTCCGATTTAAAAAGGGGAATTCTTTGAAGTACAAAAATTCCTTTGACGGGTAGAATCTCAATTTTTGTTTCTTCCTTTTTACAAATGTCAATGATGCTATTCAAAGCTACGTTCTGAAAATATCCGGTCTTTTCAGAATGATATCCATACCAGCCTGAGGTATCTGGAAAATCTTTATCTCCGCCATCTTCAGCTTCGATAAGACGTGACAGTCTTTTTTCAGCAAGATGAAAAATCTGATCCAGGATATTATTGATCTGGATATTGTGAGATATATTATGAATAAAATAAATAAAAGCACAAATGCAAACCACGGTGAAAAGAATGGACAACAGTACTGCAAATCCCGGTACCTGGTACTTATCTCCGGTAGGCTGAATGGAAAAAAGGATAAAAATACAGTAGAGTATGGTAAAAAGGTAGATTCCCAGGATAAACTGGTGGTTTTTATCTGAAATCAAACCCGGAAGGAGTCGGGGAGAATAATTGCTTGATGCCTGGTTAAGCAATACCATTACCATGGAGAAACTAAAAACCATCATTGAAATGAGACCGGTTATGAAAGAGCTTAAAAGCGTCATGGCCGTATTTCCATTATCCACCACTAATACAGGCACGGTTTCCAGAAGATAGGTCGAAATACCCCTTTCTTCCAGGTAGATCATTAAGAAGGCGAAGTTAAAACCTAAAGCCGCCAGCAGGGTAGGGTAGAAAGCAATATTGTTTCTTACTGAATTGAAGAAATTGATCAGCTTATTATAGAGATGTTTCATCAAAAACTATTTACCATAAAGGTAGTTAATCTTCTAATCTGAAAATTATATAAAATCAAAACAAGCCAAAATGACACTTAAAATATTGATATAAATGCCAAAAAGGCATGAAATTCTGGTTGGTCTTTGAATTGCAATATGATAAATGAAAATTAAAATAATAACCCCTAAAATATTTGAGTCATGAGTTTAATTAAAAGAAACGAAAATTGGTTGCCTTCAGTTTTTGATGATATGTTCAGAACTGACTGGCTTGGAGGAACAACAAATGTGAACAGCATAGGTACCAGTATCCCTGCTGTCAACATTCAGGAAACCGAAGATAGTTTTAATGTTCACGTAGCAGCTCCCGGTAAATCTAAAGAAGATTTCAATATCGAGCTGGACAACGATGTTTTAACTATTTCTTCGGAAGATAAAAAGGAAAAAGAATCTACTGAGGAAAACGGTAGGTTCACAAGAAAAGAATTCAGCTACAGCACCTTTAAAAGAGCTTTTAGTTTGCCAGAATCTGTAGATAGTTCGAAGATTTCAGCTTCTTATAAAAACGGAGTGCTTGAAATTGCGCTTCCTAAAAAAGAAGAAGCAAAGGTGCAGGCAAAACGAATGATCGAAATTGCCTAAGCTGAAAATGAGTTTGATTAGTTAAAGGTGAGGCGTCCGCATTTTGTGGACGCTTTTTTTATTTTCAGTAATCGATCAACAGCCACCTGTTACCTGCGCTTTGGATTGTAAATAACTGTTGAGGTTTAATACTTGTAATTTTCGAGTTCGTGCGAACATCAAATAGATCATCGCTTCCCTGGAAAATAAAAGGTTTTTCTGAATTTCCCACCCAGTTAATAAGTCGGATAATTCTTCCTTTATTTGGTGCAGAAGGAGGTAAAACAATACCAGTGACCCCATTGTTGATCCGTAAAGTCCCAACTTCATCAGTGATGGTAAAATTGCCGGTAGCGCTGGTGACGGAAGAATAATTCTCGAAACCGGCGTTTGCCCAGGAAGCTTCTCCGGAGGCATTCAACATCATTACCTGTCCTTCCAGGCCGCGTGCGGTGGGTAAAACATAATCAGTTTCAGGGGTAGTTCCTATTCCAAGCCTTCCGGCAAAATAACCGGCGTAGACATTACTGTTGCTGTCACCTAAGGCGATGCTGTAGATTCCGTAAATATTTCCCACTCCCTGTATGGTTCCAATTTCGCTGTAAATTCCAAAATTATTGCTCCTCGCGCCAAAGGTTCTCCCAACCCTGTTGAAGATGCCGTAAATATCATTAGTTCCTGTATTTTGATAAGCTTCATTAAAAATGCCGTAATGGATGCCGGTTCCTGTACCGCCAACATTGTTTTTAAAACCATATTTATTGCCGTTGGTAGAACTACGGTTGTCATTAACAATACCATAGGTGGTGAGATTGTCGGTGGCGGAATTCGCATTATCTACCGATAAAGCTCTTTTCAAACCCAGATCCTTGCCCGGAGCGATGGCTATTTCCAATCTTGAATTAATCTGATCGGTACCAATACCAATACTGTTGTCACGGTAAATTTGATCAGTGATATTATTAGGACTTATCAAGCTCCCAGGTTTGTAAAAATTGGAAGATGAGGCATCATTTCCCAGAACTTTCCATTTGTTTTCTGAATAACTCCAGTAATAGAAGCCGGGATTATTTGAACCAACGGTCTTATTTAAATATACCATGATACCGTTATGATCGATTCCGGGATTGGTCGTGGGAAATTTATCAATTCGGGGAATTAAAATTCCGTCTATAACTTCCGGGTTTGCTGAATTAGTAGCGGAAATATCCAGCTGAGCCTTAGGGTCGGTATTGCCAATTCCCACCTGGGCATAATTAAATCCGGAGGCAAAAATGCATAGAAATAAAAAAAATGTTTTCATGGTCAAACAGGTTTGTCTGACATTTCAGGAAAACTTTAAATGTTTAAGGCTGAGTCAAATATATATTATTTTTTCATTCCTAAAACAAAAAAATTTTAGGCCGTCTCGTTAATTTTTCCCTGCAGGACTTTTATCTCGTCCCTAAGCTTCGCAGCCTGCATAAAATCAAGTTCTTTGGCAGCCGTTTCCATGGCTTTTCGCTTCTCCCTGATCTTTTTCTCTAATTGGGATTTGCTGAGATATTCGGCTTCCTCTTCAGCAGCCTTGAGATCAGGTCGGACTTCATGTTCATAAATATCCAGTTTTTTACGAATAAGAGCGCTGTCAAATTTCTTCACCAGAGGCGTAGGGGTAATATTATTTTCTTTGTTGTAAGTAATCTGTTTTTCCCGGCGATATTCCGTTTGGTCAATGGTTTTGCGCATGGAATCGGTGATTTTATCTGCATAGAGAATCGCTTTTCCGTCAACGTGACGTGCTGCACGACCAATGGTTTGGGTCAATGAACGGTTGCTTCTTAAAAAACCTTCCTTATCGGCATCGATAATGGCTACAAGGGAAACTTCCGGTAAATCCAGCCCTTCCCGCAGCAAGTTCACCCCTACAAGCACATCAAAAAGTCCTTTTCTGAGATCCTGCATGATTTCCACGCGCTCCAAAGTATCAATATCTGAATGAATATAACGGCAGCGTACATCAATCCTGGTAAGGTATTTTGTAAGTTCTTCAGCCATCCTTTTTGTAAGAGTGGTTACCAGAACACGCTCGTCTTTTTCAACCCTGATTTGAATTTCTTCTATTAGATCATCGATCTGGTTCAGACTTGGACGCACTTCCACAACCGGATCAAGAAGGCCTGTGGGCCGTATCACCTGTTCCACATAAACGCCTTCACTTTTCTGAAGTTCATATTCAGCCGGAGTGGCACTGACATAGATCACCTGATTCTGAAGGGCTTCGAATTCTTCAAATTTCAACGGACGGTTATCCATAGCCGCCGGTAAGCGGAAACCATATTCCACCAGCGTTTCTTTTCTTGAACGGTCACCGCCGTACATGGCATGTACCTGCGGAATGGTCACATGGCTTTCATCCACCACCATTAAAAAATCATCAGGGAAATAATCTAGCAGGCAGAAAGGGCGTGTGCCAGGTTTCCTTCCGTCGAGATAGCGGGAATAATTTTCGATTCCTGAGCAGTATCCCAGTTCGCGGATCATCTCCAGGTCGAAATTGGTCCTTTCATCCAGTCGTTTTGCTTCCAGGTTTTTTCCTATTTCCTGAAAATAACTTACCTGTTTCACCAGGTCATCCTGAATGTCTTTGATCGCGTTCTGTAATACATCAGGAGAAGTCACAAACATGTTTGCCGGATAGATATTTAACCGGTCATACTTTTCAATGATATCATTAGTGCCGGGATCGAAAGCTTCAATTTCTTCGATTTCATCTCCAAAAAAATGAATTCGGAAGGCATTATCGGCATAACTGGGGAAAACATCCACCGTATCTCCTTTAATTCTGAAATTACCATGACTGAATTCAGCTTCGGTACGGGAATATAGACTCTGAACAAGACGATGGAGAAATTTTGTCCGGGAAATTTCCATATCTCTTTCAATAGATACTACATTTTTTCGAAATTCCACCGGATTTCCGATACCATACAAACAGGAAACCGATGCGACAACAATAACATCCCTTCTTCCACTTAACAAAGACGAAGTGGTGCTTAAACGTAGCTTTTCGATCTCTTCATTGATTGAAAGATCCTTTTCGATATAGGTTCCTGAAGTGGGAATAAATGCTTCCGGCTGGTAATAATCGTAATAGCTTACGAAATATTCCACCGCATTATCGGGAAAAAATTGTTTAAATTCTGAATAAAGCTGTGCGGCAAGTGTTTTGTTATGCGCAAGGACCAGCGTGGGTTTTTGCACTTCCTGTATCACATTGGCTACCGTAAAGGTCTTTCCCGAGCCGGTCACCCCTAGCAAGGTCTGGTAGCGCTCCTGTTTATCCAGGCCGGTGACGAGTTGATTGATCGCTGCCGGCTGGTCGCCCGTAGGCTTATAATCTGATTTTATTTTAAATTTCATTCAGCTGGGTTACTTTTTTCATAGCCTCACGAAAATAAGCAATAATCAGGCCTAAAGCAATTCCTCTCAATTAGCTTTATAAACCTTAAATTATTTTAAAAGGAAAAAATTACAAATCTCTTTTGCGAAGTAAAAATAATGACCCCCACACGAAAAAAGCTGTCCAAATAATAACAATTAAAAGCTGATACCAGTGAATTCCATAGTCTTTATCTAGATGGGAGCCTATTTGATTTGCAGCAGTCTGAACCGCGTTTAAACGGGTGAACGGTTCTTTAATCAAATTGCTCATCGCTTCCAAAGGAAAGAACTGCATAATCCTTTCAGCGATATCACTGTCTTTGAAAATTCGGAAATTCAGGACGGCATACAGAATATTTTCAAAAATATACCATACTACCAGGAATCCGAGGGCAAAGGCTGAGCGCTTAACCAAAACACCCAGGAACATACAGAATGAAAAAAAACCGGTGAGTTTCACAAAATAGGCGACGAGGTACTCGAGATCGGAAAAAACGATGGAAATTTCAGTATAATCTGAAAAGGAATAGCCTAAGATCAGGGAAACAATAAAAAGAAAAAGCGTGGAAATCCCTGAAAAGACGAGTACTGTAAGAAATTTTGATAAAACGAATTCCTTTTTACTGAGGCCGTCTATCAGATTTTGTTTGATCGTACGGTTGCTATATTCGTTAGACATCATCGAAACGATCACAATGGCCAGAAATATTTTCAGCAAAGCCGCGATATAAGCATTAAAATGCCAGATATAAGGGAAATTGAAAATTCCCTGATCGGCAACCCTGAAATCGATATCTCCAATTTTAAATTCTATCGAGGCGATCAGTGCAATAAAAGTGATCAGGATAAAATAAGTAATGATGAGGATTCTTGCCGAACGACTATATCGCAGTTTATCGTATTCTATTTGGAGTAAGCGTAGCATTAATTCTGGGAGATTTGATTGGTTAACTGAAGGAACTGTTCTTCAAGACTTTCTTTTCGCTTATTGAGGTATGAAAGGCTTAAACCCTTTTCAAAAAGAAACCTGTTAATTTCTTCGGCCTGCATTGGGGCATTAAGAATAGCGGTTAAATAGCCGTCTTTTAAAGTGATTTTCCCAATATTGGGATGAGTTTGTAACAGGCTTTCCAGCTTTGCCATGTCTTCAGCTTTTAGCTCAAAAAATCCGTGACTGTTCACAATCTCATCAACAGGTCCACTGTAAAGTTTTTTTCCTTTGCGGATGATCACCACGTGCGAACAAACCTTTTCAACTTCATCAAGCAAATGAGAAGCAAGAAGAATGGTTGTGCCGCCGGCAGCTATCTGGCGGATAATTTCCCTTATCTGGTGGATTCCCTGGGGATCCAAACCATTGGTAGGCTCATCAAGAATAAGAATTTCAGGATCATTCAACAGGGCAGAAGCAATAGCCAGCCTTTGTTTCATTCCCAGTGAAAAAGTGCGAAATTTACTGTCTTTTCTGTCAAGCAATCCCACGATCTCCAGTTTCTCACGTATTTTTTGGGGATTGGTTCCCTTGATCTTACATACGAGAGCAAGGTTTTGCTCAGCCGTCATATACGGGTAAAAGTTTGGATGCTCTATGATGGCTCCAACTTTTTTCAGCGCATTATGGGTTGATGTTTTCCCGTCGAACCATCTGAAATCACCATCAGATTTATTTACCACATTAAGAACCATCCCGAGGGTAGTTGATTTCCCGCTGCCGTTGGGTCCCAGGATTCCGTACACATTTCCTTTTTCAATGCTAAAGCTGAGATTGTCTACAGCGGTGAGCCTTCCAAATCGCTTCGTGAGCTTGTTAAGACTTAAAATTGTTTCCAAGATTGATGAAGTGTTTAAAAATACGACGTCTAAAATAGGATTTTGTTACATCTTTCCCTATAATAGGCATATTTTTGAGAAAACACGCCCTTATTTATGGAGCCAAAACTTATGTCAAAGAAGAAGCCTTCATTTCCTATTAATGAACGCTTTAACCGCTACCTGGCAAAATATAACCGAAATACCAAAATACCCGTTTTTTATGAGGATCTGCTAAGGTTTTCTGGTTCTATCGTAGTTTATGATCAGCATGATCAGGATACTTTCTGGATACGTTGTTATTATGCCGATCATGAACGAAAGGAAATTGATACCAGTCTTAAAAAGGTCTATACTATTTTGCATTCAGACGGGAGTGAGGATTCGCTGGAATGGCTGAATGTTGACGCAATTGATTACTGCACCTTCGGAAATTCCAAGCCTTTCCGCATTAAAGTCCGGAATATACTGAACGACAGTTTTACCTATTTCTATGTGAAAAAAGCCGATGCTTCCCGAATTTACGGACTCGAATTTGAGCATTTGCTTTCTCCGCACCGTATTAATTTCCTTGTTTATAAAGATACTTTGATTGAAGCCCATATTGCGGGAATTCCAGGTGATGTATTTATAGAAGATCACCTTCCTGAATGTGATCTGAGAGCCCAAACGCAAATTGCCAAGCAATTCGTTAAATTCAATGAACGCTGTACGGTGAGGTTGCTGGGAGATATGCGTTCTTATAATTATGTGGTCATTCCCACTCATGATTTTGATCATGTGGAATACCAGATTCGCGCCATAGATTTTGATCAGCAGTGTTTTGAAGGAAATTTGAAGGTGTACCGCCCACAGTTCTTCAAGGAAAATTACAAAATGGTGAAGCTGGTTTCCGAAAAACTGGAAGAGTCTTCTATTGAGCAATATCGTAAGGAAGAACGTTCACTTCTGGCAAAAAGAATGATCAATACCAAAAGCCGTTATAAAGAATTGATAAGGTGTATGATCAATGACCATGTTTCAACTAAAGAGAATGTTCTGCAGCTTCGGCAGGAGCTTTATGCTTTTTCGAAAGACATGAAATTCAAACGCGCCAGCACCATGGGCCAGATTTTAAGGACAGCCCTCGATTTTGTGAAGCGTAATTACGAAAATGTGAATACGCGCCGAATGCTGGAATAGTACTTTCCTAATTCGTCGCTTTGCCCGAAACAGACTTTTTTAAGGCTTATGGCCATTTATTTCTTTTCCTCTTTATTGAAATAAACAAGGTAATAATACATCTGTTTTTCTTCGTCCCAGCCTTTTTCCACGAATTTTTCAGCCGACTCGGGATTTACAAAATCCATTTTTATTTGGATATGAGTGTCCAGGGTGATCACGTTTTTGATCTTTTTCCTCGCATCGGTTACGGCTTTATTTGAAATAGGAAAGGTACTGAGATCTTCAACTTTGTATTTTGGAGCCTTTTCGGTTTTATAATTTTGAAATTCAGGGATCAGTGCGGGATTATCAATCACCGAATTCATGAAATTACTTTCCTCAAAATCATCATTTTTAGCAAAATAATCCATGCTCCGGTTCATGAACATCACCTCCTGTTTTTTGTCTTCGGCAGGTAAAACAACGTCTTTCGCGAAATTTTTACAGAAATTCAGGTAATTCTTCGTGAAGTAGTTTTCATCAGCTAAAACATCCACTCCCAGGAAATTCTCCAGCCAGTATTTCGTGTCATATTTATTTGAATCCACACTCATGATCTTGTAACCTTCCGCACGGTTTTTATTAAAAATAAGTGCTCCTTTATCGAGTTTATTCAGGTTTACTCCCTGCTCAACGATCATCTCAAGATTGCTTCCTTTTTGCTCAAACTGAAGGAAATCATGTTTTAATTCAGATTTAAAGATTCCGATAGCCGAAACTTTTTCATTATCGATCTGCATATTTTCAAAATATACCACGTAAACCTCCCCGCTTTTAATATGCGGATGGCTGGACTGCTCATATAAAAGAGTGGCAATTTTCTTGGAATATTCATGTGTATTCAAATGATCATCAAAGATCGAATTTGACAAATTATAAAGCTCATTGAATTCCAGATCGGTTTCATGATCAAAACGATAATAAGATTCTTCTTTTTCGCGGAATGGCTTCAGAAAATATTCCTTGATAAGTGGTTTGATCTCATCATTTAAATGATAGGTCGATGCCGAAAGAAAGATATTTTCACCACGGCTTTTATTGCCAACGCGGTGAATAGAAAGGGATTCAATTTGAGCGTTATAAAGGTTGATCATTATTTATAGGAAATGTGTAAAAAGAGTTAATGAGTAAAAGAGTTAATAGGGAAATGGTTAAAATGTATGATGAAATTTTGATCTTCTATGCAGGAAGGGAATTAATTCCATTCATCGTCATAAGAAAAATCATCAAAGTTATCGTCGTCAAAAACATCATCGCCATTAAGACCCTGGTTTTCATCTTCCCCAATGAATTCCTTATCGGGTGCATTATCAGGGATCTGACCATGAACGAACATTAAATTGGGGTAATCCCGGCCTTCTTCCACTTCAGCTATTTGTGCAAGTTCGACTAAAAAAGTCCACATTTTCAGGAAATCGTAGACATAGATGAGTTTTGTCTGGTCTTCAGAAAGAACGCTGTCAAGAGTAGTTTCGTTCATCAGTTTTATGGAGGTGTCATTCCCGCTCATGTCAAACTGATGGATCTCTTCGCCCTGGTTCCAGTTTTCATCACTGATGTAAAAGGAAGCCATTTCGGTTCCGTCGAAACCGAAAGACTGAACGATCACATTATGCAAATCTTCCAGGGTGCTTTCCTGAAGCATTTCAATATCCCTAAAAACATCTTCTTGCGCATCGAGAATCACTCTGAATCTGTAAACCATACCTCTTAAAATTTTGGATTACAAAGATAAAATTTTAGTCGGGAAAAATAAGTTATTTACTAAATCTGTGCAGCGTAAAAGTCATTCCTGTTAATAACAAAAATGCGCCTGCCTGGTGAAGTACTCCCAGCCAGATGGGTACTGCGTAGATAAGCGTGAGAACTCCCAGGGTAAATTGTACAAATACCATTACCAGTAAAAAATTCACTCCGTTTTTCTGCGGATTCGTAAGCTCAAGGTTCTTTGCCCTGTACCAAATGTAGGCTATAACTATCACCACGATATAGGCCAGGTATCGATGAATGAACTGAACCCCACTTTTACCTTCGATAAAATTTCTCCAAATCGGTGATTTTTCGGTATAAACGGTTTCATGAATGAGTTTTCCTTCTGCCATCATGGGCCAGAAATTATGGATAAAACCGGCATCGAGTCCGGCGACAAAAGCACCCCAGATGATCTGCAACAACAAAACCCCGAGCCCGAATCTCACCAGGTTTCTGAAGCTTTTATCAATGTGTTTTCTTTGCGGATAAAGAATGTCAAGAGCCACCCAAAGGGTATAGGCAAAAGTTATAAAAGCGGTGGTCAGGTGGGCGGCGAGGCGGTAATGGCTCACCCAAGGCATATCCACAAGTCCGCTTTTTACCATATACCAGCCTAAAAATCCCTGGAAGGCGCCCAGCGCCAATAATATCAGGGCTTTTTTGATCGTAGATTTGGAAAGTTGCTTCCTGATTAGGAAATAAATGAACGGAATTAAAAATACAATCCCGATCAGCCTTCCAATGACCCGGTGGATCCATTCCCAGAAATAAATAGATTTGAAATCTTCAAGATTAAAGTGGTAATGCAATTTCTGGTATTCGGGATATTGCTTGTAAAGCTCAAAGGCTTCTTCCCATTCCTGCTGATTGAGCGGCGGAATGGTACCGCTAATAAGTTTATAATTTGAAATTGAAAGGCCGGAGTTGGTTAAACGGGTAATTCCACCTACAATTACCATTAGAAAAATCAGTAAACATCCGGTCAGCAGCCAGTAAACTACTTTTTTGTTGTCTTTCATTGAAGTAAAATTAAGTATGCAAAACTCATTGATTTGGTTGGTGGTTGATTTATGTTTGGTTTTGAACTTTTAAGCCCAGGTCTTCTCCCTTTTTCAGCATAAAATCCCGGGCTGGTTGATATTCATTGGGAATATCCCCTTCAAGAATGGCCTCTTTTATGGCATCTTTGATAAGCCCGACTTCCCGGCTTGGTTTTATATTGAAAGTTTCCATGATCTCTTCACCACTAACCGGAGGTTGAAAATTGCGAACATGATCGCGTTCTTCCACTTCCTGTATTTTCTCGCGTACGACCTGGAAATTATTGTGATATTTTCTGTAGCGTTTCGGATTTTTGGTGGTGATATCTGCCTCACAAAGCGTCATCAGCTCTTCAATATTATCACCCGCATCAAAAATCAATCTTCGTACAGCCGAATCGGTTACATTATCATCAACTATTGCGATAGGGCGGGAACTCAGCAGCACCATTTTTTGTACGAATTTCATCTTTTCGTTTAATGGAAGCCGCAGTCTTTTAAATAATTTGAAGACCATTTTCGCACCTACGAATTCATGCCCGTGAAAGGTCCAGCCAATTTTTTTATGAAACTTTTTTGTTGGAGCTTTACCGATATCATGAAGCAAAGCGGCCCAGCGAAGCCATAGGTCATCGGTATTTTCTGAAATATTATCGACTACTTCAAGTGTATGCCAGAAATTGTCTTTATGGGTTTGCCCTTCCACTTCATCTATTCCCTGAAGGGCGGTTAATTCAGGAAGGATCTTTTCCAGCAGGCCGGTTTTATAAAGCAAAGCAAAACCTTTGGAAGGTTTATCGCTTAGAAGAATTTTATTCAACTCATCAACGATCCTTTCTTTCGAAATGATCCTGATCCGTTCTTTATTGCGACTAATTGACTTCAGCGATTCCTCTTCAATAATGAAATTGAGCTGGGTGGCGAATCGAATGGCACGATACATCCGCAGGGGATCATCTGAGTAGGTGAGATCTGGATCCAGCGGAGTGCGAATGATCTTTTTCTTAAGATCCTCGTAACCATTGAAGGGATCAAGCAGTTCACCAAAACCGTCACTATTCAGTTTCAGGGCCAGGGCATTTATGGTGAAATCTCTTCGGTTCTGGTCGTCTTGAAGCGTGCCGTCTTCCACAATGGGTTTCCGGCTGTGCTGGCGATAACTTTCTTTTCTGGCTCCAACGAACTCGATCTCTTTATCATCAGCTTTTAACATCGCCGTACCAAAATTTTTAAAAACCTTTACAGGAGTTTTTTTCGGGAGTTTATCAGCTACTTTTTTAGCAAGTTGAATTCCGCTTCCCACGGCAACAATGTCGATATCGGTAGGATCGCCGCGCTCGAGAATATGGTCGCGAACAAAGCCGCCAATCACGTAGGCATCGACCGAAAGTTCATCGGCTGCTTCCGAAATTATTCTGAAAATATTATGATGTAATGCTTTGCTGTAATTGTGGTGTTTCGGCATCTTTACTTGCGTATCACTTTCACCTGGCCATCATTGCTCAATTTGATGATCGACGAGGGTTTTGACGATTTTTTTGAACGCTGCAAATTTACTACATAGTCCACTTCTTTTAAAATTTGCGGACTTATTTGATCAAAAGATTCCGGAGTAGGTTCTCCACTGATGTTCGCCGAGGTGGAAACCAAAGGCCTTCTCATTTTTTTTATTAGTTCTGAGCAAAAAGCGTCGCGAACCACACGAATTCCTAATGAATCGTCTTCCCCAACCAGGTTATCTGCGATTCGGATTGGTTTATCATAGATTATCGTGGTTGGTTTTTTGGCATATTTCAGAATATCATAGGCCATTTCAGGAACTTCCTCGACATATTGTTCCAGCATTTTAAAGTTCGAAACGAGCGTAATCAGCGCTTTTGATTCTTCCCGTTTTTTTATTTCGTAGATCCTGTCTATCGCGTCGGCATTGGTCGCATCGCAGCCAATTCCCCATACCGTATCGGTAGGGTAGAGAATCACTCCTCCTTTTTTAATGACATCCAAACAGTTTTGAACTTCCTGATCAAACTTTTCCATTGATTACTTTTTTATATTCGGCCAGTGTATTTTCGGCCATTTTCCGGCTGGTAAAATTATTCAGAAATATTTTATGCGATCTTTCCGAAAATTTTTTCCCAAGCTCCGGATTTTCCTGCAAAGCTATCAATTTATCGGCTAATTGTTCCGAATTAAACGGTTCAGTTAGAAATCCGTTTTCGCCGTCTTTGATAATTTCCGGAATTCCACCCACAGCGGTACTAACCACCGGGGTTTTATAAAAGAAACTTTCAAAGATAAACTGGGGAAGGCCTTCGCTTTGGGAAGTCAGCAGTGAAATATCAAATTGAGGGATAAGTGCAGAGGCTTCTTCGACAAATCCCAGCATTGAAATTGAAGCTTCCAGACCTTTACTTTTTATTTCCTCTTGTAGATTTTCTGTTCTAGAAGTAAAAGATCCTATTTGCACAAAATGGAAATTTTCATATTTCCTGATATTGATAATTTCAGCGATTGTTGCTACCCATGTTTCCAGGTTTTTTGCCCTTATATGATTGGCAATGGTTCCGACGATGATTTTATCTTCTGAAATATTTAATTTTTTTCGAAGATCAAACGGCGGGTCAGTATTTTTTATACGTGATCCATGATAAACCCTAACGAGTTTAGAATGATCTTTAATGCTCTCCGAAGCGATTTTTCTGGTAGTTTCAGAAACACAGAGAATCTTTTTGAGGTTAGGATGGTTGTATTTATACAGGGTCTGTTTTCTGTTTTTTATAGGAAAAGAAGTCTTTTTGCTGAAAACAAAAGGCGGAAGTTTTGCCAGTTTTGTGGCAATAATGCACAAAGTTAATGCTGCGGAGCCATGGATATGGATAAGATCAATTTTTTTCTCTTTAACGATCGAAATTATTTTTCTAAGAAAACGAGGATCTAAATTAAAAGATAAAGGAGCTGAGTCAAATTCGAGGTCTTTCTTAGAAAGATACTTCTCAAAATCTGAATTTTTTATGCACAGAATAAAAGTTTTAACTTCCTTATCGAGCTCATTTAATTCTAGGCATAGATTTTCCAGCTGTTTTTGGCCGCCTCCAACTTTTTTACCACTGGAAACCTGGAGAATGTTCATCATTAAAAATAGTTTAAAAATCCAGGTACTCTTTTACTTTTTGATAAAAAGAATCATTCAGTTCTCTGCATTCTTCAAGTACTCCTGTATAAGAAGTAGCTTTATTTACCTCCGCGATACAATTTTCAAAATCTGAAAATACCGGTTTATATTTAAAATCAAAGAATTTAGAAGAATTGGGGATAACAGCGACCTTCCTGCCAAGGAGCATCGACCAATACATTGCATGATAACTGTCTGTAATGATCTTCTCTTTACTGCCAATAAATGCTACAATCTTTTCCACTTCGGCTGTATTGGAAATGGATGGATAAGCTGAAAATTTCCCCAAAACAGCTTTATTTTTCATTGTTTTTTTATGAAATATAATCCCAATTTCATCTTCAATTTCATAGGAGTCGTCAAAAACTACATGTTTACAGCTTACGCAGGGCACATAGTCTCCAGGCATTGAATAATCCCTGGTGCCAACGAGTCCAAATTTCTTAATATCAATATTGTAAGAACTCATATTATTGAAGTCCTTTTTTTTCTTGGAATTATGGCCAACGCCCCATAGTACTATTTTTTTATTGTCACTGGCCAATTTTTCGAAGGTCTGCAACTGGCGTTTAAAACTTTTTCTATTTAAAAGTCCTCCACCACCGACAATAATCGAGTTTGCTGCAATTTTTTTAACCCATTTGTATCGCTCATTTTTTGAAGAAGACTTATATCCATAAATATCCAGAATATTTTCTATCCCTTCATAATAATGGAAAGGTGCTGAAAAAAAATCCCCGGCATTGTTTTTATCGATTCTATAGATATTAAGTATTTTCTTATGATTTTGCTTTTTATCAAGAAGCATATTTAAAGAAGAATCCTTGTATTCAGATCTTATGGGAGAGGTAAGAATTCTTTTAAAAAATTTAAGTACTTCCATTCATTTTAAAATATAAGTTCAAAGTTATTTGTCATCTTATGATAACCTGCTTCTGTTTCAATGAATCCGATAAATGCGCGCCACGCCATAAAACTTTAAAAAGAGGGAAATATTTGGGTTTGACAAGGCAGGTAAAGAAATACCTGATAATCATATAAGTGAGTAGTACTTTGTAAGCAAGAAATCCGAAATGCTTCCTAATATAATATAACAATGAAATTTTCAGTTCTTTTTTGATGGCAATATTCTTCTCTATACTGGCACTTTTGTAATGAATGTATGTCAGATACGGATATAAATAGGTTAGTTTTCCCTTTTGTTTTAAAAGTCGTCGGCAAAGATCAGATTCTTCATAGTAAAGAAAAAGATTTGTATCAAAACCGCCAACATCATTAAAATCCTGAGCATCAACAAATAAAAACGAACCCTGTACATAATCCACACGAGTTGGATTATCATAGAATTTTTTCCGATTTAGATATTTTTTCGGAAAAAAAGTCTCCAGAAACGACCTTTTTAAAATTTCCCGCTGTAAAGTTGAAAAATGGTCTATGGTCACCCGAAAATTTCCTTCTTCATCTAGCATTTGTGGGGAACAAACAGCAATTTCAGCATTATTATCCATGAATTGAGCAAGTTCCTCCAGGGTGTTTTTTGCGGTGATCAATGTATCATTATTGATAAAGGCATAATAACGGCTAGGAGAAGCTTCCTGTACCCCCAGCATATTTCCGGCACCAAAACCTATATTGATTTTACTTCCAATATGTTTAATAGGAAGGCCCTTTAGACTTTTCAGGTCCCGATCAAGCTTTTGGAAATCTTCCTGTCGGGATGCATTATCAATTACAATGATCTCGCATTTAAAATCGGGATCATGATTTTCAATAATAGATTTTACACAATCGAATGTAAATCCGGAGGTATTATAATTTATGATGATACAGCTAACATCCAGCATATTACAGTACTTTCAGGGCAGGATAATGACCTACAGAGAGCCCTGTTTTGTATTTAAAACTGAATTTTTTGAGCATAAATAACAAGTTTTAAATGTTTGTAAAGATATGAGAAAATAAGAAAGCTGTTTCAAATCCGGCTTCCGGCTTATACAAAAAACGCTGAATATTGTAGTTTTGTAGTATGAAAACAGTATTCGCAAAAGAATATGAAAAATACCGGGGAGAAATTCTTTCTCTCATCGCCAACTTTGACAAAGAAGGTGATAGACTTGAAGTGCCGGCAAGGAATACCATCAAGATTTTTAAAATTGATGGGAGAGAGTTCAATATAAAATCTTTTAAGATCCCGAATGCGATCAATAAAGTAGCTTACCGCTTTTTTCGAAAATCAAAGGCCGAGCGATCTTTTTACTACGCGGGAGTTCTGCAGAAAAAGGGGATCGGAACCCCAGATCCGGTGGCTTTTGCTGAGGAAACTTCGGCTCTTGCTTTTGGAAAGAGTTTTTATGTAAGCCGCCATCTGCCTTATGATCTAACTTATCGCGAACTGGTGATTGACGAAAATTATCCCGAACATGAGAAAATTCTACGCGCCTTTACCCGATTTACCTTCGAGATGCATGAAAAAAATATTCTTTTCCTGGATCATTCGCCGGGAAACACGCTTATCCAGGTAAATAATGGCGACTATAAATTTTTTCTAGTCGATCTAAACCGAATGGTTTTCAAACCTTTGAATGAAACAGAGCGTATCAAAAATTTCTGCCGGTTAACTCCTCACAAGAAAATGGTCAGAATTATGGCCGAAGAGTATGCCAGCTTGATTAAGGAATCACCGGAATATGTTTTCGAAAAAATGTGGTTTTTTACCGATCAGTTTCAGAAATCTTTTCATCAAAAACAGCGACTCAAAAAGCGACTGAAATTTTGGAAGAAGTAACTTTTAACTGAATTTTTGTAGAAATTCTTTCAACTCATCTTCGAATAATTCAGGTTTCAGAAGCAGGTAGAGATTTTTAGATTCTTTCCGCAGTGCTTTTTTATCCTTGTCTTCCAGAATCTCCTTAAAATAATCTTCAAGATGAACACTGGAATTTTTTTCCGATTTCTCATAAAGTCCCCATTCTTTCCTTGGTGTCTGGGGCGCGAAAATAGAAAATGTGGGAATATCCAGTGCTTTTGCCATATTCACCGCGCCTCCTTCGTTGCCTAACAGTGCATCACATTGGGAGCAAATAGCGATAAATTCCCTAAGATTTTTTCCTACAATATCAGCTCGAATATCTTTGCGAGTGGCTGTTTTGCAAAGTTCCAAAATTTCGTCAACCTCTTTTTTCTGACTCGGGATGTAATTAAGCAATAAAGTAGGTTCTGCTTCTTCTACAATATAATCCAACAGGTAAGCCATATATTTACCCGGATACGTTTTTTCCGGTCCGCTGCCCAGAATGCTTATCATAAACAACCGTTTGGAACGGTCGATTTCAGCATTCTTTAAAAGATCTTTAGCCCATATTTTTTCTTCATCCCTTAAAAATATCCGGGGTTTAATCTCCTTTGGAAAATCATCTCCCATAGGCGTCAAAAGCTGAAGCCGGTTTTCTATGGCGAGTCCGGCAATTGTTTCCGTGTCTTTTTTATAAGGGAAGGTATGTGTATAGGCATTCCGGGTATACCATTTTCGGTACGAACTTCTGATTTTCGCACTGCTTTGAAGTGTAATAAACGCCGAATTGATCTTTGAATACACATCTATTACCGCATCATATTTTTCTTTTTTAACCTCTTTCGCCAGTTTTTGAAGGCCCGCCAGCGATTTATGTTCAGAAGGTTTAAAAAGGATAAGCCTGTCAATATTAGGATTATTCTCTATTACGGGTTTGGTATGTTCATAAATCAGGTAATCCAGCCGGGCATTGGGATATTTTTCCCGTAAGGCCTTAAATAAGATTGAGGATGTAAGCACATCCCCAATCATTTTCAGCTGAATCACTAATATTTTCATTCCAATTTCCAATTAACCTCTCCCTGGGGAGATAGGTGTGGATTAAACCGCCACATTATATTCTCTCAGCGCATCGTTGAGAGAAGTCTTTTTGTTGGTGCTTTCCTTCCTTTTCCCGATGATCAATGCGCATGGCACCTGGTAATCTCCGGCAGGAAATTTTTTAGTATAGCTTCCGGGAATCACCACCGATCGCGAAGGTACAAGACCTTTAAATTCTTTTGGCTCATCACCGGTAACATCAATAATTTTTGTAGAACCTGTAAGCACCACATTTGCTCCCAGCACGGCCTCTTTCTCCACACGCACGCCTTCAACTACAATACTTCTTGAACCTAAAAATGCATTATCTTCTATGATCACGGGTGCTGCCTGAAGTGGTTCGAGTACCCCTCCAATTCCAACGCCGCCGCTTAAATGTACATTTTTGCCAATTTGGGCACAACTTCCAACTGTGGCCCAGGTATCAACCATGGTTCCTTCATCTACATAAGCACCAATATTCACATAACTTGGCATCATGATCACGCCTGAAGAAATATAGGCGCCATGTCTGGCCACCGCATTGGGCACGACCCTGATTCCTTTTTCCTTATAGCCTCGTTTTAATGGTATTTTATCATGATATTCGAAAATTCCGGCTTCAAGGGTTTCCATTTTCTGAATAGGGAAGTATAAAACCACTCCTTTTTTTACCCATTCGTTTACCTGCCATCCTCCCTCTGTCGGTTCGGCAACCCTTAATTCTCCTTTATCCAGTAGTTCGATCACCTGTCGAATCGCATCGGTAGTTTCCTTATCTTTTAACAATTCCCGGTTCTCCCAGGCCGCTTCAATTTTTGCTTTTAACTGCTCCATTTTCGATTTTTTTTCAAAGATAACAGTCTCTTTCAATATTTATGGACAAACCAATATAAACCTTACCTTTGCTTAAATTTTTGAAATGGCGAGGATTTTAGCGCTGGATTACGGAAAAAAACGAACAGGAATCGCGGTTACTGACGAGCTACAACTTATTGCCTCGGGTCTTACCACGGTTCAAACTCCTGATCTTATCAATTTCCTTTCAGAATATTTCAAAAAAGAAAAGGTGGAACGGGTTTTGGTGGGAGAACCTAAGAGAATGGACCATTCACCCTCTGAAAGTGAAGTTTATATTCAGGAATTCCTGAAGAAATTTTCTGAAAAATTTCCTGATATGCCGCTGGAACGGGTGGATGAGCGTTTTACCAGTAAAATGGCCGTTCAGAGTATGATCGATAGCGGACTCAAAAAGAAGAAGCGTCGGGACAAAGCTTTGGTAGATGAGATCAGCGCGACCATCATCCTGCAAACCTGGCTCTATGAGTAAGGATTAAGGTTGAAGGTTTAATGATTAACAAATGGAGAGAAATCTAAAAGTTCGTACAAACGATTTTGCTCATAAATGTGTGAAACTTTCTCTTTCTTTACCTCCTAACACGCTGGGAAATCATATCCGGCAGCAGTTAATCAGGTGTTCAACTTCGGTTGCATCAAATTACAGAGCGGCGAACCTGGGACAAACAAAACGTTCTTTTATTGCTAAAATTAGCATCGTTATAGAAGAAGCAGATGAATGCATATTTTGGATAGAATTTCTTTTAAAAGAAAATTTATTTTCCGCAGATGCATGTTCAGATATTTTAAAAGAAGCAAAAGAGCTGACTTCAATTTTTGTAGCCTCCAGGAAAACAGCGGAAGGCTCTGAAAATCGAAATTAGACCTTAAACAATAAACATTAAACATTACAATGATTTTACCAATTGTAGCATACGGTGATCCTGTACTGAAAAAAAAGGCGAAAGCGATTGAAAAGGATTATCCGAAACTTGAAGAATTAATAAACAACATGTGGGATACGATGTATAATGCTTACGGAGTGGGCCTCGCTGCACCGCAGGTCGGGCTGCCTATTCGCATGTTTATAATAGATCCTGAACCATTTTCTGAAGATGAAGAACTGGACGAAAAAGAGCGGGAAGAATTAAAGAATATGAGGAAGGTCTTCATCAATCCGCAAATAATTACTGAAGAAGGCGAAGAATGGGCCTTTGGCGAAGGCTGCCTGAGTATTCCAGAAATTCGCGAAGATGTCTTCAGAAAACCGGAGATCAAAATTGAATATCTTGATGAGAACTGGGAAAAACATACCGATACTTTTTCCGGCCTGGCAGCAAGGGTTATTCAGCATGAGTACGATCATATCGAGGGGATTTTGTTTACCGATAAGATTTCGAGCTTGAAAAAGAGGCTGATAAAAAGCAAACTCGCCAATATTTCCAAAGGAAAAATTAAGGTAGACTACAAAATGCGCTTTCCGAATTTGAAAAAAGGCCGCATATAACTTTGATAATTTCTTCCGGCATTTGATATTTGCCAACCTAAATAAAAAACTATGGGATTAGATAAAATTCTTGCTATTTCAGGAAAACCGGGATTGTATGAACTTACCGCACAAACGCGTGGCGGATTCGTTGCCAAATCTTTGCTGGACGGCAAAAAGATCGCGGTGAATATGCGTCATAACGTGAGTATCCTGAGCGAGATCGCTATTTATACATATACCGAAGAAGTGCCGCTTGGTGAGGTGATGCAGAAGATAAAGGAAAAAGAAGACGGGGGAGAAGCCATAAGCCACAAATCTTCAAAAAATGAACTGGAAGCCTATTTTTCTGAAATTTTGCCTGATTATGATGAAGACAGGGTGTATGCCAGCGATATGAAAAAGATCGTGCAGTGGTACAATATTCTTATTGAAAATGGGATCACCGATTTTTCCAAGGCTGAAAAAGAAGATAAAAACAAAGACGCGAAAAACGACGAGGAAGAGTAGAACTTATTCCACTGAAAATATTAAAGGCTGAAAATTGAAATTTTCAGCCTTTTTTTCATTCAGTTTGACTAGAATTTAAAATTTAAGTCCGAATATCAAGGCGCCTTGATGATACCCGTCGAATTCTGAAATTACATAGTCAAGCCGCAGAAATCGATATTTTCCAAAACCGATATTATCAATACCAACAGAATATTCCGAATATGGAGCACGGCCCTGTGTTGTTAATCGATGAGCGCCAATGATGAAGTTATAATTGAGCTTATTGATCAGCGGAAGTTTTCCGAGTATCCATCCCTGAAAATCATGCTCGGCATGAAACTCCACATAATTATGATTGGTGCTGAAATCGTAGTAAGGCATCAAATTGAATTTTCCCACATAACTTCCAAAAGCGATTCGAGTTTGATTTGCATTAAAATCCTGGTAATCTACCAGGCTGATTCCTTCAGCATTTGAAAATATTCCGCCGTTAATCAGGTAGCGAAAAGTTCCTTTATTGCCCACGGCTATTTCCTGCCTCAGCTTAGCATTGAATTGACCATATTCGAATTTTGAATCGCTGGCGGCGAAACCTTTTTCCCAGGAAAGTTCGATTTTCGGAAACTTATTTTCGTAAGAATTGTATTTCCCATCCGGATAGCTCATGTAATCCTGAGCAAAGGTGATCTCTGCAGAAAAATTGAATTTAAAAAGCCGGTGATCCTCAAAGGGGATACTGCTAAAATTATTGGGCTGCAGCGGATTATTGGAAGTATAACTCACGTCTTCCCGATCGATAAATATATGATCTGAATGATTCACCAGCGCCTGACGCTTTTCCCAGGCCAGACCTCCAAATAATTGCACACCATTTATCACCTCCTGGCTGTAACCAATACTGGCATAATCTTTTTCATAAAGCTTCATATAATTTCGCTCGAAAAGAATGGTCGCGGCATCATTGAGAATTGGAGAAATAGGTTCCTTGTTATTGATCTGCTCGATCGCGGTTCCGCCTTCAATTCTCAGGTAAGGCCTGGAAAAATTGTTGAATTTCTTTAAAAATCCACCATGAATGCGGAAGCGCTCTTCGCTTAGGCCGTAATTCAGATTCGTGTATAACCGCCAGAAGTTCTGCTGATTTTCTCCTTTTCGCTGGGTATAATTGAGTTCCAGATTCCCGTTCCAGCCCTGTACCGTATTGAAATGAATGCCGGAAACTGGTGCGCTAATACTGAAATTCCTGTGATTCCAGGAATCGGAATAATCATAGCCGAAAAGCACATCGCTAAGTTTGAATTTATTTTGAACTGCATCTACCGAATCTTTATAGCTTTTCGAATTTCTGATTTCCTGAATGCTGTCTTTCCTAACATAATCTTCAATTTCCTCGGAAGTGAGCGGCACCGGCCTCATTTCCTTCCAATACAGCGAATCTTTTTTATTGGCCGCATTTGCAAAACTCAAAATCTCCCTTCCGAAGCTGTTTTTATTAAAACCGGGAGTAAAATCGTAATTGCTGTAAACGGCGGTGAACCTTCCGTCTCCCCCAAAACCAAAAATCTTAAAACTGAAATCCACGCTTTGCGAGATCTGTATGTACCGGTCAATCTTTTCGGAATATTTATAATTCTGCCTGAAGACGAGCTCTTCGATGGGTGGTACCTGAACGGCTTTTCCCGTGGTGGTCAATTCCACACCATAGATCTGCCATAGATCTTCAACGATATAAATATATCCTGAAAAAATCCGGTCGTTATCTCTTTTTGGGATCACTTTGATTTTATTGATGAGGTTGCCGCGATCATCATAAAAGGTTCCTTCCAGCTTGTAGCGGTAATAATTGAAAGCGTAATCGGCGATGGGAGAGACCAGTTCACTGTTGATCTCAAGAGTATTTTCATAAAATGAAAAATAGGCTTCCTGTGCCGAGTTCAGGCTGAATCCATTATCATCGCCGCTCACTTTGGAAGCGATGATCTTTTCCTTGAAATCATCAGGCTTCTGAAAGGCGATCTTTGAAATGGTCTCGCTTAAATAAACAATTCCGCTTCGTGTAGAATCTAATCCGCCGCCAAGATCTCCAACTTCCTGGCCAAGGATCTTTACGGGAGCATTTTTGATACGCCAGAGTCCGCGGGAGTAGAAATCGGCCGTAAAAGATTCCAGTTTCGCCGCATTTTTCTTTCGGTTTTCTACGGCTTTTCGCATGATCGCTATAGCCGGATTTTCTCCCGAATTGATCGTGACTTCATCCAGGGAGGTGCTTTCTGTGGCAAGGCGAACATCAATTTGCTGAGGTTTCCCCGTGTAATCAATAGTTTTTCGCTGCGTCTTATAGCCCAGGAACTGGTAAATAAGCGTGTATTTTCCCGGTGCCGGGATCTTTAATTCATAATAGCCCTCGTCATTGGTTGTAGTTCCAAATTGGCCATTTTCAGTATAGATATTCACATAGGGAAGCGAATTTCCCTGTTGATCTTTTACCGTTCCTGAAATTTGTGCATGAACCTGAAGGGCCGCGAAAATAAAAATACAACACAAAAGCTTTTTGATCATAAGCCGGTCTTTCGGTTTACGGAATAACGAAAGAGTCTTCAAAGAATTATCTGTATTCTTTTTGAATACGATCCAAACGACGCTTGCTTTCGCGATCTTTGATGGTTTCCCGCTTGTCGTAAAGCTTTTTACCTTTAGCCAGAGCAATTTCAACTTTCGCAAGGCCGCGGTCATTGATAAAAAGCCTTAGCGGAATAATGGTAAGGCCCGAATTTGTCACTTCTTTCTCAAGTTTTCGCAATTCGCGCTTCTGCAGCAGCAGCTTTCTTTCGCTTTTGGGATCGTGGTTGAAGTGGCTGGCATGAGAATATTCCTCAACATGCATATTGATCACGTAAAGCTCATGATCCTGGAATTCGCAGAAACTCTCGGCTATACTGGCCTTTCCTTCACGAATTGCCTTGATCTCGGTACCGGCAAGTTTGATGCCCGCCGTATATTTATCAAGAAATTCATAATTGAACTTGGCTTTACGGTTCTTTATGTTGATTTTATTCTTCATACACCCACAAAAATACAAGCTTTCAAAGAATATCATACTAAAGGGAAATTAAAATTCTTAAAAGCGGCTTCCTTTCTAATTATGTATCTTTGGGTGTTAAAATTCAATAATGAAATACCTACAGATCCTACTCATCTTAATGATTTTTATTTCTTGTGAAAAAAGCAATGAAACAGCACAGGAGATCGTGGATAAGGCCATTGAAAATGCCGGAGGAGAGAAGTATGAAAATGCCGAAATCAGTTTTGATTTTAGAAATATAAGCTACCGAAGCAGCCGGAAAGCTGGAAAATTCAGGTTAGAAAGGTTTCAGAAAGATACTTTACTTGGAGAAATACACGATGTTCTCGACAATAAGGGATTTGCAAGATATCTTGGGGAAAGTAAAATTGAACTTCCCGATTCGCTGGTGCAGGCTTATACCAATTCGGTAAATTCTGTTCATTATTTCATGGAATTACCTTACGGATTAAATGATCCCGCCGTGAACAAAAAGCTTATTGGAAAGGACAGTATTGAAGGCCGGGAATATTATGAGATCAGAGTAACTTTTGATAAACAGGGCGGAGGTGAGGATCACCAGGACGAATATCTTTACTGGATAGACACGCAAAATTTTGGTGTGGATTATCTCGCCTATAATTACGAAACCGAAGGTGGTGGGGTGCGATTTCGGAAAGCTATTAACCCGCGCAGGATCGAGGGAATACGATTTGTGGATTATCAAAATTATGGGTACAACGATATAAATGTTGAGCTTTCAAAACTCGACAACCTTTATGAAGCAGGGCAGCTTTTTAAAGTTTCTGATATACGCAATAAAAATATCGAAGTGAACCTGAATCCGGATTTCTAATTGATATACAGAACTTTGCTTGTTTGGGTGCCATCTTCAAAAATCTCCACGATAAATAAAGCACCAAATTCCGTTTCGTCCAGATCCTGATATTTTTTATTTTTTAGGATCGCGTTGGCGAGTTTAGGAGTAGTATTACTATGTCCCACTACCAGAACGGTTTTTCCATTTGTCGCTTTCTGAAAATCATCGCTGTAGAGATTTTTCGGGTCGTATAATTTCACCTCCAGGTTCTGAGCTTTGGCGGTAGGTGTAGCCGTTTTGATCGTCCTTATGAAATCCGTACTATAAACGGCATCAAAATCAACATCCTTAAAAACCTTCGCCCAATTTTCTGCTCTTTTGAGGCCTTTTTCGGTCAAATCGGGATTTCCTGTCATAACATTTCCATTTTTTTCCGCATGCCGGATGAGATAGTAAGTAGTCACAGTACCGGGTGTGGGTTTAATAGCGTCTTTCTGCGGATTTGTAAAAAGACTGAGGACAATAGAGCTGAATAAAATTAAGATGCTATTCATAATTAATGTTTTTTATACGACTGATTTACCAATATAAGTTACACGGAAATTAGTAAAGGTTTGTTATTTCCAGAAGAATAAATTGGTTGAGTTATTTTGATAAGTATTAAATTTAGAATTTGAGATCAACAGCAAAGTATTGTTTCTGTCATGTAATTTGGGACCATACGTGTTCTTCGTATTTTCTATTATTTCTTATACAAGAAAAAAATCTTCATAAAAGATTTGACTTATCGATTGCAGTACAAAATTATAAATTCCACCAATAGGTGAGTTTAAGTAACAATGCTCTGTTTTGCACCTGAATTGGGTAAGGAATGTAATTATCGGTATAAACAAGGAATAAATCTGATGCCGGACTAAAGCGCCATTGAAAGCGACCATTTAGATTGAGGTTGTCCATTTGCTCATTATACTGGGCAAAGGCCGTAAAGAATACCTTATTGGTCAGAGTCACATCCAGGCGTGGACCAACCAGCCAGAACTTGGTGTCTCCCCATGGCTCCGGTAGTTCCAGAGCGTTATAGGTGGCGTTAAGAGAGATTTCCACATACGGCTGAAACCTATACCCCATTTCGGCAGCGTAATTAGTCATCGCTCCATCTGCATAATATCCACCTGTACTGTATGATAACGCATATGTGAAAAGGCTCTGAGGTTTAGAATTAAATTTTGCACCCCAACGGTACCACTGATGTCGAGTACCGGCAGCCAGTTCAACACCACTAAAATTAGTAGGATCAAAGGCTTGTTGCAGCTGCACATAATTATTCTCTGCCCATAGCCTAAAAACGCTTTGGCTATGAAACCGCAGCATATACTCAAACAATGTAAGATATTCGGTATTCTTCCAGTGCTTGTTAAAGAATATTGAAGTGCTTAACTGGGGGCCATGGTTTAGGATATATTTGTTCTTTCCAAAAAAAAGATAGCCAATACTAGGATTGATCTTGTAGTAACCGGTGCGCGGGATATAACCGACTTCAGCCTGGTAATTTTCCGATATATACTCATGTCTCCAGTTAAAGTTAAGATGGCCACTGGTATATTGTAAATTGGCGGCGTGAATTAAATTTTGTTGTGATTCATGGGGGCTAAAAGACTTTAAAATCATGGCTTTGCCAGTCCAGACATTATTGGCGGAAGCAAGGTTATATTCCAGTCCCAGGTTTCTGTTGAATTGGTTGTAGGTCGGGTAGTCTGATGGGGGATCAGGGGAGTAGTTTAGCAATTCTTTATTCACGAAAATTGCTCGGATGTTGGAACGGGAGAATACACGTCTCTGTATTCCTATAACGCTGAAGTTCTGAGCTGGAA
Source organism: Christiangramia fulva (assembly GCF_003024155.1). Classification (NCBI taxonomy): domain Bacteria; kingdom Pseudomonadati; phylum Bacteroidota; class Flavobacteriia; order Flavobacteriales; family Flavobacteriaceae; genus Christiangramia; species Christiangramia fulva. The sequence continues at coordinate 2,586,667 of NZ_CP028136.1, forward strand.
GCCCGATATCATTTACTTTTCCCGTTTGCATACTCATGGCATTAATCCTCCAGTCCTCACTAATGTTCCCGCTAAGACGGGCACCAAAATCAATAGGAGCGTTAAGACCTATTCGTCGTGAGAAGAAGGGCCTGATATTTTCATACCCGAAACCGGCCACTATATCTGCATTTTCCAGGAAGAATTGTCTGCGTTCCGGAAAAAATAGTTCAAACCGATCCAAATTTGTCACCTGGCGATCGACCTCTACCTGGGAAAAATCCGGGTTTATTGTCAGATCCAGGTTTAAGGAAGAGCCTAACCCAATTTTGGCGTCCAGACCAGCTTCACTTCGCTTCTTTACCCCGTCCTGGGTATTAAAATCCTTGCTTCCTCCAGCCAGTACATAGGGAATTAAAGATATATTTGGCCCAGTGGATGGTGGGGGTTCGTCCCAGACCAGGGTGCCTGTATAGGCTAAGGAGGCTGAGGGAAACTGCCGGGGCACAGGAGCCCAGCTGGATTTTTCAGCAGTCTTTAAATCATTTCTGCCAAAATTAATCCCCCATTCTTTAATTCCTTTTTTATATCGTATACTTTTAAAGGGTATGGCTGCTTCAAAAGTCCATTTATCCTCATAATTTTTTACAACTGAAGTCCATTTGTTGTCCCAGCTCAGGTCCACAGATCCGCCGTTATACATCAGGCCATCCCATTGAGCTCCTGCTGCATTGGCTCCAAAGGAAAAACCATTGGTTTGATCATCGAATGGATCCATAAACAGGAGAAAGTTATCGTTTTTGGAAAAGGAGAAATCTCTTCTTAATGATTCTACTATATAGGGACCTGGGATACCGTGGTGATTGGTCACAAATAGATAAAGGTTTTCTTGATCATAGGTCATTCTTACCTCAGTGAGGACCTCGGCATAACTGGTATCCGTAGGGAGAATCATATAAAAATCATCAGCGACTTCTGCCTTTGACCACGCCTTATCATCCATTATTCCGTCAACTTTTACTGGTGTTGCGGTTTTTTTTATGTGTAGGCGATAGGCGCTATTAACTTTTTGCCCGAAAAGTCCAGGTGAGGCTATAAGAAAGAGGAAAATAAAAGGTTGTAAATATTTAAGCATTTCACGATAATTAGGAAAAGGTATAATTAAAAAATTACATAATGTTTTAATTCTTTTAATTTTTTTTTAAAAATAAGGATATAAAAATAAAAACTTAATGGATATCTTTTTGAGGGGTAAATCTTAATTCTTTTTTTATAGACATTCTCCCCGTTCGGGGGAGCTTTTCAGGGCCATCATTAAGTTAGGCTTGATTGGAATGACGTCGGATTAGAGGAAAATAGTAGAGCCATCATAGATAAATTGCTTCGCATTGGGGGCATCAAAGCAAAACCAACAACTCACGGGATTATTTAGTAAATGTAGAATCCTGAAATACCTTCGGGGAAAGGAAGGAAGAAAAATAAAAGTAATTTAGATTTAATAAACAGCGCCTGGGGGTGAAGTTTACTTTTGGTATTCAATTTCAAAAAGTATGAATTGGGTAATCTGATGCCCAAAACCACTGAAGTTATCATCTGATACAAAAAGCAAGGATTGTTTACCGTTTGATAAAACAGGCCCGAAGCACATTCCCTCAATATTATCGATTATCCCATCGGTAAGTTGATCTCTGACAGATTTAAAATTAAATACCAGATGTTTTTCAGGCATCTCATATTTGTTCTTTTTTAAGCTCTCCATTTTCAAGGTATTGGTCGCTTCTGAAGCATCTATTTGGAAAATCTTTACCGTATTGCTGTGCGGGCCATAACCTGCAGAGTAGGCCCTTTCCAAAACCAGGAACTTATCAGGGGCATATTCCAGCAATTCTGTGACGCCATTTATCGCGAAAAAATTGATGGGTAATTTGGAAATTCCTTCTAACTTATAAGCGAACTGTTTCATGGGTTCACCCGTATTCTTGTCGTATTTGGTGATGCGAATGTGCGAATGCGTAGGATAAATTTTAGGTTTAGGGCCGTCCTTTTCCAGTGGCAATTCATCGGCCACCCAATAACCACGATTGTCATAACTTTCTGCCAGCCCTTCAAAAACTCCGTTATTCCTTGGCCGTTGTTCGCCTTTTGCGTCAAAATAAGAAGGAATTTCAAATTTTTCTTCTATTTCACCTTTATGGTTCAAAGTATAAACTCCAGGATCCTTGCCAGAGTCAATACTTCCTTCGCTGGTAATCACAAATTTATCGCGGAGCTGATCGTATTTTACCGATTCCAGGTCAAGCACCGCTGAAGAAAATTCTTTTCCCTTTTTAACCGTGATCATGCCGGTAATTTCTACGGAATCTATCTGTTTATCAGAAATTGGAATATCAGCTTCATAGATCCTCGGGTTGGAGCTCTGGTCGCAAACCAAATAATATTTGCCATTCTTTCGGTCTATCCCGGAAAGGCCTCCCACTTTTGTATTTTGAAAGGTAGTTTCGGCGGGAAGTACATATTCGTCTAAAAATTGAAGTTTTACCATAGAATTGTCAATTCTGTTGGTAACGGCACAACCGGTGATCAAAGGCAGTAAAAAGTATAGAAGTTTTCTGAAATTCATTGCAATTTATTGAATTTCAAAAATAACAAATGTTTAAGAGAATTATGTGAATTTCTTGGGAGCTGCCGTCTTTACTTATGAATATATTTAAAATAATAATTTCAAAAACCAATGTATTATGAATAATGATCAGTTAGAAGGAAAGTGGAAACAAATCAGAGGAGAGTTCAAACAGAAATATGGAAGGCTCACCGATGACGATGTTAAATTTTCGGAAGGAAAATTTGATGAAATGTTAGGTCGCATGCAGGAAAAGACCGGAAAATCAAAAGAAGAATTAAAAAAGGAAATAGACAAATGGTAAGATTCTAAGAAGAATTTTTTCATTAAAAAAGCGGCAGATTTTTCTGCCGCTTTTTTGCTTTTATTCCTGTTCCGCCAGGTGTTCCTGATTTCGGAAAACCAGTTCATCGTTAAATTCATCCAGCAGGATTATACTATCGGTTGTAACTTTTCCAGCCAGTATTTCTTTAGAAAGCTTGTTCAAAACTTCCCGCTGAACCACTCGTTTCACCGGTCTCGCTCCAAACTGTGGATCAAACCCCTTGGAAGCAAGATAACTAATAGCTTCCTCAGTCGCATCAAGCACGATATTCTGCTTGGCAAGCATTTTCTTCACAGCTTTCAGCTGCAGTTTTACAATCTGCCTGATGTCTTTTTGAGTCAGCGGACTAAACATCACGATATCGTCTATCCTGTTAAGGAATTCAGGACGTACACTTTGTTTCAGCAAATTCAAAACTTCCGATTTTGCCGATTCCATAGCCGTATCAAGGTCTTTGATATTTTCAAATTTCTCCTGAATGATCTGGCTACCCATATTCGAGGTCATGATAATGATGGTATTTTTGAAATCGGCTACACGACCTTTATTATCGGTTAGCCTTCCCTCATCGAGTACCTGCAATAAAATATTGAAGGTATCGGGGTGCGCTTTTTCGATCTCATCAAGGAGTACCACCGAATAGGGTTTTCTTCGTACCGCTTCTGTTAGCTGGCCTCCTTCATCATAACCAACATATCCGGGAGGCGCCCCTACCAGCCTACTTACCGAATGTCTTTCCTGGTATTCGCTCATGTCGATTCGGGTCATCGCCGATTCGTCATCGAACAGATATTCCGCTAGAGCCTTGGCAAGCTCGGTTTTACCAACACCGGTAGTACCAAGGAAGAGGAAGGAACCTATTGGTCTTTTCTGATCCTGTAATCCGGCGCGGCTTCGTCTTATTGCATCGCTCACCGCCATAATAGCCTCGTCCTGGCCAACCACTCTTTTATGAAGATCTTCCTCCAGTTTCAGCAATTTCTCGCGTTCGCTTTGCAGCATTTTGGTTACAGGAATACCGGTCCATTTTGCAACCACTTCAGCAATATCTTCGTAAGTGACTTCTTCCTGGATCAATGATTTACCATCCTGTTTTTCGGCTACCTGCTGCTGAAGTTTTTCCAGTTTTTCCTGAGATTCCTTGATCTTTCCATAGCGAATCTCGGCTACTTTTCCATAATCGCCTTCACGCTCGGCTTTTTCAGCTTCAAGTTTATAATTTTCAATATCCGATTTTAAATTCTGGATATTATCAACCACCTCTTTTTCACTCATCCAGCGGGCATGAAGATCATTGCGTTCTTCTTTCAAATTTGCCAGATCGGCTCTTAAGGCTTTTAATTTGGTTTCATCTTTTTCACGCTTGATCGCTTCGATCTCAATTTCCAGCTGCATGATCTTTCTGTCAAGAACGTCCAGTTCTTCAGGTTTAGAGTTGATCTCCATTCTTAATTTAGACGCTGCCTCGTCCATCAAATCAATAGCCTTATCAGGCAGGAACCTGTTGGTGATATAACGTTGTGAAAGCTCCACGGCTGCGATAATCGCCTCGTCTTTGATGCGCACCTTGTGGTGAGTTTCATATTTTTCCTTGATACCGCGAAGGATCGAAATCGCGCTCTCGGTATCAGGTTCTTCAACATTTACTTTCTGAAAACGGCGTTCCAGCGCTTTATCCTTTTCAAAATATTTCTGGTATTCGTCCAGGGTTGTGGCTCCTATTGCCCGGAGTTCTCCACGTGCCAGTGCTGGTTTCAGGATATTTGCGGCGTCCATGGCCCCCTGTCCGCCACCGGCGCCCACAAGGGTATGTATCTCGTCAATAAAAAGAACGATATTTCCATCGCTCGAAGTAACTTCTTTTATTACTGCTTTTAGTCTTTCTTCAAATTCACCTTTATATTTCGCACCCGCGATAAGGGCACCCATATCCAGTGAATAAATACGCTTGTCTTTCAGGTTTTCGGGAACGTCGCCATCAACGATACGATGGGCTAAACCTTCTGCAATCGCGGTTTTACCGGTCCCGGGTTCACCTACGAGCATCGGATTGTTCTTTGTTCTTCGTGAAAGGATCTGAAGAATTCTCCTTATTTCCTCATCGCGCCCAATTACAGGATCCAGTTTCCCTTCTTCCGCCAGTTTATTAAGATTTCGGGCATATTTCTCCAGGGAATTATAGGTTTCTTCAGCGCTTTGCGAGGTCACACGATCACCCTGCCTCAATTCTTCAATAGCAGCTTTCAAGCCTTTTTCGGTTGCTCCCTGGTCTTTCAGCATCTGGCCTACCTTGCCGGATGATTTAAAAATTGCCAGAATAAGATGCTCAATAGAAACATATTCATCATTCATCTTCTTGGCAATACTTGTAGCCTCGTTTACGGTTTTTCCGGCTTCCCGGGAAAGCATGATGTCACCTCCGCTAACCTTCGGAAAACTCTCCAGGCTTTTATCAAGAATCTGGTTGAATAGGTTCACGTTGATGTTCAGTTTTTTCAGCAGGAAAGGCGTCACATTCTCATCAACCATGGTGATGGCTTTCATGAGATGCTCGTTTTCAATTTGCTGATGGCCCATCTCCTGGGCAAGCTGCTGAGCCTGCTGGATGGCTTCCTGTGATTTTATGGTAAAGTTTTGAAAATTCATATGCTTCGTTTTTATTCCTGAAAGTCAATTAATATACCATTAGAGAAAGAAGACAAAATGGCTGTTTTTATTGAAAAATAACCGACAAAAAGGCAGTTTTAGTGCTTTTTATTAAAATTTTATCGATCTCAATTCTCTATTAAATTTACTTAGAATTACCTTTACCGAAAAGAATTTCTATGGGATTATTTGATAAAATCTTTAAAAATGAAAATGAAGGAGAAAAGAAAGAAAATACCGTCGTTCCGTGGAATGAACTTACTTCCATTGAGCAACTGGATTCTATTAAAATTGAATCTGAAGAACAATATGTGGCTATTTTGAAACACTCCACGAGATGCGGGGTTAGCCGAATGGTATTGCGAATGTTCGAGTCCGACTATAATCTTCCTGAGGATGCTCCGGTGAAATTATATTTTCTGGACCTTATTGCACACCGCGATGTTTCAAATGCGATAGCCGAAAAGTTTGGCGTTCGGCATGAGAGTCCGCAACTAATTATAATAAAAGATGCCGAAGTGGTCCATCATGCATCTCATCAACAAATAGAGGCAGGCAAGCTTAAGGAGCTGGTTGGGTAATTTTTCCTGTTTTAAGAATTATACGTTAAAGAATATTAAGGTGCTTTCAATTTTTGAGCACCTTTTTTATATTTTTCTTTTAATAACAAAAACCTTTAATGATGAAATTGAAAGATGAAAAGAAAGAGGAATTAAAACGGGACATACAACATCCCGATAACGAACGACAAAAAAGAGAATTTATGGATGCAGAGCAGAAAGAAGAATTAAAAAAAGAGTCTGGAAAGAAAAGAAAAATAGATCCTGAGGATGAACTTAAATCCCGTGAAGATTTTAGGGATAAAAAAGGAAAAAAAGAGTAAAATAGAGGCTGCCTGAAAAGGCCTTTTTCGTCAAGCTGAACTTGATTCAGCTTCTAATTGATTTTGATTTTCAATTAGTTAAGATCCTGAAATAAATTCAGGATGGCGTTTTCTTTACTTTTTAGACAGCCTCTTTTCAGTTTAGTTTATTTCTTTTTTGGCTTATAAACAGGAAGAAGTTTTGTGCTTATTTCTCCAAAACCTATTCGGGAATTACCATTCTGGCAATAGCCGCGCATGATCACCGTATCATTATCTTCAATAAAGCTGCGTTCACTGCCGTCCTTCAGTTTTAAAGGTTTTTTTCCGCTCCAGGTCAATTCCAGCATGGAACCAAAAGAGTCTTCACTGGCACCGGAAATCGTTCCTGAGGCCATCATATCTCCCGACATTACCGGGCAACCATTCACGGTATGGTGAGCGAGCTGCTGACTCATATTCCAGTAAAGATATTTGAAGTTGGATTTTGAGATCAGGTTTTCTTCGCCTCCATTTGGCTTCAGAGAAACTTCCAGATGAATATCAAAGGTTTTATCTCCGGAATATTTCAAATAAGGAAGCAATTCTTTTTCAGGTTTCGGACTTGCTGTTCTGAAAGGTTCCAATGCATCCATGGTTACTATCCATGGAGAGATGGAAGAGGCGAAATTCTTTGCAAGGAAGGGACCTAAAGGTACATATTCCCACTTTTGGATATCTCGCGCGCTCCAGTCATTGAAAATCACCATTCCAAAGATGTATTCTTCTGCCTCATCAACCGGAATAGGCTCCCCAAGATGATTAGCATCGGTGGTTATAAAAGCCATCTCCAATTCAAAATCTACTTTTTGTGAAGGTCCAAAAACGGGAGTGTCTGAATCGGCAGGTTTTGTCTGTCCCTGTGGGCGATGTACTGGGATTCCCGAAGGAATAATGGAAGAACTCCTTCCGTGGTAGCCTACGGGAATATGGAGCCAGTTGGGCAATAAGGCATTATCTGGATCGCGAAACATGGTTCCCACGTTGGTCGCATGTTCCTTGGAAGAATAAAAATCGGTGTAATCACCTACCTGCACCGGCATCTGCATTTCAATTTCATCTAAAGTGAAAAGCACGCGGGTGCGATGTTCCTGATTATTCTTCAGTTTATCGTTTTTAGCATCGAAAATTTCAGCAATACGGTTACGAACCAGCCGCCAGGTTTTCTTACCGTCTGAAATAAAATCGTTTAAAGTATCCTGTAAAAATATATCGTCAGTTAAAGGGATCCCTTCAAAATATCCCAGCTGGTGTAAAGCGCCAAGGTCGATGGCGTAGTCACCAATTCGGGTACCGATGGTTATTACATCATCCCGTGTTAGAAATACGCCAAAAGGAATATTCTGAATAGGAAAATCGGTATCCGCTGGAATTTCGAGCCAGGTTTTTCTGTTAGGATCGTTAGCGGTAATTGACATAAAAAATGTTGGTTTTTTGTTAAAATCTAGTTGAGTCAAATATATTATTTTCCTGTAATTAACCGAATATGTTTGTTATTTTTACCGAATATTTAACGTAAAAATTTGAGATGCAGCGAGACACCCAACTTTTTGATCTAATAACTGAAGAAAAAGAAAGACAATTAAACGGTTTGGAGCTTATTGCAAGCGAGAATTTTGTAAGTGATGCCGTGCTTGAAGCAGCCGGCTCAGTGCTTACAAATAAATACGCCGAAGGTTACCCCGGGAAGAGATATTATGGAGGATGCGAAGTGGTAGATAAGGTGGAGCAACTTGCAATAGACCGCCTGAAAGAATTATTCAATGCTGAATATGCCAATGTACAGCCGCATTCCGGTTCACAGGCAAATACTGCAGTATATGCTTCATGCATGAAACCGGGTGATAAATTCCTTGGTTTTGATCTTTCTCATGGCGGCCATTTAACCCACGGATCACCGGTTAATTTCTCCGGAAAACTTTATCAGCCTGTTTTTTATGGTGTTGATCAGGAAACAGGAATGATCGATTATGATGAAGTAGCCCGAATTGCCAAAAAGGAAAAGCCTAAAATGATCATTGCGGGGGCATCGGCCTATTCGCGGGAGATCGATTATAAAAGATTCAGGGAGATTGCCGATTCAGTAGGAGCGATCCTTTTTGCTGATATCGCGCATCCGGCAGGTCTTATTGCCAAAGGTTTGATAAGTGATCCAGTACCTTATTGCCATATAGTAACTTCTACCACCCATAAAACCCTTCGCGGGCCTCGTGGCGGAATCATTATTATGGGAGAAGATTTCGACAATCCTTTTGGGGAAAAACTAAAGAATGGAAACCTTAAGAAAATGTCAGCTATTCTTAATTCAGCTATTTTTCCGGGAAACCAGGGAGGTCCGTTGGAACATATCATCGCGGCCAAGGCAGTGGCTTTTGGAGAAGCCTTGACCGATGAATTCCTTCATTATATGGTGAGGGTTAAGAAAAATGCCGAAAAACTCGCGAAAGCTTTTGTAGAGAGAGATTATAAAGTGATTTCCGGAGGTACCGATAACCACATGATGCTGATCGATCTTCGAAATAAAGGTGTGAGCGGGAAAGAGGCCGAAGAAGCTTTGGGAAAAGCCGGAATTACCGTGAACAAGAACATGGTACCTTTTGATGATAAATCACCTTTTGTGACTTCCGGAATACGAATTGGAACACCTGCAGTCACGACAAGAGGGTTGGTAGAGGAAGATATGCCTAAAATCCTCAATTTTATAGATCGTGTGATCAACAATATCAACGATGACGCCGAACTTGAAAAGGTTCACAATGAAGTAAAGGAAATGATGAAAGATCGTCCATTGTTTAAGTGGTAAGATCTAAAATTTATTATAAGAAAATGGCCATTGAAAAATGGTCTTTTTTTATTTCAGAAAAATACGTTTGAGATCATCGGTAATCCTTGCCGGTCTTTTAGTTTCTGAATTTATCAGGCACCAGGTGGTTTTCGCTTCTACCAGGACCTTTTTATCGCTTACTCTTTTTATAATCACGTGCCTTACTGAAGTAGCATTTGTGGTTTCACCAACATAGGTTTGAAGCAGAAGTTCTTCTCGTAAAAGAGCTTCCTTCCTGTAATCGATCTCATGCCGGATCACCACCCAGAAGAATTTGTCTTTGTACTCCTTCGGTGCCCTGCTTTCCCAATGTTCTTCTGCTACATCCTGTATCCATTGCACAAACTGCACATTATTGACGTGCTTTTGTTTGTCTAGATGTTTTCTTCTTACACGAATGCGTTTTTCGAAGATTTCGGGATTTATTTCCATTATTTTTTTACAATTTTCACTTCGAAGATTTTATCCCAGTTTTTGCCGGTGACGTACAGTTTTTTTGTTTCAGGATTGTAGGCAATTCCATTTAAAACATCCAGCTGTTCGTGTTGTGTTACTTTTTCCCGTAATCCGCTGAAATCAATAAGTCCGTCAATCGCCCCGTTTTCAGGATTTATGATTGCGACCCCATCTTTCTGCCAGGTGTTGGCGTAGATTTCACCTTCAACCCATTCCAGCTCATTAAGCCTTGTGGCCGATGATTTATGATGCGTAGGTTCTATATAGCCTTTCTCTTCAAGGCTTTGCGGGTCGAGAACCCATATTTTATCAGTGCCATCGCTTTTATATATCACTTCCCCGTCGTTGCATAAGCCCCAGCCTTCTTTACTATGATTGTAGGAGAAAATTCCAGTTTTTTCAAAAGATTCAAGATCGTATATAATACCCTCACCAGATTGCCAGGTAAGCTGGTAGATCTTACCGTTCAAAATCGTGAGCCCTTCCGCAAAATACTGGTCGTCAAGTTTTATTTCTTTCAGGATCTCCCCCGTTTCCAGGTTTTCCTTGCGCAGTTTAGACTGACCTCTTAAACCCGTACTTTCATATAAAAAGTCATCGTGGAATTCCAGGCCCTGGGTATACGAAGTGATATCATGCGGATAGGTATTCACAATTTCGTAGGTGTAAATTACTGGTGCCTTATCATTTAAAATTTTGATGTTTTTCACCAGGGTATCTGTGCCTTCTTCTGAAAATATGACGAATTTTAACGGAAAGCTACCCAGTTTTACATTGTCCAGATTGATATTCAGCTGGTTTGAATTTCCTTTATACTGAAGTCGGTCGTTTCCTAAATAGAGAGCAAGAGAATCTATAGGAATATTTTCCCTGCTTTTTACTCCGGCATTTATTTGATCGTGTAACTTAAATTCCTGTTGGTTTCCCGAAATTTCTACCGAAAAAGGCGAGCTTTTTTTAGCGTTTTTGCTTCCGCAGGAAATGATTAAAAAACATAAGATAAAGAGAGACAGAAAGTTAAATTTTCGCAACATAAAATGGACTTAAATGAGTGGCTAAATTAACCAAATCCTACTAAAAAAAGCTTGCTTAAAGTTAAGAAGATTGTATATTTGCAGCGGCAAGTCCCACACAACCAGCTCCTGCTGAATCCCCCCAGGGCGGGAACGCAGCAAGGGTAGGCGGTCGTAGCGGTGTGATGTGGGTCGCTTGCCATTTTTTGTTTCTTAATTTTCCTAAAATTATTGCATCTTTGTTCGATATGAAACAGGGATCAGCTTCTCAAAAAGTGGTGCTTATTACAGGCGCTTCCTCAGGCATCGGGAAATCGATTGCTTCTTATCTCACGCAAAATAATTTCAAAGTTTACGGTACCAGTCGGAATCCTGAAAAATCCAGTTCCGGCGACTTCAAAATGATACAACTTGATGTTACGAATCTGCAAAGCATTCGCGACGCGATTAAACATATTGTTCAGAAAGAGGGAAGAATAGATATACTTATCAATAATGCGGGAGTGGGAATCACGGGTCCTGTTGAAGAAACCCCGGAAGAAGAGATCAAAAAGGCCTTTGAAACCAATTATTTTGGCCCGCTGAATATCATCAGGCAGGTTTTGCCCGTCATGCGGGCGAACAATCAGGGCCTTATCATCAATATCACCTCCATTGCCGGCTATATGGGACTTCCGTATCGCGGTATTTATTCGGCTACAAAAGGTGCTTTGGCGATTACTGCCGAGGCTTACCGTATGGAACTGAAAGAATTCAATATAAAAATGACCAATGTGGCTCCCGGAGATTTCGCCACCAATATCGCTGCCGGAAGATATCATGCACCTGTTCGTGACGGTTCTCCTTATAAAAATGCCTACGGAAAAACACTGAAACTCATGAATAAGCATGTCGATGCGGGAAAAGATCCGCAATTGATGGCCGAAAGAATTCTTGAAATAATCAACACCCCGGAACCGAGAGTACATTATAAAGTGGGGGAGCAGCTTCAGAAATTCTCTGTAAAACTCAAAGGTTTATTACCCGATAAACTATACGAAAGAATTCTCATGAAACATTATAAATTGTAATTTTGGAAAATATAATTTTCCTATAAAAAACACAACTATGAAATTTTTTATCGATACCGCCAATCTTGACCAAATCAAAGAAGCACAGGAACTTGGTGTTCTTGACGGTGTAACTACCAATCCCTCGCTTATGGCCAAGGAAGGAATCACCGGAAAAGACAATATTTTCAGGCATTATACAAGAATTTGCGAATTGGTAGAAGGTGATGTCAGCGCCGAAGTGATCGCTACAGATTTTGAAGGAATCGTTAGGGAAGGAGAAGAACTTGCCGATTTGCATAAGCAAATTGTGGTGAAAGTACCAATGATTAAAGAAGGTGTAAAAGCATTAAAATATTTCAGCGATAAAGGTATCAGGACGAACTGCACCTTGATTTTTTCTGCCGGACAGGCTTTGCTTGCCGCCAAAGCCGGAGCTACTTATGTTTCTCCTTTTATCGGCAGACTGGACGATATTTCTACCAGCGGCCTCGATCTCATCGCAGACATTCGCCTGATTTATGATAACTACGGTTTCGAAACCGAAATCCTTGCAGCATCTGTAAGACATACCATGCATGTGCTGGAATGCGCGCGAATAGGAGCTGATGTAATGACCGGGCCTTTATCTTCTATCGAAGGATTGCTGAAACACCCGCTTACGGATATCGGTCTGGAGAAATTTCTTTCTGATCACAAGAAGGGAAATCAGTAAGAGTTTACTATAAAAAAGCTGTTTAAAAATTAATCGTCATTACGAACGACTGCTGGCAGGCAGGAGGTGAAGTAATCTCATTATTATTGAGATTGCTTTTCCGGGAAACCTGCTCGCAGTTAAAAATTTTTAAACAGCTCTTTTATTCCCGATTAAGGAATTCGAGAATCTCTTCTTCAAAATGAGGATTTCCAAACTGAACATCCCCGTGAACAATGGTACCTTTAGGATCGATAAAAAGCACTTTGTTAAGATATTTCTTATAGGTTTCTTTACTGGTGGATCTTTCGGCTATTTGATATTCATCTTCTTTATCATAATCGTAATTTTCTAACGTCCTAAGCCATTCTTCCCGATCGCCCAGATCGATATTTACCCCAAGAAAATCAAGTTCGGGATATTTCTTTTTTAGTTGTTTTATGATCTTATGCTGCCAGCGGTGGTGGGCAGGAGCGTAGATTGACCATGCATAAGTAATAGTGGGTTTTTTAATAATTTCACCATAGGTTTTTATTTCACCTTTGGTATTCTCGGCTTTGAGGTCTTTCAAAGAATTGCCAACAAAGTAACCTTTTTGGACGTCGGCCAGATTTTTTGCTTCTTCTAAATTTGAATAGCCTATTTCCTGAAGAGTGGAAAGTATGGAGTCTATACGTTCTTTACTTTCTGCCATTATGATACTTCTGTCGGCCAGCCTGTCGAGAAATTCATTTTTTAATGCTTGTAAATTTGATAAAGAATCGATCAGCAGCATTCTTCTCCTTATGTTATCAAAACTGTTAAGATCAAAGCATTTTTTATCTAAATGATTTTTTTCGCAGTATTCAATGCTTTTAGTCCTGAGGTAATCGTCAATCAAATTAGTGTAGACATAATAATCTTTCAATTCATTATCATTAAAATTGATGTTCTCGCGATAATCATTGAAGTCTTCGGGAATAGTTTCGGCGATTTCAGGATAATATTTTTCAATTAAAAAAGTATAGCGCTCCCTTAGATCATAAAATTCATAGGAAATGATCTTTTCAGCGATACTGGTAAATTCTTCTGAAAAATTATTTTTAGCCTTTAATTTATTCAAATTTTCCAATCGGCTTTTCCGAATTGAATCTGAAACCCTGGCGAAATTTTCAGGAGACATCTTATAGTAAGTAAGAACAAGATCATTATTTTCCTGATTGTTAAGGAACATATTAAGCAAAAAATTACTCTCCTCGGCACCTTCACCACTAAAATTAAGCGATTTGTCAAAAGAAAGCGTGTTTAGCCAGATTACGATGCTATCACCGGGTTCTATATAAAGGGTTTGGTTTTCGGGCGGATGTTTAAAAGTATAAATACCACTTTTTAGATCCTGAAAATCTTTTCCAAACTGGTTTTTTTCATCCAGGTATAAAGTATCTATAATTTTATTGCCCTGGGAAAGTATAACATAACTGCTCTCAGGATTGTTGATTTGCCCACCAACATAGGTTGTATTCTCATCTTTCAGGTTTGTATCCTTGCAGCCAAAAAGAGTAAAAAAAACACATAATCCGGTTAAAAGATAATACTTCATGTGGAGTATTGGGTATGTGGATGTTCGGGCATCCTCATTTTTTAACAAATATAAACGGGGCCGCTGCCTAAGGGTGTTAATCCAGCGTTAAAAGCAATTTTTAAAACGTTAATCTTTCCTCGAAAGATTGATTATAACTACTTTTGCAAAAAATTAATTTAGATCGTTTATGCTTTCAGTATCAAATCTTTCGGTACAATTCGGAAAAAGAGTTTTATTTGATGAGGTTAATACCACTTTTACGCAGGGAAACTGCTACGGGATTATTGGCGCCAACGGGGCCGGAAAATCTACTTTTTTAAAGATACTTTCAGGTAAATCTGACCCGACTTCGGGCCACGTACATCTGGAGCCAGGGAAACGGATGTCTGTTTTAGAACAGGATCACAACCTGTATGATGATTATCCCGTACTGGAAACAGTGATGCGCGGGAATAAGCCTCTTTTCAAGGTGAAAACCGAAATGGACGCACTTTATGCCGATTATTCTGATGAAAATGCCGACAGAATTGGAGAACTTCAGGTGAAATTTGAAGAAATGAACGGCTGGAATGCCGAAAGCGATGCAGCCGCGCTTCTTTCTAACCTGGGAATTCCTGAAGACCTGCATTATTCGTTAATGAAAGATCTGGATTCAAAACAAAAAGTGCGTGTGCTTTTGGCTCAGGCGCTGTTTGGAAGCCCTGATGTTTTGATCATGGATGAGCCCACCAACGATCTTGATTATGAAACCATCGGCTGGCTGGAAAATTTCCTTGCCAATTATGAAAATACGGTGATCGTGGTTTCTCACGACCGTCACTTTTTAGATGCTGTTTGTACGCATATTTCTGATATAGACTTCGGAAAGATCAATCATTTCAGCGGAAATTATACCTTTTGGTATGAGTCTTCGCAGCTTGCAGCGAGGCAACGTGCCCAGCAGAATAAAAAAGCCGAGGAGAAGAAAAAGGAATTACAGGAATTTATCCAGCGTTTTAGCGCTAACGTGGCAAAAAGCAAGCAGGCTACTTCCAGAAAAAAAATGATCGATAAGCTTAATATTGAGCAGATAAAACCTTCGAGCAGGCGATATCCGGCCATTATTTTCGAAAGAGAGCGTGAAGCCGGTGACCAGATTTTAAATACGGAAGGTTTGGAAGCGAGTATTGAAGGAGAAACCCTTTTTAAAAATGCTGATATCAACCTTGCTAAAGGAGATAAAGTGGTTGTTTTTTCAAAAGATTCCAGGGCGACTACCGCATTTTATGAGATTATAAATGGAAAACAGAATCCTGTAAGCGGGAAATATTCCTGGGGGGTTACCACTTCACAGTCTTATTTACCTGCCGATAATTCCGATTATTTTGATAATGACCTTACGCTGGTCGACTGGTTGCGCCAATGGGCCAAGACCGAACCGGAAAGAGAAGAGGTTTACATTCGCGGTTTCCTCGGGAAAATGCTTTTTAGCGGGGAAGAAGCGCTTAAAACTTGCCGTGTGCTTTCGGGAGGTGAAAAAGTTCGCTGTATGTTAAGCCGGATGATGATGATAAGGGCAAATGTGCTAATGCTTGACGAGCCGACAAACCACCTGGACCTTGAATCGATCACCGCCTTCAATAATTCCCTTAAGAATTTTAAAGGAACGGTTCTTTTTACAACTCATGACCATGAATTTGCTCAAACGGTTGCCAATAGAGTGATTGAACTTACTCCAAATGGCATTATTGACCGTTATTTAAGTTTCGATGATTATATGAGTGATAAGAGTATAAGGGAACAACGAGAAAAAATGTACGCTGTAGAAGCCTGATCTTTTATATTATCAGAAATTAAAAAGCCCCACGCTTTCCGGCGTGGGGCTTTTTTGGCTAAAAAAAACAAATCTTTAGAAAAGTCCGCCTCCTCCGGCGTCATTATCATCTCGATTTTTACGTTTGACGGCTTTAAACTTACTGCCACCAAAACGGTAGGAAAAGCCTAAATAAACAGTTTGTGTCTCTCCTTTGAATCGACCCACCTGGTCAAAAGGCCTTCCCCCGGTCACATTAAATTCCTGGGTATTGAAAATGTCATTAAAGTTAAGACTTAGCGTTGCCTTGTCATCCTTTAAGAAAGAATAACGGGCTCCGGCATTCACAAAATACATATCGTCTATATCTAGCTGCAGATCCTGACTTTTGCTGCGGTAATAGCCGAATAGCGAGAAAGTAAGCGCGTCGGTTGCCTTGAAATTATGGTTTGTTCTAAAGGTGAACGCAGTATTATCAATTGCAATAAAATCTTCACCTACCGCTCCTTTCAGCGTCTGGCTGTATAATTCGAATGAAGTATTTGTGCTCCACCAGTCGGTGAATTTATAATTGGTTGAAAGCTCAAGCCCGTATGAATTATTGGTGTCGTAATTGGCAAAGGTCAAGAATAGTGAACCGGGCTCATTTTCATCAGCAGTGAAAACCTGGTTGATCTCATCGGTAGTTCTGCGGAAAAAGACTCCGGCAGTAGCATTTCCTTTTTTGGTGAAATTGCGCGTGTAATTCAGTTCAAAAGAGTTGGTGAATTGGGGGTCAAGTTGAGGATTTCCGGCTACCGTCAATCTCGGGGAAGCAACTTCACGAATAGGATTCACCTGGCTGAATCCGGGGCGGTCTACCCTGCGGCTAAAGCTGAATTGGTAATTATTTTTCTCCCCAGGCTTATAACTTAAAAACCCGGAAGGATATACCGTAAAATAATCGTCCTCATAAACCTTATCTCCCTGGTAGATCGCGTCCACACTATAGTTTTCAAAACGAGCTCCCAGCTGATATGACCATTTTTCATAATTCTGACCAAAGGTGGTATAGAAACTGTAAATATCACGGTCGTACTGGTAGGTAGAATTTTGATAATTTTCACTGGTGGTGCGGTAATTATTATCTGTGTCCAGCAATCTTACTTCGGCTCCCATTTCCAGTTTTGAAACTTCGCTTAGGGGATTCACATAATCGATATTTCCGGTGAAATTTTCCCGGGTTTCATTCAACCAGTCAGTATAAGGCGAAAAATTGAGCATGGTATTTTCAAAACTGATAAAGGTCTCTTCATCCTGGTCGTAAGTATTGTAATCTAATTCTACCTGCAGGTCGTGGCCATCTTTTTCAAAATCATGATCGAAAAGGAAATTATAAGTAGAGTTTTTTCTTTCAAAATTCATGTCAAGTAACTGGGTAAGATCTCTTGACGGATTATTGAAATCTTCTACCCTAATCCATGCTGAAGGACCCCCACTAAAAGGATTCTGATTGGTATAAAATGAAAAGGTATTTTTCTCATTCAAATAAAAATCAACACCTATTTTGTAGAGATAAGAATTTCTTTCATTTAGAACCGAAAATGTCTGTCGGGTGTCCTGATCGATAAGATTGATAGTGCCTCCGTTTTGATTGGTACCGAAATTGGCTCCCAGGTTTCCGAAGAAATTGAATTTTCCCGTGCGATAATTCATATCCAGCGATCCGTTGAAGCGTGTGTGATCGCCGATGGTAAGCCCGGTATTCAGGTTTCCGTTAAAGCCCTGACGTGCATTTTTCAAAAGTACGATATTGATGATCCCGCTCATTCCTTCCGGGTTGTATTTTGCTGAAGGATTGGTGATCAATTCAATGCTTTTTATAGAAGTGGAAGGGATCGTCTTTAAAAGTTGTGCAGGATCCATATTGGTAGGTTTTCCATCTACAAGAATTCTTACGTTTGAATTTCCCCGCAGGGAAATATTTCCGTCCTGGTCAACATTCACAGAAGGAATATTGGTCATAATTTCAGAAGCGCTTGCGCCGGTGGTCATTAAATCTTTTCCCACGTTGATCACCTTGCGGTCCACGCGTTGTTCAATAGTTGTTCTTTCTGCAACAACCACTGTTTCATCGAGCATGGCAACATCTGGTTCGAGCGCAATTGTTCCGAAATCCACCCGCGGACTTCCACGATCTATATGAATTTCTTTGGAAAAGGTCTTATAACCTATAAATTGAACTTTGAAGACATAATTTCCGGCCCTGACATTATCTATGGTAAAATCGCCATTATCTCCGGAAGTTATTCCGGTAACGAGATTGCCCTGCATATCATTAATAATTACGGTGGCGTAGGGAATTGGCTCATTCAATTGCTGATCTATGACAGATCCTGAAATTTTACCCACGGGATCGGTAAAGCTCATTAATAATACCGAGGTGAATAATAGCATTGATAAAATAAACTGTTTCATTTTTTGATCGATTTGATGATTAATTTGATGATTACAAGGTTTTACAAGTTACTTTGCAATGCATAATACATATTCACATTACAGCGCAAATTCAAAACCTCTTACTATAAAGACGACGCAAAAAGCTGTTCGTTACAGGATTTTTAAAAAAAACCTGCATTTCGGTAAAGAAATGCAGGCAGCAAAACCATCGGAATTAACACTAACCATCAAAATTAATAAGATGGTCTTGCAAGAACCGGTTCTCAATCTAAAGACTGTAAACTGCACTTTCTGTTACACCATATTTTGTTTAAATTTGGAATTATGAAGAAAAAAACACTTGTACTAGGAGCCTCTTTAAATCCATCTCGATATTCGTACCTGGCAATCAACAGGTTAGTAGGTAATGGCCAGCCTACGGTTGCTATAGGTTTAAAAAAAGGAAAGGTTGCCGGAGTGGAAATTCAAACTGAAAAACTGCCTTTTGAAAATATAGACACCGTTACCCTTTACCTGAATGCGAAAAGACAGCACGAGTATTATGACTATATTTTATCGCTAAAGCCAAATCGCGTTATTTTCAATCCCGGTACTGAAAACCCCGAATTATATCAGCTTTTAAGGAAAAACAATATCGATTTTGAAAATTCCTGTACCTTAGTGCTGCTTTCTTCTCAGCAATACTAAACCAAGGAAAGTCAGTAATCCGTTCAGGATCAAAATAAAAAATCCGAATTCAAAGCCAAACCAGGCGCGGCTATTCAAACTTATTATATAAGATAAAACGGGGGCGGCAATTGCAATTATAGGTACTAATTTATCTTTTACCTGCCATTTGGTAAAAAGTCCAAATGCATAAAGGCCAAGTAACGGCCCATACGTATAGCCGGCAAACTGAAATAATTTGTTGATCACGCTCTTATCAGCGATGGCATATTTAAAAGCCAGCATGACCAAAATGAGCAATATCGAGATCGCTACGTGGATCTGTTTTCTAACCTTCACCTGCTTTTTCTCATCATATCTTTTTTCAATATCAAGAATGTCTATACTGAATGAGGTAGTGAGCGCTGTAAGGGCACTGTCTGCGCTGGAATAAGCCGCGGCAATAAGACCGAGTAAAAAGAAAATTGCTACCGCAAAACCAAGCTGACCGCTGGTGGCAATTGCCGGGAAAAGGTCATCTCTTGTTTCGGTGATTCCATTTAAATCGGCGTAATTTGTAAGAAGAACACCTAAAGCCAGGAAAAGGAAATTCACAAAAACGAGCACCACCGTAAACCAGAACATATTTTTCTGGGCGTCTTTTAAACTGCGGCAGGTTAAATTTTTCTGCATCATATCCTGGTCCAGACCGGTCATTACAATAGCGATAAAAGCACCTGAAATGAACTGCTTTACAAAATGATCCTTGCTTTTCCAGTCTTCAAAAAAGAAAATCTTGGAATGCTGGTCCTGGTCAATATAAGTGAACAGATTTCTAAAGGAAAGGCCAAGATCTTCGGAAATGAAATAAATGGTAATTCCCAGTGCAATGAGCATAAATAGCGTTTGCAGAGTGTCGGTCCACACGATGGTTTTGATGCCGCTTCTGAAAGTGTAAAGCCAGATAAGCAAAATAGTAATGGTTACCGTCACATAATAAGGAACATTCATTTCATCAAAAACAACCAGTTGCAGTACATTGGCCACCAGAAATAACCGGAAACTCGAACCTACCACTCTTGATAAAAGGAAGAAAGATGCCCCGGTTTTGTACGAGGCATTTCCGAAGCGGTTATCGAGATATGTATAAATTGAGGTGAGATTCATTTTATAATAAAGCGGCAGCAGCACGGTGGCGATCACCGCATAACCTACCGTGTATCCCAGCACAACCTGAAAATAACTGAAAGAATCTGTTTCTACCGTTCCGGGAATTGAAATAAAAGTGACCCCGCTCAGGGAAGCGCCTATCATTCCGAAAGCTACCAGGTACCATGGAGCCTGCTGGTTTGCTTTAAAGAATTCGGCATTACTGCCACCTTTTCCGGTGAAATAGGATATAAGAATTAAAACGCCAAAATAGGCCGCGACGAGAATTAAGACTTGGTATGGTTGCATGCAAAAAAATTCTTCGCGGCAATTTACAAATTAAGAGGTAAGTAATCCCATCCATCAAAAAAATCATAAATTCGCGTATGGATTTTTCGTCAAAATTACTGGAGCAGGCGGTAGATGCCATGTCGCAACTTCCGGGAGTGGGAAAGCGAACCGCGCTAAGGCTGGTGCTGCATTTATTAAAACAACCCGAAGCCCAAACCGAGCAGCTTTCGTCGGCTTTGCTCAATCTTCGGAATAACATCAAATTGTGCAAAAACTGTTATAATATCAGTGATACCGAATTATGTGAAATCTGCGCCAATCCCTCAAGAGATTCTGAAACTGTCTGCGTGGTAGAAGATATTCGCGATGTGATGGCCATTGAAAATACCGGTCAGTATCGTGGGCATTATCATGTTTTGGGCGGAAAAATAAGTCCGATGGATGGAGTGGGACCTTCTCAATTAACAATAAAACCATTAATAGAAAAAGTGGAGGCCGGGAAAATACAGGAAATTATCTTTGCCCTTAGCAGCACTCTGGAAGGAGACACGACGAACTTCTACATTTTCAAACAACTGGAAGGGAAGGACATCAAAACTTCAACGATCGCCCGAGGAATTTCAGTCGGGGACGAGCTCGAATATGCCGATGAGGTGACCCTTGGCAGAAGCATTGTGCACAGGGTTCCTTTTGAAAATTCAATGAAGAGCTAATCTTCTGAAGCCTAAAATAAGCTTAATCTCTTTCAATTCCATTACTGAAATTGTAATTTTAGGCATATTTCCAAGGTGATTTCAAAATAGAAAAAAATCAGTGAAAATTAATTTTATTGTTTTATTAATACTGAAATCGCCTTAATTTAATTAAATTCGCAAAGCAGATAACTAAAATCACATCTCGTTTATAGATATGGCAAAATTTGAACTTAAATTACCCAAAATGGGTGAAAGCGTTGCAGAAGCAACCATAACCAATTGGCTTAAAGAAGTTGGAGATACTATTGAAATGGACGAGCCCGTCCTCGAAATAGCCACTGATAAAGTAGATAGTGAAGTTCCCAGTGAAGTGGATGGAAAACTGGTTGAAAAGCTTTTCGAAGCCGATGATGTAGTAAAAGTTGGTCAAATTATTGCGATTATAGAAACCGAAGGCGAGGAATCTGAGGAAGAATTTGCAGAAGAAGATACAGAGGAAACTCCTGCTGCGGTTCCGGAAGTTGAAAAAACAATTGAAACAGCCAAAAGTACAGTTTCTACCGAAAGTACAGGAGATTATTCAGGTTCATCGCGTTTTTATTCTCCCCTGGTTAGGAATATAGCCAAAGAAGAAGGTATTAGTCTTGAGGAACTGGATAGTATAGAAGGGACCGGCAAAGACGGTCGTGTCACCAAAAATGACATTCTGGAATATGTTGAAAATCGCGAGGCGGAGCCTTCAGCTAAAAAAGAACCTGCTGCAACGAAAGGAAGATCTATAGACACCAAAGACCTTGAATCTACAGTGGCTAAAAGTGAAGAGCCGGTTGTCTCGGGAGAAGATGAGATCGTTGAAATGACCAGGATGGGCAAAATGATCGCCCATCATATGCAGGAAAGTGTAAAAACTTCAGCCCATGTGCAGTCATTTATTGAGGTGGATGTAACGAACATCTGGAACTGGAGAAATAAACACAAGGAAGAATTCCATAAAAGAGAAGGTGAAAAGCTCACTTTTACACCAATATTTATGGAAGCCGTGGCCAAAGCGATACGCGATTTCCCAATGATCAACATTTCGGTGAATGAAGATGGAACAAAGGTCATCAAAAAGAAAAATATCAATCTTGGGATGGCGGCAGCACTGCCCGATGGAAACCTTATTGTCCCGGTGATCAAAAATGCCGACCGTTTGAATCTGGTGGGTATGGCAAAAGCTGTAAATGATCTTGCCGCTCGTGCCCGTAAAAATAAATTAAAACCCGATGAAATTCAGGGAGGAACTTATACGGTTACCAATGTGGGTACCTTCGGAAGTATCATGGGAACTCCAATTATCAACCAACCGCAGGTTGGAATTCTGGCTCTTGGAGCGATACGAAAAATGCCTTCGGTGATCGAAACTCCCGATGGAGATTTTATAGGAATTAGATATAAAATGATCCTTTCTCACAGTTATGATCATCGCGTGGTGAACGGGGCTCTTGGCGGACAGTTTGTTCAAAGAGTTGCTCAGTACCTGGAAGGTTTCGATAAAGATCGTGAAATTTAGATTTTCAAATAATGAAAATTACCGAAAACCCTGCGCTCGCAGGGTTTTTTATTTAAAATTTTTAAGAAAATTTGTCCATATTTAAACTGATAAGTCCGTTTATCTGTTTAAGAAATGATAAAATCTCCGTTTTAAGGTTAAAATGAAGAATATCAGTTGAATACAGCTTCTGTGTTTCGTACCTTTTTATAAGAAACCTATTAAAAAACAATAATTATGAAAAGGAAGAAATATTTATTTGCAATCGCAACAGTATTGAGTTTGATGCTGGCTTCCTGCGGCGGAACATCAGATACTAAAAAAGACATGGCGGCTAATGAAGGTTTTCAGGAGGCCGATGTGATAGGTGATTTTGCAGATCTACCACCAAATGAAGACAATTATGTGAATCCATTTTCAGATGTTGACAATCCTGAAAATTATAATATTCTTGCCCTTGCGGCGAAGGATGCGAATTTTTCCACCTTTAGGAGACTTGCGGCAATGGGAAATCTGGATCTGATATTGAAATCAGATAAAAATTATACTGTTTTCATGCCAACCAATGAAGCATTTAAAAAGATGCCAGAAGAAAAATTTGAGAAACTCATAGATCCTGCTAACCGGGCACAGCTTGGATTATTTTTGCAGCGACATATTTTAGTTGGAAAACATACCCCCATGGATTTCAATGAAACCCAGGCAATTGAAACCGTTGCAGAAGAAGAGATTACGGTGAGCACCAATAATCCCGGAGATATTTCTATGGTCGGTGGTGCACATGTTATCGGTTCTGGAACGGAAGCTTCCAATGGAATTATCTATGCGGTAGACGCCATCGTAGAACCTACCAAAGACGTATTTACCAATTGATTTTCAATAAAATAAATAGGATGAAACCGCTTCAGTTTTGGAGCGGTTTTTTGTTTTAGATAGCTCGGGAGTCTTTCGATTTTAATAAATGGGATCAACTGCCAATTTATGCTAACTTTGCAAAAAAAGTTTTTGAATATGGAGCTTAATCTTACGCGGCCAATCTGTTTTTTTGATCTGGAAACTACCGGTACCAATATCTGTCATGATCGAATTGTTGAAATTGCCATTTTGAAGGTTTTTCCCAATGGAAATAAAGAAAGCCACAGCTGGCTGGTAAATCCGGAGCGGGAGATCCCTGCAGAAGTGGTTGCGATTCACGGTATATCTAATGAAAAAGTAGCCAATGAACCTACTTTTCAGGAATTGGCAACCAAGGTTCACGATCTTATAAAAGGCTGTGACCTGGCAGGTTATAATTCTAACCGTTTTGATATTCCATTGCTGGTAGAAGAACTGCTCCGGGCGGGAATCGATTTTGAAATGAAAAATGTGGTGGCTGTAGATGTTCAAACGATTTTTCATAAAAAAGAACAGCGAACGCTTTCTGCGGCATACCAGTTTTACTGTGAAAAAAACCTGGAAGATGCCCATAGTGCTGAAGCCGATACTGAAGCTACTTACGAAGTACTGAAATCTCAGCTTGATAGATACGAGGATCTTGAGAATGATATCAAATGGCTTTCAGGATATAGCTCCAGGAAGAAAGCAGTCGATTTTGCAGGATTTATTGCTCTGGATAAAAAAGGGAAAGAGGTTTTTACCTTCGGAAAATATAAAGGAAAAAGCGTAGAACGGGTGCTGGAAGAGGAGCCAGGATATTTTGGGTGGATACAGAATGCCGATTTTCCTTTATACACAAAAAAGGTCCTGACGGCGATTAAATTGCGAAAGCTGAATAATAAATTGTCGTAAATGAAAATTATCTGTGTAGGCCGTAATTACGCGAAGCATATCGAGGAACTTCAGAATGAAAAACCTGAGGAACCAGTGCTTTTTCACAAACCCGATACTTCAGTTTTATTAAAGAAACAGCCTTTTTTTATTCCTGATTTTTCTGATGATGTGCATTATGAGGTGGAGGTTCTGGTTAAGATCAATAAGATCGGAAAGCATATTCAGGAGAAATTCGCTCATAAGTATTACGAGGAAATCGGCCTGGGAATTGATTTCACCGCGCGCGACCTTCAGCAAAAATTAAAAGAAAAAGGCCTTCCGTGGGAAAAAGCTAAAGGATTCGACGGTGCCGCGGTGATAGGTGATAAGTGGTTTAATAAGAAAGATTTGCCTGCGCTAGACAATCTTGAATTTAGCCTTAAAAAAAATGAAGAGACAGTACAGGCGGCCAATACCTCTTTGATGCTTTGGAAAATTGACGAATTAATTGCCTATATTTCGACATATTTCACCCTGAAAATAGGGGATATCATATTTACGGGAACTCCGGCGGGCGTAGGGAAAGTTTCTCCCGATGACCGGTTAACCGGATTCCTGAACAACCAAAAAATGTTTTCAATAAAAGTAAAATAAGTACTATGGATAGCTACAATCTTGACGAGGTTCGTGAAATGGCCGGGGGCGATGAAGAATTTATGAAAACCGTGGTCGAGACTTTCCTTGAGGAAATCCCGCCAGATGTCGCAGCGATGAACGATGCCATACAAAATGATAATCCTTCGCTCTCCTATCAATATGCGCATAAAATGAAGCCAAATCTTCAGCTTTTTGGCCTGAATTTAATGGATCAGATTCGTATCATTGAGGCCTGGTCTAAACAGGGACAGAGAAAGGATGAAGTTCCTGATGCTGCCGCGGCTATCACTAAAAAAGTTGATGAAGCCGTAGTTGCTCTAAAAAATGATTTTGACCTCTAATGAAAGCTGAAATTGTTACCATTGGTGACGAGATACTCATTGGCCAGATTGTAGATACCAATTCGGTTTTTATTGCCCAAGAACTTACCAAAATTGGAATTTCTGTTCATCAAATCACTTCCATTCAGGATGAACGTGAGCACATATTAAAAACCATAGAGGGAGCAATGCTCCGTGCAGATATTGTGATCATGACCGGTGGACTGGGGCCCACCAAAGACGATATTACCAAAAAATGTCTCTGTGAATTCTTTGATGATGAACTGGAGCTAAACAAAGATGTCCTCAAGCATATCAAAGAGCTTTTCGATAAGTATATAGAAACTCCCTTTTCCGATCTTAATCGCGATCAGGCCCTTTTGCCAAAAAAAGCTACAGTGCTCCATAATGAATATGGAACCGCTGCTGGTATGTGGTTCGAGAAAGACGGAAAAGTAGTGATCTCCCTTCCGGGAGTACCTTTCGAAATGAAGGAACTCATCACCAGAGAAGTGGTTCCGCGCCTGATGCAGAATTTTTCGCGGGAATATATTATTTATAAAACGGTGGTTACCTACGGGGTGGGTGAAAGTGAAATTGCGCGTCGTATTGAGGACTGGGAAAACAACCTGCCTGAAGGTATTAAGCTGGCTTATCTTCCAAATCTTGGAAAGGTGCGCTTACGGCTTACTGCTAAAGGAGATAATGAGCAGAACCTCAGAAATGCCATTGAGAATCAGATAACCAGTCTGCACGAGTTTATTGGAGACATTATTTCCGGCTATGAAGAAGATGAACCTTTAGAAGTCGCTATTGGCAGGCTTCTGGCTCAGAATAGCTGGAAGCTTTCAACTGCTGAAAGTTGTACTGGTGGAAGGCTGGCTACCAAGTTTTCAAAAGCTCCGGGCTCTTCGGCATCTTTCAGCGGAAGCGTGGTTTGTTATGCAACACCATCTAAAACCGAACTTTTAGGTGTTTCAGAAAAACTGATCGAAGAAAAGTCTGTGGTCAGTGCAGAAGTCGCTCAGGCCATGGCCAAAGGAGCCCGCGAAAAATTTCACACCGAATTTTCCATAGCGACAACGGGAAATGCCGGGCCCACAAAAGGAGATAGCGATGCTGAAGTTGGGACGGTGTTTATTGCCATTGCGACTCCGCAGAAAGTGTTCAGTGAAGAATTCAATTTTGGGAACCACCGCGAAAAAGTGATAGGAAAAGCGGTTAATAAGGCCATGAAAATGCTTCAGGAAGCCATTTTTGAATACCGCGAGAACCTGGAACAGAAATAATCCCGAAAAATTCTTTAAATCAAACTTGAAATTTAGATTTTAATTTTTTATTCTTAAAAAGTGGAAGTCATATATACCGGGTGCTGCGAGATTTTTTATGCCTGTAGAGAAGCCTCGAAATATTTTTTTTCAATTAGTTGTCTGTTAGGTAAAAAAATCGTTAATTTGCAGCCTGTTTTGAAATAACGAGAAAAGTATAGAGCAATGTCAAGAGTTTGTGAACTTACCGGGAAAAGAGCAATGGTTGGGAACAATGTTTCTCACGCTATGAACAAGACCAAACGTAAATTCAATGCGAATTTGGTTAAAAAACGTTTTTACATCCCTGAAGAAGACAGATGGGTAACTTTAAAAGTATCTACATCTGCGTTAAAAGATATTAACAAGAAAGGAATCTCTGCCGTGATCAAAGAGGCCAGAGCTAAAGGATTTCTTAAGAAATAATTCCGATAAAAAACATTCACAATGGCAAAGAAAGGTAACAGAGTTCAGGTAATCCTTGAATGTACAGAACATAAAGCATCTGGACAACCAGGTACTTCAAGATATATCACAACCAAGAATAAAAAGAACACTCCAGACAGACTTGAGTTGAAGAAATTCAACCCGGTTCTTAAGAAGATGACTGTTCATAAAGAAATAAAATAATATAAGTCATGGCAAAGAAATCAGTAGCAAGTATTCAAACAGGATCTAAAAGGCTTACCAAAGCTATCAAAATGGTAAAGTCTGAGAAAACCGGTGCCTATACTTTCGTGGAGCAGATCATGGCTCCTGAAGATGTAAACGACTTTTTGAAACAAAAATAATCGTTTAACAGCGAGTAAAATCATATAAAAAAGCCGTTCGGATTTATCTGGACGGCTTTTTTCTTTTTGTGTATATTTATGGCCCTAAAAAGAAAAGCCGTGGAGGCTTCTTTGTTTTAAAAAACCTGCCGAAATAATGAGTTTATTTAAAAAGATATTTTCTAAGGAAAAAAAGGAAAACCTCGATAAAGGACTGGAAAAATCAAAAACCAGTTTCTTTGATAAAATGAGCAAGGCCGTTGCCGGAAAATCGAAGGTCGACGATGAGGTGCTTGATGAACTTGAAGAAGTGCTGGTGAGAAGTGATGTAGGTGTTGCTACAACCATTAAGATCATCAACAGAATAGAAGAGCGCGTGGCCCGTGATAAATATGTTGGCACCGATGAACTAAACAAAATTCTTCGCGAAGAGATCGCCGCCTTGCTTTCAGAAAATAATACAGGCGAGTATGCCGAACTTGATATTCCTGCCGATAAAAGGCCTTATGTGATCATGGTCGTGGGAGTGAATGGGGTTGGAAAAACTACTACTATCGGAAAACTTGCACATCAGTTTAAAAGTCAGGGTAAAAAAGTGGTTTTAGGCGCAGCCGATACCTTCCGTGCAGCCGCGATCGACC
Source organism: Christiangramia fulva (assembly GCF_003024155.1). Classification (NCBI taxonomy): domain Bacteria; kingdom Pseudomonadati; phylum Bacteroidota; class Flavobacteriia; order Flavobacteriales; family Flavobacteriaceae; genus Christiangramia; species Christiangramia fulva. Next base: position 2,614,721 of record NZ_CP028136.1, read on the forward strand.
AGCTTCAGATCTGGGCCGATAGAACCGGCGTTCCAATCATCAAACAGAAAATGGGTAGTGATCCGGCTTCCGTGGCGTTTGATACCATTCAGCATGCCGTAAAAATGGACGCCGATGTGGTTTTAATCGATACCGCGGGTCGACTTCATAATAAAGTGAACTTGATGAAAGAGCTTTCCAAGGTGAAAAGGGTGATGCAGAAGACCATTGCTGAAGCTCCTCATGAGGTTTTGCTGGTTCTGGACGGGTCTACCGGCCAGAATGCGTTTGAACAGGCAAAACAATTTACCGCAGCTACTGAAGTCACTTCTCTTGCAGTTACCAAACTCGACGGTACGGCTAAAGGCGGAGTGGTAATAGGCATCAGCGATCAGTTTAAAATTCCTGTGAAGTATATTGGAGTGGGAGAAGGGGTTGAAGATCTTCAGGTATTTAATAAATATGAATTTGTAGATTCCTTCTTTAAATAATTTATATGAAAAAATCAGTACTTCTTTTGCTCATGGCCTTTGCGATGCTGGCCTGTAAAAACGACTCGCAAAACGATCAGGAAAATATACAAACTGAAACCGATTCTACCGATACGGTTAAGGAAATGGAATTCAAGGTCGTCGACTCCAAATATATCAATAATGACAGCCTTTGGATGCCTTTTGAAAGCGCGCTAGCCAATTTTTCTGAAACCCGATACAACGAAGTAAAAGACCTGGTTTTTGAAAAGCCTATTCCCGAAATCCAGGAAGCGGTTAAAAGCGGAAAACTTAGTTACGAAGAAATCGCTCTTTTTTACCTTAAGAGAATCAAAAAGTACGACCGCAACAATGAGCTTTCCCTGAATTCGGTGATCGCTCTGAATCCTGATCTACTGAAAGAAGCCCGCGAAAAAGACGAACAGCTTAAAAAAAATCCCGATCATAATCCTATTTACGGAATTCCGGTATTGTTGAAAGATAATATCGATGCCGAAGGAATGCCTACTACGGCCGGGGCTGCTGCCCTTCAGGAGAACAATGCCAACGACGCCGTTATTGTAAAGCGTTTAAGGGAAAACGGTGCTCTTATTTTAGGAAAAGCGAATCTGAGCGAATGGGCTTATTTCTTTTGCGGCGAATGTCCCAGCGGATATTCTGCCGTGGGTGGGCAAACTCTTAACCCTTATGGAAGAAAGATACTCGATACCGGGGGGTCCAGCTCGGGAAGTGGTGTCGCCGTGGCAGCTAATTTAGCTCCGGTAGCCGTTGGTTCAGAGACGTCGGGATCTATCCTTTCTCCGTCAAGCCAGAATTCGGTTGTTGGTTTAAAACCTACTATCGGACTTCTTAGCCGTGGCGGAATTGTTCCAATCTCAAGCACCCTCGATACTCCAGGCCCGATGACCAAATTTGTGGTTGATAATGCTATTTTGCTTTCCGCTATGACTGGTATTGATAAAAAAGATCCTGCTTCGGCAGCTGCAGGCAAAGATGCCCGGGACTATTATAAAGACTTAAAAGAAGTCGTTCTTACCGGAAAACGCTTTGGTGCCATCAAAGCTCTTATGAAAGATACTTTGTATATGCGCGCCGTCAACGATCTTAAAAATGCAGGTGCCGAAATTGTGGAATTTGAGGCAGAAGATATCGATCTTCCAAATTTCACCAGATTGCTCAACCTCGATATGAAAAAGGATCTTCCCGCTTATTTTCAGAATTATGGCGGCGATGTGGATTTTGAAAATGTGGGTGATGTTGTGGAATATAATAATCAGGATTCGTTAAAAAGAGCTCCTTACGGGCAGGCCCTTTTTCTCGGAATTCTCAAAGATTCGGCAACTGCTGAAGAATTCGCGGCCATAAAAGATACCTTGCGACGAAATGGAACCCGTTTCTTTGAAAAGCCAATGAAAGAACACAATCTTGATGCGGTCCTTTCCATCAATAACTATCATGCGGGTTACGCGGCGGTGGCTAAATATCCGGCGATTACCGTACCAATGGGTTACAGCAGCGATAATCATGCTCCCGAAGGACTCACTTTTATAGGAAGACCTTTTACCGAGCAACAATTGTTGAACTGGGCCTATACTTTTGAACAAACCACGAATCGCAGACAAACCCCAGACAATTATAATGAGTAAACTTAGAGATCGCTATCTTTCAACTATTTCGAAGATCATTTTCTTTTATTCGGTTTTTTATATCGTGATGAAGGTACTGGCGATCTTTCAGGGAGCCTGGATTTGGGCAAATCTGATCCTCACAATCCCTTATCTCATTTTCGCCTTAATAGGCGGCTATATGTTCAAAAGGAATTCCTATAGTTGGATCTACGTGATCGCGGGGATTATTTTGATAAGCGTGGTGCGTTATTTTGAAAAGGAATGGATGATGCAGCTGCACCTGTATTTTCAATAATTTACCTGACTCAAAATCGCTTGATTTTAAACTTTCAATGGCGATTGGTGTCAAAATTATATACTAGAACTTCATTTAATTTAAAAATTAATTTCCATTGAATTTATGAGAAAAATTTTCTTTGCGATTTTTATCGCTTTTCTGGCCTTAACTATGAGTGCTCAGGAAGATGTGCATTGGCTGCGATATCCCAGTATCTCTCCTGATGGTAAGACCATTATTTTTGGATATATGGGCAATCTCTATCGCGTAAATACAAGTGGTGGTGTAGCAACTCCTGTCACCACCGGCGATGCTTACGATATGCGTCCGGTGTGGAGCAGTGATGGCAAAACCCTTGCCTTTGCCAGTGATCGGTATGGCAATTTTGATGTTTATACAATGCCTGCCGAAGGCGGAACTCCTGTTAGGATAACCTACAACAGCAGTGATGACTATCCCTATGACTTTACTCCTGATAATCAGGAAGTCCTTTTCGGGAGCGGAAGGAACGCCCCTGCTAAAAGCGTGAGATTTCCCAGCCCCGGACTTTTCAATAATTTATATACAATTCCTGTAAAAGGAGGTCGCCCGGTTCTGCTGTCTGCAGCTGGGGCTGAAGAAGCTACCTACAATAACGACGGCTCAAAACTGGTTTTCCAGGATAGGAAAGGCTATGAGGATGCATTCAGAAAGCATCATACGTCAGCAGTTACGCGCGATGTTTGGTTATATGATATTAATAATAATTTATACGATCAGTTAAGTACTTTTAAAGGGGAGAACCGTGAACCGGTTTTTAGTTCTGATGGAACTTCGGTTTATTTTCTGAATGAAAAAGATGGTACTCAAAACCTATACAAGATGCCTGTAAGTGGTGGTTCAGAAACACAACTTACAACTTTTAAGGATTTTCCGGTTCGACATCTAAGTATTTCTAATGATGACCTGATCTCGTTTACCTGGCAAGGTGATGTTTATACTTTGAGTCCGGGTGGAACGCCTCAAAAACTGAATATTCAGGTTAATGATGATGCGGGTTATGAACCGATTGAAAATATGGATATCAATACGGTAACTGAATTTGCGGTGAGTCCAAATAACAAAGAGATCGCGTTTGTAAACAGAGGTGAGGTTTTTGTAACCGGCGTTGATGATTCCCGCACCAAACGAATAACCAATACCCCGGAGCAGGAGCGCATGATCAGCTGGTCTCCTGATGGAAAAACACTACTTTTTTCCGGAGAAAGAGACGGTAGCTGGAATGTATATAAAGTTACTTTAACACATCCTGAAGAAGAATATTTCTATGCTTCTACCGTATTGAATACTGAGCCTATTATTGCCACCGAGGCAGAAGAATTTCAGCCAAAATATTCACCTGACGGAAAGAAGATCGCTTTTATAGAGGAGCGAAATATCCTGGTTATAAAGGATCTTGACAGCAAGAAGAAAACTACTGTTTTTCCGGAAGGCAGAAACTATTCTTACAGTGACGGCGACTGGTTTTACCAGTGGAGCCCTGATAGCCGGTGGCTGCTGGTAGATGATCAGAAAGGTTATGTTTTCAACAACAATACCGCCCTTATAAAAGCCGATGGATCGGGTGAGATTTTCCACCCGGTAAATAGCGGCTTTGGTGAAAGCAATCCTAAGTGGGCTATGAAAGGGAAAATGATGACCTATGAAAGTAGTAAGGAAGGGCGACGTTCACTGGCAATGCAGGGAAGTTCAGAGGTTGATATTTACGGTGTATTTTTCGACCAGGAGGCCTACGATAAATATATGCTCAGCAAGGAAGAATATGAACTTCTGAACGATCGTGAGCAGAAGGAAAAAGTAGAGCAGGAGAAAAAAGCAAAAGAAGAGGAAAATAAAAAGTCAAAGAAGAAAAATGACGAGAAGAAAGAAGAGCCTCTTCAGCTTAATCTTAAAAACCTTGAGCAGCGAAGAGAAAAACTAACAATTAACAGCTCGAGCATTAGCGATTATGTATTGAATAAAGATGCGAGTAAGGTATACTATCTTTCCTCGTTTGAAAAGGGCTATGACCTTTGGGTGACTGAACCGCGAACTCGCGAGACTAAAATTCTTGCCAAACTTGGTGGATCTCCCAGTGGTATTGAGATTAGTGATGATGATAAGACCTTATTTTTGAGCAATAATGGCAAACTGGTAAAAGTTGATACCGAAAGCGGAAAAGTGACGAATATCGAGATTGCCGGCGATATGATGGTGAATGCCGCTGCAGAAAGGGAATACATCTTCAATCATGCCTGGAGACAGGTGAAGAAGAAATTCTATGATCCCAATTTACATGGAGTTGACTGGAAAATGTATAAAGAGGAATATTCAAAATTCCTTCCGTACATCAATAACAACTATGATTTTCAGGAATTATTGAGCGAGCTTCTTGGAGAACTCAACGCCTCACATACCGGCGGTAGATATCGTCCTGAAAACAATGGTATGAAAACAGCCTCTTTCGGATTGCTTTATGATGAAACCTATACTGGTAACGGAATTAAAGTTTCTGAAGTGATCGCCGGCGGACCGCTCGACAAAGCCAAAAGCCGAATTAAAGCTGGTGATATCATAACTAAGATTAACGGTGAGGAGATTGGCAGCGAGGAGAACTGGAATAAATATTTGCTCAATCTTGAGGATAAAAATGTGCTTTTGAGCGTGAAAAGTGGGGACGCAACTTTCGAAGAAAAGCTCAAGCCTATCTCGGTTAATGAGGAAAGCGGATTGATGTATCGCCGCTGGGTCAATATGATGGAACACAAGGTAGATTCGCTGAGCAATGGCCAGTTGGGTTATCTTCACATCCGCGGTATGAACGATAGCAGTTTCAGGGATGTTTACGAAAGTGCCCTGGGAAAAAATCTCAGTAAAAAAGCGCTTGTGGTCGATACCCGCTTTAATGGGGGTGGATGGCTACACGATGACCTGAATACTTTCTTAAGCGGCGAGGAATATCTGAAATTTTCTCCGCAGGGTCATATTGTGAAAGGTGGCGAGCCTATGACGCGATGGACCAAACCGAGTATCGTGGTGATGAGCGAAAGCAATTATAGCGACGCGTTTATCTTCCCTTATATCTACAAACAAAATGGAATAGGAAAGCTGGTTGGAATGCCGGTTGCCGGTACTGGTACTGCCGTTTGGTGGGAACGCCAGATAGATCCGACGATCGTTTTTGGAATTCCTATGATTGGAACCATTGGTGACGAGGGTAGACCTACCGAAAACCTTCAGCTTGAACCGGATATTTTGGTACCGCTACCTTATAAGGCATTCCTAAATGGAAAGGATACGCAAATTCAGGCCGCTGTGAATGAACTTCTTAAAGAGGTGAATCAGGAATAATAAAGAGTTAATCTTCTTAAGAAGCCGCGAAAAAAGGAAATTTTGTCATTCTGAATTTATTTCAGAAACTGGCAAATTTGAAAAACGAAATTATAAAAGACCCTTAAACAAGTTAAGGTTGAAGATTTCGGACTTTTTTCGCGGTTTCTTTTATTTTTGAAATTATGAATAACTCGGCTTTTCCTTCCGAAGTATATCTAAATGGCAGCTGGCTAAAAACCGAAGAGGCCAAAATATCAGTATTTGATCGTGGGTTTATGCACGGTGATGGTATTTATGAAGTCACCCCTTTTTATAATGGCATGGCTTTTTTGCTGGAAGACCACCTGGAAAGACTCAATTACTGCCTTGAGCAAATTGGACTGAATTTCGATACTTCTGAAATCAAAAATCTCGTTTACGAAGCTTTGGAGCGCGCTGGACTCTCAAATTCTGATGCTGCTGTTTATATGCAGATCAGTCGGGGAATGGCTCCAAGAACTCATTTTATTCCAAACGATATTCAGCCTACTTTTTTGATGTATGCGTTCCCGGCCACCTTGGAAGGCTTTGAAAATAAGAGCTGGAAAGTGCTATTATCTAAAGACCTTCGCTGGCATCGCTGTGACATCAAAACTACGTCCTGGCTGGCTAATACCATGGCCAATTCAAAATCTCATGAACTCGGCCTAAATGAAACTATTCTCTATCGGGACCAGGTAATTACCGAAGGTTCACATTCTTCCATCTTTTTTATTAAAGGAAATTCTATTTATACCCATCCCGAAGGACCTGCTATTCTTTTGGGGATCACGCGTAAATTTGTGATTGGACTTTGCCGGGAACTCGGTATTGAAATTAGGGAAAAACCTGTTCTTTTATCTGAAATCGGAAATATTGATGAGATCTTCTGTACCGGCACCACCACCCAGATCATGCAGGTAAATGAGATGATTTTTGAAGGAAAATCGGTATTTAAAAATTGCCGGAAAAGTGAAACTCTTAAAAAACTTCAATCGGCATTTAAGGAAAAAACTTTAAAACTCTAGGCTTTTAATGCATTTTATATTTAACTCATAGTCAAATTCATTAGCTTCTTTATTTCTAATTTTAGATTGTATCTTTGCACTCCTAAATTTTAGTATGAGAACGAAGTCGAGAAAAAAGAACAGGATCAATGTGGTTACCCTGGGTTGTAGTAAGAATGTTTACGACAGCGAGGTTTTGATGGGGCAGCTTAAGGCCAACAAGAAAGATGTGGTACATGAGCAGGAAGGAAATATTGTCGTGATCAATACCTGCGGATTTATCGATAATGCCAAGGAGCAATCGGTGAATACGATTCTTGAATTTGTTGAAAAGAAAGAGCAGGGCGAGGTAGACAAGGTTTTTGTGACCGGATGCCTTAGTGAACGCTATAAACCCGAACTTCTAAAGGAAATTCCGAATGTTGACCAGTATTTTGGAACTACCGAATTGCCATCCTTGCTTAAAGCCCTGGAAGCCGATTATAAACATGAACTTTTAGGGGAGCGAATGACCACGACTCCGCAGAATTATGCTTTTTTGAAGATCGCCGAAGGTTGTGATCGTCCGTGTTCGTTTTGTGCTATCCCTTTGATGCGCGGGAAACATCGGTCCACACCCATCGAACAAATAGTTAAAGAAGCCAAAGGACTTGCAGCAAATGGCGTAAAGGAACTGATACTTATAGCTCAGGACTTAACTTATTACGGTCTTGATCTTTATAAAAAACGAAACCTGGCAGAATTGCTCGAAAATCTTGTCAAGGTTGAAGGCATTGAGTGGATTCGCCTTCATTATGCCTTTCCTACAGGCTTCCCGATGGATGTACTGGAAGTGATGAAAAGGGAGCCGAAAATATGCAATTATCTGGATATACCGCTGCAGCATATTTCAGATGATCTTTTGAAATCGATGCGACGTGGCACCACTCACGAAAAAACTACCAAATTGCTGAAGGAATTCCGAAAAACGGTTCCTGAAATGGCCATTAGAACTACGCTGATCGTTGGTTATCCGGGAGAGACCGAAGCTCATTTCGAGGAATTAAAGGAATGGGTAAAGGAAATGCGATTTGAACGCCTGGGTTGTTTTACTTATTCTCATGAGGAAAATACACATGCTTTTAATCTTGAAGATAATGTTCCGGAAGATGTGAAGCAGCAGCGAGCAAACGAGATCATGGAAATCCAGTCTCAGATCTCCTGGGAACTGAATCAGGAAAAAATTGGAAAGACCTTTAAAGTGATTATAGATCGTAAGGAAGGCAATTATTTTGTTGGTCGTACCGAGCATGATTCACCCGATGTGGATAACGAAGTGCTGATCGACGCTACCGAAATTTATCTGAAAACTGGAGAATTCTATGATGTAAAGATCACCGATGCTGCCGATTTTGACCTTTACGGAACTCCGTTAAATGTTAATACTGAAAAACCCGGGAGAAAAGAATTAAAGATAAGGTCTGTTTAATAGAACAGTTGCTATAAAAATAAACCTCCCAGGTTTCAAAAACCTGGGAGGTTTTATTTTTTGCTTAAATTGAGTTTAAGCAACGCTAATATTCTTTTCCAGGTAAACTTCCTGAACTTTATTCAGAAGAGCCACACCATCTTTCATTGGCCGCTGAAATGCTTTTCGCCCCATAATGAGCCCGGAACCGCCAGCACGTTTATTTACCACAGCGGTTTTGATCGCTTCTTTTTCATCGGAATCTCCTTTGGAACCTCCACCGGAATTGATCAGACCAATTTTACCCATATAGCAGTTAGCTACCTGATAGCGGCAAAGGTCAATGGGGTGGTCGGTGGTGAGCCCTTCATACATTTCGTCATTAAATTTTCCGAAACCTATGTTCTTGAAACCGAAATTATTTGTCGGTAATTTCTGCTTGATCACATCGGCTTTAATCGTGACGCCAAGGTGGTTTGCCTGCCCGGTTAGATCGGCTGAGCTGTGATAATCTTCACCCTCTTTTTTGAAAGCTGAATTCCTTGTATAGCACCAAAGAATAGTTGCCATTCCCAGCTCATGAGCTCTTTCAAAACCTGCCGCTATTTCCTGAAGCTGCCTGTTACTTTCTTCCGATCCGAAATAAATTGTCGCTCCGATTGCTACGGCTCCCATATTCCAGGCTTCATCTACCGATCCATAAGGAATCTGGTCATATTTATTAGGATAGGTGAGCAGCTCATTGTGATTGATCTTGACTATAAACGGTATCTTATGAGCATATTTTCTGGAATGCCTCGCTAATACTCCAAAAGTGGAGGCCACACCGTTACAACCGGCTTCAATAGCCAGTTTTACAATATTTTCCGGATCGAAATAATCCTGGTTCTTATAAAATGAAAATGCTGCTGAATGTTCAATTCCCTGGTCGATGGGAAGAATGTTTATATATCCGCTTCCTCCTAAATTTCCGTGGTTATAAAGCTGGGCAAGACTTCTTAAGACCTGTGGATTCCGGTCTGAATCTTCAAAAGTTCGAACCACTTCCGGCCCGGGAATGCTTAGCCGTTCTTTTTTGATCTTTTCGCAGGTATGCCCCAGATAATAATCGGCTTCTTTACCCAGTGTTTCTTTTACGTATTCAATAGTGTTCATTATGACTTATTTTTTGGTTGTTTTTTTATATTCCAAAAGGATAGGTTTCCGGAGTTAAAGCTCCTTCAGGTTCCAATTTCAATGGGTGAAGGGCAGTGGTTTTATCTATGAAAATGAATCCGTCATAGCGTTTTGGCATATGCGAAGGCACATAATTTCCTGATTCCCGCTCGGGATGGTAAACCACGCCAATAGCACGATGACCAATTCTTTCACTGAAAATTTCCTGAGCTTTCGGTTCATCAAAGAAAAAAAGGCTATCTTCTTTCGTAAATTCGTGCATCTCATTTTCAAAACTTCCCGGAATACCTTCCGGAACCATCATTCTTCGCATAGGAGCTCCCCATCGACTTCCGGCAATGACAGATCCCTCGTAGGAACCAAATCCGAGAAGGAAAGTATCCTCAACCCCTTTTTCTTCGCGTACCAGCTGACCAATATTAAAGAGTCCGCTGTGTCGCATATCGGTAGCTCTGGCGTCTCCAATATGGGTGTTGTGCTCCCAGACGATCACTTTTTTATCTTTGCCGTGATAATTTATCAGGCTGTTCAGGGTTTCCATCATGTGGCGGTCGCGAATATTCCAGGTCTTTTCGCCCAGATCGGCCATGGCCGTATAGTATTTTTCGGCATTTGCCATGACCAGGGAATTGATCTCAGCATTTAGATCGGCTTCAGGCTCGTTATCGTATTGGTGAGCTCTTTCCCGCACCTGCTTCAGCAGCTTAACCACTTCTTCTTTACAACCTGGTTTGGAACGTTCAAATATTGAACCGTAAGAATCTTTAGCCTTGTAGGGCTCAAAACAGGTGAGCGCATTTTTCGCGAGATCTGCCGTTTCAGGATCTTCCTTTTCGAGATAATTTACAATGATCTCCATGCTTTCCCAGAGGCTGTAGACGTCGAGGCCATAAAAACCAACCTTTTCGGCATATGGTAAATGATCATTGTGCGCTTTCAGCCAGGTCGCAAATGCAGCGATCTCCCAGTTTGCCCACATCCAGGTAGGCCAGCGTTTGAACTCGTGTAAAACTTCTGAAATTTCTCCTTCAGTTTTTCCTTTGATCCATTTATTGATGGCAAAACAATCCGGCCAGTCTCCTTCCACAGCGATAAAAGAGAAACCTTTTTCCTCTATTAGTTTTTTTGAAATCTGTGCCCGCCAGGTATAATATTCATGTGTTCCGTGGCTGGCCTCGCCCAGAAGCACGTATTTTTTATCCCCGATCTTTTCCATGAGCTGGTCAAGATCTTCTTCGGAATGAAGTGCATGGAAAATTTCTGAATTTGATATCTGATTAGAAAAAGACATAATTCATGCTTTTTCCTGAAGGTAAAATTTTTAGTTAAGGAGCTGACTTATAGGGATGATAAAAAAACCTAAAAAAAAGTTAAGCATTTTCCTTTTTGCGTTTTTTCTTATTGCGATGATCAATATATACATAAGCGGCGTAGATCAGAATTCCGGCACCGCCAATCCAATAGAGGCCATTTTTGAGTTTTTCAGTCTCTCTTCCGAAATAAGCAATGGCAAAGGCAAGAGGAGTAATTCCGCAGAGGGTGGCAAAAATAAACTTGCGGTATTTCATACCGAGCATTCCGGCAATAATACTGATGCCATCATTTGAAAGAAAAGGTGAAATTCTGAAAATCGCGATGGTCCAGAAGCCGTAATTTGAAACCCAGTAACTAATCTGCTTGTTTTTAGAACTGCCGAGCATTTTCTGAAGCCGGTCTTCTCCAAGGAATTTTCCTATCCAGAAGGCGATCGTTGAAGCACAAAAAACACCGGCGACAGAGATGAGCGCTCCACCCCAGAAACCATAGGCTAGCACCGCTACGATCATGGGAAGCCAGGAGGGAAAAACCACGAGGAAAATTTGAAGGATCATGATAATGATGATCGCAAAAGGTCCCCAGAAACCAAAACCCTTGAAGTAATCACGAATTTTGATTTCATCCTGACTCCAGAGGATATTCCAGGTTTGGTTTATAAAATCATGAAAAGAAGGAATGGCGAAATAACATATTACCAGGGCGGCAATACAACTTCCGGTTAGGATGTACGAGAATTTTTCTGACAAATCCTGAATTTTTTGTTGAAAGCTGAAGATAAAAAATTGGCGGGAAAGAGTCTTCCCGCCAATCATTAAAGCTTTTATAAAATTTCTTTAAATAATATCGGTTTACTGACTATTCTCATTTTCAGGATTTAGCAAAATCGGCTCCCCGAAACCAAGCTCTTTGAGTCGCTCCAACTGGGTTTTCGCATCCCCCACAATGAGGTAATACATGCGCTCTGGATTGACATATTTTTTAGCGAGCTCCTGGATATCCATTACCGAAAGGTCCTCTACCTTTGCTTCCTGCTTTTTTATATAATCGTAATCATAGCCATAATCGCTGATCTCGCTTAGCATGTTAAGTTTAGCGCCCAGGGTCTCAAATTTACGCGCGTTGCTTTTGATCATATAACTTTTGGTTACCTCCAAATCTTCCGGGGTAAAGGTGGAGGGATATTTTTCTAAGATCTCTTTGATCAGAGAAGCCGCTTCGTAGGTGATATTTGTTCTCACGCCGCTGCTTATCACAAAAGGGCCGATATAATTACGGTCTTCAAATCTTGAACGTATTCCGTAGGTATATCCTTTGCCTTCTCTGAGTTGCTGGGTTAGCCTGGAAGCAAAACTTCCGCCTCCCAGGCGATAATTCATCACTTCAGCGGGGTAAAAATCCTTGCTGGTTGCGGAAACTGCTGGCGCTCCAAACATGAATACGGACTGCTTGGCGCCTGGAACGTCATAAAAATAAACCTTTGATTCCTTGGGAGGCTGGAAATCAGGAACTTTTGGAAAGTCGACGCTCTTTGGGGGCCAGCTTGCAGAAATCGCTTTTAAAGCATCTGAAACTTTATCTTTTTCGATAGCGCCAGCAACCAGAAAACTTGAATTTAGTGGAGAGAGATTTTCTTCGTAATAATTCTTCAGGTCCTGAAGTTTCATGTCCTCCACGGTTTCTTCAGTCCCCAATTCGTTATAAGAAAGAATATTATCCTTTCCGTAGATAAGTTTGTCAAACTGGTTTTGAGCGATCGCATTAGGATCCCCTTTTTCTTCCTGTAATTCGCTTAGGGTTTGCTGTTTAAGCAATTCAAATTCCTTCTCGTCCCAACGTGGCTCCAGTAGAATCTCTTTTACGAGTTTCATGGTTTCAGGGAAATTCTTTGCCAGGGTAGTGCCGAAAATGCTCATTTTCTCTTTACCCGAACGAACATAGATCGACGCACCAAGTAATTCGATGGCCTCTTCAAGTTCAGCAGGAGTTTTGGTTTGTGTCCCCCTGGTCATCAGGCTGGCAAGCATATGAGCGACACCGGCATTCGATGGTTCTTCCAAAAGCTGTCCGCCTTTGATATCCAGGCTGAACTGTACCAGCGGTACCTCGTTATTGGTAATTCCCAGAATCTTCATTCCCGAAGGCATATTTGCTTCCCATACCTCGGGGATTGAGAGCTCAGGTTTTCCGTGATAAGGTGGCTCGACGCTGCGATCAAAACTGGAAGGGGTCTTTTCATAACTTGCCTGTTTGCTGGTATCAAATTCTTCTTCGGCACCCTCAACGATCTTTTCTTCTACCACTTTGGCTTTTTCTGAATTTTCGAGTGCGAGCTCAGGCTGGCCTTTGGGTACAAATGAAGTTGCTACAAAATTCTTTCCTTTAATGTATTTATTGTAAACCCGCATCACATCGTCGGCAGATACCGCCAGCATTTTTTCCACTTCCTTGTTGATATAATTGGGGTCATTCGCAAAGATTTGATATTGTGCCAGCTGAAAACCTTTTCCAAGCACACTGGAAATAGACTGGTAAAAACTGGTTTCAAGCCCGGCTTTTATACGCTGAAGATCTTTGGCAGGAATGCCTTTTTTTTCAAAATCTGAAAAAGTTTCCTTTATGGCCTGCTGTACAGAGTCGAGATCCTTTCCTTCATAAGCTCGCACCTGAAGCAGGAGTTCCCCTGCAAGTTCTGACGTATAATCTTCCATTTTCACATCCCCACTCAAGTTTTTTTCTTCCACTAATTTCTTATATAACGGCGCATTTTTTCCATCGGCAAGGTAATTTGCCAGGATTTCCAGGGCGTAAGAATCTTCATGGTAAGAATAAACAGAAGGCCAGGCGAGTGTAAGCTCGGGAAGTTTGGCAAAATTATCTTCGTGATAAAGTTTTTTTGTTTGATCAAGTTCTACCATCTGCTTTTCCTGCTCTTCGATTTGCGGTCCCCGCTCGATCTCATCAAAATATTTATGAACCCACTCCTTTGCCTCCTCCTTTTCAAAGTTTCCTGAAATGGTCAGGATCACATTGTTAGGTACATACCAGTGGTTATAAAAATCTTTTACATCCTGAAGTGTGGCATTTTGAAGATCTTCCAGGCTGCCTATTACCTGCCAGTGGTACGGATGGCCTTCCGGATATAAATTACGGTCGACTACATACATGGTGTGGCCGTAAGGGCGGTTATCGACCCGCTGCCTTTTTTCATTTTTGACTACCTGTTTTTCCTTGGCCAGTACAGGTTCTGTCACCGTATTTATGAAAAATCCGAGTTTTTCGGCTTCTGCCCAGATCATTTTTTCCAGCGCGTCATCAGGCACCGTCTGGAAATAGTTGGTACGATCACGGCTGGTCGAGCCATTTGCACCAGAACCACCCACCCGGGCACTGAGTTTATCAAGACCACCTTTGCCTAGATTTTCAGATTCAAGGAAAAGCAAATGCTCGAATAAATGCGCAAAGCCTGTTTTGCCTTCTTTTTCTCTGGCCGAACCCACATGGGCGGTAAGGGCTACCGCCACTACGGGATCTGAAGTATCCTGGTGAAGGATCACCTTCAGCCCGTTTTCCAGGCTGAAGGTTTCAAAATCTATCTGATATTTAGGTGACTTATCCTGTGCGAAAAGGCTTCCGCAGAACACCAAAAAAAGAGAGAAAGCTTTTAAAAATTTCATGTTATAGTGAAAAAACGTTGTTGTTCACAAAAAAGATGGCGTTGGCGAAAAACAGTTTTCCGTTTTGCCAGAAGGCCCTGAAAAGGGGATTGTCCACCATATAGATGATGCTTCCTTCTCCCATTCGTTCTTCCCCAAATACCAGTGAATTCTTGAGGTTTCTGGAAGCCTTGCTTCCGGCAAAGCCAGAAACGAATTCCGGATTTTTAATATACGCCACATTGTAACCATTGTCCAGAAAAGAATAAGTGTCGCTGCTCAATTTTAAACTGAAATACTCATCGTCATAACCATATGCCATGGGATGTGTAGGATCGACTGTTGTTTTTACAATGCTGCCGGTGATGAGATTACTGATACTCTGTCTTTCCCTTTGGCTATATGGAATCAAATTATTTTTTGAAATAGTATCTTTTGGCTCTGGTTTATTTTCTTTCAGGTCAAAGCCTTCCCGGCCGGCGAAAGACTGTAAAGCATCGCCAATTGCGATCAATTTGCCCCCATCTTTTACCCAGGAGGTGATTTTTTTAAAGGATTCTTCGTCAAGGAAGGCGGAATACGAACCGGAAGGCATTACCAAAACATCAAAATTATCCAGATCGGCTCTTTTGAAATAATCAGTTCCGATTGGGGTGATTTGATAATTAAGGTCTTTTTCAAAGAAATACCATACCTCGCCAAAATTCAGTGAAGACACTTCATTGCCGCGAAGTACAGCGATACGCTGTTTGTTGATGAGCTTCACATCAGCCGATCCAAAATCGGGACCTTTCGAAGAAAATCCGGTATTGGCATTGAAAAGTTGGCGCTGGTGATCATTAGCGATCTTTATCACTTTCTCATCGAAATTTTCCAGTTTCTGGTTGTCACTTTTTGTAATGATGAGGCTGCCGCGTTTAAATTTTTGTCCGCCGGTCTGAAACGGCGTCTCTGTAAACCGAACTCTTATATCATTTTTTAAAAGGTCAGCGAGGAAACTTGCATCCTGCATACTGTTCCATTTCAAAATATATGCGGCAGCATTCGGCGCAGGAGTATTTTGGATATTTTTCTGGGGGGCAGTTCCGGTCGCAGCCACAAGTTTTGAACTGGCGACTGCATCAAGTCCGTAGGCATAAGGAAGGCTCCAGGCAGTGATGTCGTAAGTGAGTGAATCATTCAGTTTGGTTTTTGGCTCAAAAAGTACCTTTACCATTTTACCTTTTGGCTGATTCACAGAAACGATAAGACTTCCATCGCCAAAATTTCCAGACCCTTTATTCGATGTTTTATAATTATACCCGCTTATACGGCCGGGATTCCCGTAGCCGTATTTTATTTCATGCTTATCTAGCAATTCAGTAAGCGCTTCCAGTTTATCAGGATCTCCGCTTAAAACATAGCTCTGGTAATCAAAATCATCATTCTGGAAGAATTTTTTGAATTGATTATTGAGCTCATCCGCATTTTTTGCAGCCATTTCTACAGTAGAAATTCCCGTGGTAAAATGATGGGCTATTCTATCTTTCAAAGTAAGTATATAGCCTTCATCGGTTTGAATGCCCAGACCGGCCATTCCGTGCCCTGCCTGTTCGTAAGTCATCCCAATGGCTCCCATATAAGTTGGATAGGTGTCGCCGTAACTGGGATAAAGTAAATCGAATCTTTCACCGGTAAAATAGAGCCATCCGTTTTCATCGAAATATTTCGCGTGGTTTTTTCCAATTCTGGTTTGGAAGTCTTTTTGGAAAGGAGTGATTACCTCATGAAAAGGCTCGGCAGCAGGTGCGAAATAATAGGGTTCATTAATTCCCTGTTCATGAAAATCGACATGAATATGAGGCATCCAGTCATTATAAACCTTTAATCGCTGTCTTGTTTCAACCTGTGTAGCCCAGGCCCAGTCACGGTTTAGATCGAAAAGATAATGATTCGGCCGTCCGCCTGGCCATGGTTCATGATGCTCTATGGCAATTTGTTTTGTGTTGTAAGGCTCGGTTTTCACCTGATTGTACCAGTTTACATAACGGTCGCGACCATCAGGATTCACGCAGGGATCGATGATCACCACAGTGTTTTCCAACCAGTCTTTTTTCTCGGTGATGAGCGTGTAAAGGGTTTTCATAGCAGCTTCGGTACTGGAAGCTTCATTGCCATGTACATTATAGCTAAGCCAGACAATGGCTTTATTTGAGGTAGCAGTTCCGGGAGAGGTCACTTCCTTTAAATGATCGGCCCTGATCTGTTCCAGGTTTTTAAGGTTCTCTTCGGAAGAGATTACCGCATAGGTGAGTGGCCGGCGTTCATTGGTTTTTCCATAGGTATGGTATTCGACTAAGGGAGAATTTTCTGCAACATCTGAAAAATAATCAACCACATCAGCGTGGCGTGTAAATTGAGATCCCAATTCATAACCCAAAAATTCTGAAGGGGATTTAACTTCTTGAGATACTGCTAATTGGATGTTTAGAAATAGAAAGCTAACTGCTAGAAAGTAATTTTTCATCAAATTAAAAATTTTTATAAACCCAGTAAATATAATACCTACCATTGAATTAACTAAAAATTAGTGAATAAATCCTTATCTTCAATATCTTTGCAGGTAGAACAGAAATCTATGCCAACCGAAAGTATTTCGTATTCCGAAACTAATTATTTTTCTCCTCTCATTCTTGACTATCTCTCTCGGAAAAAGGAAATCGGTGAATTTTATAACCGCTATCCTTCCGTTGAGAATTTCCGGGAACAGATTTCAGAAAAAGCTGAAAATTATAACCAGTCAATCAGGAAAGATTTGGTTGAGGTTTTAAGCGATCAGTACAGGCAGTTTGAAATCCATTCCTTAGTAGAGCAGAATTTTAACAAATTACGATCTGATAAAACCTTTACCATTACCACGGGGCATCAGCTGAATTTATTTACAGGACCTCTGTATTTTCTCTACAAGATCGTTTCAGCCATCAATCTTTCAAAAAAACTGAAGGAAACCTGGCCAGAATTCAATTTTGTCCCGGTTTACTGGATGGCCACGGAAGACCATGATTTTGAAGAAATAAATTATTTCAACCTGCACGGAAAGAAATTCAAATGGAATAATGCCGATTACCGTGCCGGTAATACCGCGGTCGGGATACTTTCTACCGAAGGACTTGATGAGGTTTTTGATCTTTTTTCAGCGGAAATAGGCGGAGGTGAAAAAGCCGATTACTTAAAAAACCTCTTTAAAAAGGCCTATTTAGAGCATAAAAACCTTACCGATGCCACCCGCTATATCGCCAACGAGCTTTTTGGCAAAGAAGGCCTGGTTATTCTCGACGCACAGGATAAGCGCCTGAAAAAACATTTTAGCCCCTATGTGAAAAATGAGCTTTTTGAAAAGATTTCTCACCGGGAAACTTCAGAAAGTGCTGAAAAACTTTCAAAACTGGATTATAATGTTCAGGTGAATCCCAGGGAGATCAATCTTTTTTACCTCAATTCTGAAATAAGGGAACGAATTATTGAACACGATGGGAGATTTTATGTACATGAACACGATATTTCCTGGTCTAAAGATGAAATGCTTAAAGAACTGGAGGAAAATCCGCAGCGATTTAGTCCAAATGTGATGTTGCGCCCGCTATATGAAGAGGTGATTTTGCCAAATCTCTGCTATATTGGCGGGGGAGGTGAGTTGGCTTACTGGATGGAGCTTAAATCGTATTTCGATGCTGAGAAAGTGACTTTTCCCATATTGTTACTTCGGAATTCTGCATTGCTTCAAACCGAAAAGCAGGATGAAAAAAGGCAAAAACTGAATATTTCCCTTCAGGAACTTTTTCTGAAGCAACATGAGCTCATCAATAGAAAGGTTCGTCAGATTTCAAATATTGACATTGATTTTTCACCTCAGAAGCAACATCTGGTAAAACAGTTTCAGCATCTTTATGAATTGGCTGAAAAAACCGATAAATCTTTCCTTGGGACTGTAAAGGCGCAGGAAGTCAAGCAACTAAAAGGCCTTGAAAACCTCGAAAAAAGATTGCTGAAAGCCCAAAAACGAAAATTAAAAGATGAGGTGCAGCGAATTGCGAAAATCCAGAATGAACTTTTTCCCAACAGAAGTCTTCAGGAAAGACAGACGAACTTTTCAGAATTTTATGTAGAATATGGAAAAGAGCTGATTTCAGCACTGCTGGAAAATTTAGATCCTTTAGAGTCTAACTTTAAAATTCTCACTTTTGGAAAAGACTAAAATGCACACCATAGATATGGATTTGGTAGAAATGACGCTCGACGTCATGAAGTATGCCATAGACCGTATTTCAAATGTTACTCCTGAACTTGGTTCGCCCAAAAAGGAAGAAGAATTGCTTCGAATTGTTGGTGAGACCATTACACCTACCGGAATTGGAGGTGAAAATGCCTTTAAATTATTCAGGGATGTTCTGGTAAAAGCCACCGTGCCTATCGACCATCCGCGTCATCTTGCGTTTGTTCCTGCCGCGCCTACCCGCGCAGCCATTATGTTCGACCTGGTGACTTCGGCTTCCAGTATTCATGGCGCTTACTGGATGGAAGGCGCAGGAGGGATTTTTTGCGAGAACCAGGCGATGAAATGGCTGGTTTCCTTAACCGGCCTTCCAAAAAACGCTTTCGGGGTTTTTACCAGTGGCGGTACTGCGGCAAATCTTTCGGCTTTGGTTGCAGCCCGGGAAGACTGGCGGGAGAAAAATCCGGGTAATGACAGGACCCGGGCTCTTTTGCTTACTTCAAACGGCGCTCATAGTTCCATTAAATCTATGGCCAAGGTGATGGACGCTGACGTGCGGCTAATCGAAACTGAAGATGAATATCTTTCGGGAGAAGACCTTAAAAATGAAATTGACAGCCTTCCCGAAGAAGATCATAAAAGGTTATTCGCGGTAGTGGCTACCGGCGGAACTACAAATGCCGGAATTATCGATGGTCTTAAAACCATCGCTGAAGTTTGTGAAAACGAAAAGATCTGGCTGCACGTAGATTGTGCCTACGGTGGTGGCGCTCTCGCAGCACAGTCGGTTAGACATTTATTTGAAGGTATCGAAAAGGCCGACAGTATTACCATTGATCCTCATAAATGGCTGTTTTCGCCCTATGATTGCGGTGCGGTGATCTATAAAAATCTGGAACTGGCTGAAAAAGCGCATTCTCAGAAAGGAGCTTACCTTGAAATTTTCAAAGACGAAGGAGCTCAGGGCTTCAATCCGGCAGATTATCAAATTCAACTCACCAGGCGATTGCGCGGACTTCCGCTTTGGTTCTCGCTAGCCATGCATGGAACCAATAAATATCGGGACGCTATAGAAAGAGGCATCCAGCTGGCAAAGATCGCGGAGAAAATGATCTCTGAAGATGATGAACTTGAACTGGTAAGGCCCGCCAGCCTTTCAGTTGTCTTATTTAAAAGAAAAGGCTGGACGGCTGAGGATTATAAGGAATGGACCTATAGAAACCATCGTGACGGATTTGCACTGGTCACGCCATCTACTTATAAAAATGAAAGTGTCATTCGTTTCTGCTTTATCAATCCTGATACGACCGAAGAGGATATCAGGAAAATCCTGGAAACGCTTCATTAATAGGGAGGTTTAATTTAATTAAATAAATTTTTGTAATTTAAAGTGGAATAAGCCTTCGGGCGACCCTACTTATCCCCATAAAAATTTATTAACTAATTAAACCCACCATTATGAGAAAATGTAGTTTTTTAATTGTATTATTTATTTTTGCAGCCATTTCGGCAAATGCACAATCCTCCGATCTTCAAGAGGAAATAGAAGAGACTTCACAAAAAGTTGGAGAAGCTCTCGATAACGGTGATTTTGGTACCTTTGCAATGTATTTTGATGATGATGTGACCATGAAAATGCCTGGTCATGAAACTTTAAAGGGAGTAGATGCCGTAGTGGCTGCTCACAAGCCCATGGCAGAACAGAAGATAAAACTGGTCCTTGATACCGATGAGGTAATAGATTTGAATGGTTATGCCTATGAAAGCGGTAATTATAAAATCCAGACCGCAGACGGAAAAGTAGTCGATAAAGGTTCTTTTGGAACTTTATGGAAAAAAGAAAATGGAACCTGGAAAATTTTCAGGGATATGGTGAGTACCACTATGCCTATTAATGCCCAAGACCACTGATCATATTTACCCTAATTAATTTCATATTCCAGCCTCATAGTAATTGAGGCTGTTTTATTTTTATCGGCTGTATTATAAGCACCACTCCAGCTGAAATCTTCCCCGCTGTTCTGCCCGGTGATCTGGAAAACTCCCATATTGGCGCTTTTAAGGTCGCCAAGTTCCTCACCGCTGTTTTCAGCAATTTTTTCTGCTCTAAGCCTGGCATCTTCCGTGGCTTTGGAGATCATCTGTATTTTGAGATCAGAAAGTTTGGTATAGTAATAACGTGGCGGTTGGGAATTGAACTGTACACCTTTGTTCAGTAATTCGGTGATCTCGCGGGAAACCTCTTCGACCTTCTCTACATCTTTAGATTCAATTTTGACAGATTGGGTGAGTTCATATCCTTTAAAAATGCTGCCTACATAATTGCCATTCTGATACTGATTTTCCTGCTGTTCTATGGTATTAACCGAATTGAAAACGATATTTTCGGCAGCGATTCCTTTCGAAACAAGGTAATTTTTCACGGTTTCCTTGTCGTCATTCAAACTTTTATAGGCCTGTTCAAGGTCGGGATTCATTCTGCTGAATTGTCCTTCCCAAACGATAAGATCTGAAGTGAAATTTTCGCTGCCCGATCCGGTTACGGCTATTACTCCATCCGGATTAGCCCGGGCGACATAGGCATGACCTAAAAAATAAGCAGCCAGGACTATGGCTACGGAGAAAATAATGGCACCGATGAATTTCATTTTTTTACCTGATTTGATTGAAAGCAATAGCGGGTTTAAACTTAGCGATTATTCAGATTGAAAGCTATATACATTGTGATATTTTTAGGAATAATAGATCATGAACGCAGTATTTTCGAAGCAGGAAATTTAATTCTTCGGCGGGTTTTATTTTTGCCTCAAATTCCTATTTTTGCCTATGCAAAATAACGTACTCATTCTGGACTTTGGTTCTCAGTACACACAACTCATTGCTCGGAGAGTTAGAGAACTAAATATTTACTGTGAAATTTATCCTTATCAGAAGATTCCTGAAGATCTTTCGGGCTTTAAAGCCGTGATTCTTTCGGGAAGTCCGTTTTCTGTAAGAAATGAAAATGCTCCGCATCCTGACCTGAGTCAGATTCGTGGAAAATTGCCTATTCTGGCAGTTTGTTACGGCGCACAGTATTTTGCTCATTTCAGCGGCGGAAAGGTGGAAGCCTCTGATACCCGTGAATACGGAAGAGCTAACCTTACGGTGATCAAAGATGGAGAGAAGTTGTTTGATAAGATCAAGGAAAACTCGCAGGTTTGGATGAGCCACAGCGACAGTATTATCGAACTGCCAAAAGGAGGGATCCGCCTCGCCAGTACCACCGATGTGCTGAATGCCGCCTACCGAATTGAAGGCGAAGAAACCTACGGGATCCAGTTTCACCCTGAAGTATATCATTCCACCGATGGAAAACAGCTTCTGGAAAATTTTCTGGTGAAAATTGCAGGAACAAAACAAACCTGGACTCCGGGTGCTTTTGTCGATCTTACCGTTTCAGAATTAAAGGAAAAGATCGGTGATAAAAAAGTGGTTCTCGGTCTTAGCGGAGGAGTTGATTCAACAGTGGCCGCTGTTTTGCTGAATAAGGCGATAGGAAAAAATCTTTACTGCATATTCGTGAATAATGGTTTACTGAGAAAGAATGAATTTGAAAGCGTTCTCGATCAGTACAAACATATGGGGCTTAATGTAAAAGGAGTCGATGCTTCGGCACGTTTCTTGGATGCTCTCAAAGACCTGGTAGATCCTGAAGCAAAAAGAAAAGCTATTGGAAATACTTTTATTGAGGTTTTTGACGACGAGGCCCATGAAATTCAGGATGTTACCTTCCTTGCGCAGGGAACGATTTATCCCGATGTGATCGAATCGGTTTCTGTAAACGGCCCGTCGGTGACCATCAAATCGCATCATAACGTAGGCGGTTTGCCGGATTTTATGAAATTGAAAGTCGTGGAACCTCTTAGAATGCTTTTTAAAGATGAGGTGCGTAGAGTGGGAGCTGAGCTAGGTATTGATAAAGAACTTTTAGGAAGACATCCATTCCCGGGTCCTGGACTTGCGATTCGTATTCTGGGTGATGTAACTGAGGAAA
Source organism: Christiangramia fulva (assembly GCF_003024155.1). NCBI lineage: Bacteria > Pseudomonadati > Bacteroidota > Flavobacteriia > Flavobacteriales > Flavobacteriaceae > Christiangramia > Christiangramia fulva. The sequence goes on from NZ_CP028136.1 coordinate 2,637,353, forward strand.
GAGTGCGCATCCTTCAGGAGGTAGACCATATTTTCATTCAGGGATTGAGAGACTGGATGCTGTATGATAAAGTCTGGCAGGCAGGAGTGATTCTGCTTCCCATTCAATCTGTAGGAGTGATGGGAGATGAAAGAACCTATGAGCAGGTGGTGGCTTTACGTGCGGTAGAATCTACCGATGGAATGACGGCAGATTGGGTTGACCTTCCCCATGAGTTCTTACAAAAGATTTCCAATACAATAATTAACCGGGTAAAAGGCGTTAATAGAGTGGTGTATGACATCAGTTCGAAACCACCTGCCACAATCGAGTGGGAATAGTACCGGAAAAATATAAAAAAAGACAAAATGAGATATCTGTTTGTAATTTGTTTTCTTCTTCAGTTTTATGTGGCTCCGGCATTTGCCCAGGCCTATAAATACCATACTGTTAAGAAGGGAGAAACTGTTTTTAGTATTTCCCAGGCCTACAATATTGATGAAGAAGACATCTACAAATACAATCCGGATGCCCGAAATGGAATTGAAATCAATGAAAAACTTGTAATTCCAATAAGTGGTTCAGAAAATAAGCCTGCTCAGAATGTTAATATAGATTTTAAGGAACATGTGGTGCAGCGAAAGGAAACTCTTTACAGTCTTTCAAAGCAATACAATGTAAGTATAGACGAAATAAAAAAATATAATAAACAGCTCTATTCCAAAGAACTTCAAACGGGAGAAACGATACGCATTCCCATAGAAAGGAAAGCTGAAGCGGCTCAAACCAAACCCAAGGAAAGTATCCTAAACCGAAATAAACCTTCTGAAAATCCTGCCATACAAACCAAAAAAACGCGGGAGCATATTGTGCTTCCAAAGGAAACGAAATACGGGATCGCTCGTAAATATGGTATGACGGTCAGTGAGCTGGAAGATCTTAATCCTAATGTTGAGGTACTTCAACCGGGAATGATGATAAGGGTTGGAACTGATGTTTTGAAAGATGAGCCTGTAATTATCACCGATGAACGTTTCCATTTTTACGAAGTGAAACCACAGGAAACCCTTTTTAGCCTTTCCCAGCGATTCGGCGTGAGTCAGGATTCACTTATGAAATTGAATCCGGGACTGGTTGACGGCCTCAAATCAGGAATGGTTTTAAAAGTTCCGGAAAAGGAAAATCCTGATTATGATCCTGCCTCGGCGATTAGTTACAATCCAAATCTGGAAAACAAAATCGATCTTTCGGGGGAGATTAGCAATTTTAAAACAAAACAGCTCGTTTTGATGTTGCCGTTTCATACCGAAAAAGTAGAAGAAGACTCCCTTGCGACTTATAAAGATGTAATTCTTAATGAACGCGTGGTTCGAATTTCCCTTGATTTCTACAGCGGGGTATTAATGGCTCTCAATAAGGCCAAATCGCTGGGGATCAATACGGATCTTCAGGTTTATGACACTCATCAGAACTCTTCAGAAGTTGCCAATATTATTAATACTCATAATTTTAATAATGTAGATGTGGTAATTGGGCCACTTATTCAAACCACCACTGAAATCGCCGCCTCTAAACTTGAAAACCGTAATATCCCCGTGATTAATCCGCTTTCCAATAGCAGCATGAATGGTTATCGCAATCTGTTCCAGTCGAGGCCTACCGACGAATTGCTGAGAAAGGTTATGCTGGATTATATTTCAAGCCATGCTGAAGGGAAAAATATCATAATTATTGCAGATGGTAAATCTTATCAGGTCAAAAACCAGCTTTCGCAGCGGCTTCCATCGGCAAAATTTGTCAATCCTACAGATAATTTTGTAGCCGATAATAAGATTGTGAACCTGTTGCAACCGGGACTGCCTAACTGGGTGATCCTGGAATCAGATAATATTAATGTTGTAAGCAGTGCGACTTCGGCACTTAACAGGCTGGCACGGGATTACGATATTACCCTGCTTACCACCAATAAAAACAGTGCTTTTGAAAGCGATATCATTTCTAATAATCACCTGGGAAAACTCAAGTTCCATTATCCTTCGGTAGATCGCGAATACGACAACACCCGAACTGAAGATTTTATTAATGATTATGTGGCAAAATATGGAATTGAACCTAACCGTTTTGCTTTGAGAGGATATGACCTGACTTTGGATATTCTGCTTCGTCTTGCATCGGCTGACAGTCTTTACGATTCATTTGAAAGATATCCCGGATATACCGAATATTACGAAAGTAAATTCCATTATATTCCAAATACCACCGGAGGTTTTATCAACGATGCCGTTTATATTTTGGAATTAGATGAAGATTTAACCATAAATGATGCAAAATGACTTCAAAAGTAATTTATAAAGGAGATCTTAGAACAGAATCTGAACATCTGCAAAGCGGGACTAAAATGATAACCGATGCACCTGTAGACAATCATGGTAAGGGAGAGGCTTTTTCACCAACCGATACTGTTGCAAATGCGCTGGCTACCTGCATGCTTACCGTTATGGGAATTAAAGCTGAAGGTCTGGACATAGATATGAAAGGAACAACTGCTGAAGTGACTAAAACCATGGCCTCCGATCCGCGACGGATCTCTAAAATCGAGGTGAATGTGCAGTTTCCATCAAATTATGGTGAGAAAAACAATAAGATTCTGGAAAATACCGCCAGAAATTGTCCGGTTCTCCAAAGCCTTAACCCAAATATAGAATTAGACCTTTCCTTTCGGTTTTGATGAAAAGAAGCCTGATATTCTTGGTTTTCCTTTTATGCGGAAATTTGCTTTCAGCACAGGTTAAAGATGAAAAAATTGCCTGGGATCCTGATCGTCCTCTTAGCTGGAGCGATTTTAAAGGAGAACCCGATGCCTCAAGCAGCTATACCGCCAATACGAATTCTGGAATTGGGTACACCTGGAGCTACAGTACCGCGTCAGGGGAGCCTCAACTTACTTTTGAAGTTAGCTGTAATTTTTATCCGAAGCTTTCATGGGTAAAAAATCCGGCAGATCCAGATTATTTACTGGCCCATGAACAGTTACATTTTGACATCTCCGAATTATATGCCCGCAAACTAAAAAAAGCCCTCGCAGAATATGAACCAGGCAGATCGATAAGGCAGGATCTTCGGAACATCTATAATAAATATGAATCTGAAAGGGTTTCTGCTGAAAAACAGTTTGACCGGGAAACCAGGCATAGCGAAGATTACGAAGCTGAAATGGCCTGGCGGAAAAAGATCGCACAGGAACTGGAAAGGCTAAAAAATTATAACACCAGTCAGAATTGAACCATTTCCTTTCTGGCGATCTCAAATTCTTCCATCATCTCTTTTACAATTTCCGCGGCAGGTTTTATCTCATGGATTAAACCTGAAATTTGACCAATTTCCAGTTCTCCTTCCTCAAGGTCCCCTTCGAACATACCTTTCTTTGCCCGCGCACGCCCCAGTAATTTTATAAGTTCATCTTTGGTTGGCGTTTGAGTATAGAGTTTAAGAATATCTTCGTAAAATTTATTTTTAATGAGTCTTACAGGCGCAAGTTCCTTCAGGGTGAGGATAGTATCTCCTTCCTGAGCAGCAACTACTTTTTCTTTGAATTTTTGGTGCGAAGAGGCTTCGGGAGTAGCTACAAAACGGCTTCCTACCTGTACCGCATCGGCGCCGAGTACCATTGCGGCAAGCATTCCACGGCCGGTAGCTATTCCTCCGGCAGCGATCAATGGGATTTTAATTTTTTCCTTTACCATGGGAATAAGTGTAAAAGTGGTAGTTTCATCCCGGCCATTATGGCCTCCTGCCTCAAAACCTTCGGCTACTACGGCATCTACACCGGCTTCTTCCGATTTTAACGCAAATTTCAGGCTGCTCACCACATGAACAACTTTGATTCCATGGTTTTGAAGATGCGAGGTCCAGGTTTTAGGATTTCCAGCCGAGGTAAACACGATTTTCACCTCTTCTTCAATAATGATTTCCATGATCTTTTCTATTTGCGGATAGAGCATGGGAACATTTACTCCGAAAGCCTTGTTGGTCGCTTTTTTACATTTTTGAATGTGTTCGCGCAGCACTTCGGGATACATAGAGCCAGAACCGATAATTCCCAGGCCGCCGGCATTTGACACTGCGCTGGCGAGTTTCCATCCGCTGGCCCAGATCATTCCTGCCTGGATGATAGGATATTCTATATTGAAAAGTTTGGTGATCCTGTTGTTTTTCATTTCTTTATGATGAGTGATGATTTGCGTATTCCGTCCTGTTCAAACATAGCAATATAAATTCCTCTTGAAAAACCTGCCATATTTATTTCGTAGTTATCGTCCAGTTTTTCGAATAATTTTTGTCCCAGAGTATCAAAAAGTATAAAATGAAAGGGCTCCGAATTTGTATTTCTTATTTTGAGAATATTAGACGTTGGGTTAGGAGCAAAAGCTACTGAACCAAAATTCTCTGGAAAAGCCAGTTCATAGGCTTTTTTGAAATTGGGAATTCCGTAGCCGATTTTATAATTGAAATTGGGATATAAGGAAGCAGAAGCAATAATAAAATTTTTGACCTCCAAATTGGTTAAGGATGGTTTGCTTTGCCAGAAACTTGCGGCAGAACCCGCAAGAATAGGAGAGGAGAAGGAAGTTCCTACCACACCCACCAGATGCCCAGATTCATCTATTGCGGCGACTTGACTGCCCTGTGCCACGACCTCGGGTTTTACCCGATTATCAGCACTGGGGCCGGTAGAACTGAAGGAAACATAATTTTCATTGGGATCTACTGCACCAACCGTGAGGACATTGGCGTCGGCGGGAGCTGCTACAACCGGGAACTCTTCATCTTCGGCAGAATTCCCTGCCGATACTACCACCAGCATTCCTTTTTCCATTGCGATTTCGGCTCCGCGTGAAACAAATGCAGTTTCCCCGTCCATATCTTCGGTTGAATAATTATATGCGGGATTATCGAATAAAGAGTAGGAAAGGGAAGAATTGATCACATCGGCACCCAGGCTGTCGGCACGTTCTGCGGCCTCTACCCAGTAACTTTCTTCCACCGGAGTTTCAGAAGTAGCAATTTCGGTACGAAAAAGGTAATAGGAAGCTTCAGGTGCAGTTCCGATAAAAAGATTTGGGATTTTGCCACCCATGGTGGAAAGAACCAAGGTTCCATGATCACTCAGGGAAGGATTATCAAAATCATCCGATCGATTTGGAAAATCATACCCGCCCAGAAGATGGCCATTATTTCTCATATCCTGGAAAACCTGTAGGGATTTAACATTGGGAAAACCTGCGTCCAGAACAGCAATTATCATATTATCGCCCGTGTAATCATTTTTATGCAGGTAATCTGTATTCAACATCATCACCTGATTAGCGGTGCTGCCATAATTGTAATCTGCAGCCTGTTCTAATTTTCCATGTCTTTTCGTTTGTTTTAATGGTGCCCGCTGATTGAGTGCATCGGCAGCAAACTCAATAGAATCGACAAATTTGAGTTTTTCCAGCGCCAGAATGGCTTCAGTAGTTCCAATTACATGAATGCAGTTCAGCCATTTAGATTTTGCTTTTATCTGGATTCCGTTTTGTGCTTTAACCGCGACAATATAATCTTCATTTACCGGTACATCCCGTTCGTCAATGGGCGTATTATGAAGTGCTTTTCTCTGAATGGCTTCGGCTGATAAAATACTTTCGGGATGAGTGAGAGCTTCTTCGACATTCGCTTTATCTGTGAAATAAACCCATGCGTGCTCCTGTGAAAAGCCGGAGAGGCTTAAAAAAAGCAACAGAAGCAACAATTTTCTCATGAAAGGTATTTGCCGGAACAATTTACGAAATTACTCCTGAACCGAGTAATTCTTCTTCCTGGTACCAGGCTACAAACTGACCTTCGGTAATGGAGGCCTGAGGTTCATCAAAAACCACGTACAGTCCGTTGGCGGTTTGAAATAGTGTGGCATCCTGAAGCGGCTGGCGGTAACGAATTCGTGCTTTAAGTTTCATTTCTTCACCATCTTTAATAGCAAGATCTTTACGAATCCAGTGAACTTCTTCGTTTTTTACAAAAAGGGCGCGACGGTAGATTCCAGGATGATCTTTTCCCTGGCCGGTGTAGATCACATTTTCTTCCACATCGGTATCTATAACGAAGAGAGGTTCAGGAGTACCGCCCACAGCAAGGCCTTTGCGCTGGCCTTTGGTAAAATAATGAGCTCCCTGGTGTTTTCCTACCACTTTTCCGTCTTCAGGCTGGTATTTGTATTTTCTGGATAGAAATTTCAGTTCTTCTATTTTGGAGTCAAAATCTTTTTGCTCTTCCACATAAGTTTCCATAGTTGCCGGAACTTCCACTATTTGGCCCTCTTTCGGACTTAATTTTTGCTGAAGAAATTCCGGTAGTCGCACTTTTCCAATAAAGCAGAGCCCCTGAGAATCTTTCTTTTCAGCAGTGACAAGCTCCTGTTCAGCGGCTATTTTCCTGACTTCCGATTTCTGAAGCTCGCCAATAGGGAAGAGCGTTCTAGCAAGTTGCTCCTGGGTTAACTGACATAGAAAATAACTTTGATCTTTGTTCCTGTCTTTTCCGGAAAGGAGACGGTAAAGAGTTTGTCCGTCCTTTTCAATGGTATCTTTCCTACAGTAATGTCCTGTAGCTACAAAATCGGCACCAAGAGAAAGTGCAATTTTAAGAAAAACATCAAATTTTATTTCCCTGTTGCAAAGTACATCGGGATTAGGTGTTCGGCCATGTTCATATTCCCTGAACATATAGTCGACAATGCGCTCTTTATATTCAGAACTTAGGTCAACGGTCTGGAAAGGAATTCCCAGTTTTTCAGCCACGAGCATGGCATCATTGCTGTCATCCAGCCACGGACATTCATCAGAAATGGTTACAGAATCATCGTGCCAGTTTTTCATGAACAACCCGATCACTTCATAACCCTGTTCTTTCAGTAAATATGCGGTAACACTGGAATCCACTCCACCCGATAAGCCTACAACTACTTTTTTCATCACTTTTTATTATGCGCTATAATGGTCGGTAAACCGGGTGCAAAATTACGAAATAAAAAAAGGTGGCGAAAGCCACCTCATAATTAGGTTTTTATTGCTAGCGTTTTTCAAAAACAATAGATGTGGTAGGGGAAACATCAGGGACAAATGTAAACTTTGATCCATTAAAGGTTACTGTACCGGTTGCAGGCCCAAAAGTTGGAATATTAAAAGTGTACTTGGTTTCCGTTTTGCTCCAGGTAGTGTTGTCGGTGCTTGAAACACAATTATTATCCGAATAAGCATGAAATTCTGAAATTGCAGTATTATCAGCATTAAAAGTAATGTTTGATTGAGTAGTACAATCATTAATTTCAATACCGGGAGCATTATGAGCTTCCACAAGAAACCAGGTTCCAAGAATTTTTTCTTCGCCAGTGTCATTATTGTTGTCGTCTTTGCTACATGCTGTTAAGGCGACCACACTAAGCATCATAATTAAAATCTTTTTCATAATAAGTAGGTTTTAGTTGTTGTTAAATATATTCAATTTTCTTTATCAGAATTCTTTTTCTTCATCTAATTTCCCGTCTTTATAATATTTCCAACTGCCGGTTTTTTCTCCCATGGAATAATCTCCTTCCATCATTTTTTCTCCGGAAGAATTATAGTAAATCGCATGGCCGTTAAGTTCTCCCTGGTGATATTGGAGTTTTTTCATCAATTGCCCCTTTTCAGAATAAATAAGACTTTCCCCTTCTTTTTCCCCATTTTTATACAGCGTCTTTTCGGCGATTTGAGAATTGGGGAAATAAGTAACCTGCAGGCCATTGAGTTGATCATCTTTATAGATCTCGCTCATCATGATACTATCACTATCTTTGTGAAAATAGATCCATTTTCCTTCTCTTTCTTTGTCCAGCATTTTTCCTTTGCTGATGGGTTTTCCCTGCTGGGTGTAATAAGTAACGCTAACCGTGTCATTCCCTTTTCCAAAATCCATAATGGCTGATGGATATTCATAAAATCCTCTTTTGTAGAATTTGAATTCTCCAATTCTTTTGCCATGTTCAAAAGTTCCTTCGAATTTCGGTTTATTGGTGCCTTCAAAATTTACTTTCCATTTACCGTCTCTTCTTCCTTCGGTGTCTTTTTTATTTAGCTGGGACAGGCAAATTATTGGAAATAAGAGAGATATATATAATATTATGTTATGTTTAATCATATTTAACAAACATTAAACAAAGGTCTAACGCCTTTGCATCTACTTTAGCTCAAAACTCAAAATGATCATTAATTAAACTAAGAACTATGAAAATTATTTTAAAAAACGCGAAAATGGGAATGATATTTCTCTTTTTTGCATTCACCTTTACTTCCTGTAATGACGACGAAGATACTCCAATGCCCGAGCCTGAAACAAATACCATTGTGGATTTTGTTAACAGTAATGATGATTATTCGTCACTTGCAGCTGCTATTGATGCGGCCGGTTTAACCGCGACGCTCAATGGAACTACAAAATATACCGTATTTGCTCCGAACAACGCTGCTTTTGCCGCTTTTCTTGATGCTAACGGTTTTACCAGCCTTGATGAAGTGCCTACAGATCTTTTAACGCAGCTATTGTTATACCATGTTCAGGAAGGCAGCATAATGGCAGCAGACCTTTCTACCGCTTATATCCCAAGTTTAGCCGTTTATGGTACTTCAGAAGCACCTCTTAGCCTTTACGTAAATACCGAAGGCGGGGTAACTCTTAATGGAGTGAGCAAGGTAACTACAGCTGATGTGCAGGTAGATAATGGTGTAATCCATGCCGTGGATGCCGTGATAGGTCTACCTGATATTACAACTTTCGCGCTTGCCGATCCTAATTTTTCAATTCTTGTATCAGCTTTGACCCGTGAGGACTCTTATAGTTTTGTAAGTACTTTACAATCTTCTAACGCACCTGCGCCATTTACAGTTTTTGCCCCGGTAGATTCGGCATTTGTAGCTTTACTTGATGAACTTGACTTATCTTCTTTAGATGATATAGATGCTGATACTCTTGCGGCGGTCTTGAGTTATCACGTTGTTACTGGTGCAAATGTAAGATCTTCTGATCTTACTGATGGAATGATGGTTTCGACTTTGAACGGAGATGACTTTACGGTTAACCTGGGAGATAATGTAACGATCACCGATGCAAACGCAAGGACTGCCACTGTGATTGCTGCAGATGTCCAGGCCACTAATGGCGTGATACATGCACTGGATACAGTGATTCTTCCTTCAATGTAGCGAAAAAGAACTATCTGCTACTTCAGAATTAAAAAGGCTGCCTTTTCGGACAGCCTTTTTATTTTTTATTTTTTTCCTTTTTTCTGTTGCTCTTCGGCCTGTTCCATCATTTCCTGGAATTTTCGGGTAAACCTGTTTTGCTTTTTCGGTTTCTTTTTGTTCTCCTGGATCTTTGCATGGATCTTATCTTCATCGATGATCACATGTTTGATCACCAGCATAATACCAATGGTAATCAGGTTTGAGGTGAAATAGTAAAGAGAAAGTCCGCTGGCATAGTTATTAAAGAAGATCAGCATGAACAATGGGGACAGGTACATTAGGAATTTCATATTGGGCATTCCCGGCTGCTGATTCGCCTGCATATTCTGGCCGGTGGTCATCGTCATATAAATAAAAATCGCGATGGAAGCCAAAATAGGGAAAAGGCTCACGTGGTCACCATAGAAAGGAATATTAAATGGCAAATGTGCCACCACATCATAGCTGGAGAGGTCATCGGCCCACAGGAAGCTCTTATGTCTTAGCTGAAAAGCACTGGGGAAGAACTGAAACAACGCGTAGAAAACCGGGATCTGTGCCAGCGCGGGTAAACAACCACTCATCGGGCTGGCTCCGGCCTTGCTGTACAGCTTCATGGTTTCCTGCTGTTTTTTCATGGCGTTATCTTTATACTTCTCATTGATCTCATTGATCTCGGGACGTAAGATCTTCATTTTGGCCTGAGACAGGTAAGATTTATAAGTAACAGGCGACAGGAAGATCCTCACCACAATGGTCATCGCAATGATCGCAAGACCATAACTTGGAAGAAATCCGCTTAAAAAGGCAAAGAAAGGAATGAAAAGATATTGATTTATCCATCCAAAAATTCCCCAGCCAAGCGGAACAATTTCATCAAGGTTCCTGTTATAATCGTTCAGAAGCTTATAATCCGCAGGCCCGTAGAACCAGTTCATATCATAGTTCAGCTCCCCGTTATTAAACGCCAATGGGACTTCCGAAGCAAAACTTTTGGTGAAAAGAGTATCTACTTCTTCATCTTTTACCAGGTTTTCTACCTTGAATCTGGCCTTTTCGAACGGATTGTCCGTTAGGAGAATAGAAGTGAAAAAATGTTGCCTGTAAGCAATGTAACTAACATCTTTATCTTCTTCCTCACCGCTTCTTACCTTATCGTCATCATCGCCGTTAAATTCGTAAACAAGATCGGTATACCTGTTTTCATAGGTGATGCTTTTTGCATGACGGTAACCTTTAAGCTGCCAGTCCAGAATTGGTTTTTCAGAGGTGTTGAGAACGTCGCTGAGTCCTTGTGAACGTATGCCGAAATCAAGCATATATTGATCCGGTTTCATTACATAGCGATATTCCAGAAATTCATCTTCAGAAACCTTTAATTTCATCGAAAGAACCTGATTTCCTTCATCATTCCGGGTTAGTTCAGGCTGAAAATATAGATTTTTGGTATCAAGTGTACGACCATCAGAAGTCTTTAAATTCAGATTGAAAGAGGCACTTCCGTCTTTAATAAGATAAACGGGAACCGAGTCATAGGTTTTATAATTCTTAAGCCGCGCTTCCTCGATATAACCTCCTTTATTCGAAACTTTTAATTCCAAAAGATCGTTTTCCAGGGTAGTGGTGCCGCCCTGAGCCGAAGGCAAAGTAGCTGAATAACCGAAAGCCCCCAATTTGCTCTGTGCCTGGGCAACCGCAGCTGAATCACTTAAAACAGTGGCTTCCTGCTCCCTTGGAGGTTCTACGAGGTTATCATCATTTACCGGATTTTCCTGAACCTGTTCTGTTTCAGTTCCTTCGGTTTTAGTTTCTTCCTGAGAAGCATTATTATAGAGCATCCATATCAAGATCGCTCCGATCAATACAAATCCAATAATGGATTGAATATCTACTTTCTTTTCTTCCATTCTAATTAATTACTTGTTTTTTGATATTATCAAAAAAAGTTTACTGTTTTTGAGCCATTCCGGCTTTTTTATTTTTGACAGAAAATTCATGTGCAGCCTTCACAAATGCTGTAAAAAGCGGATGCGGGTTGGCTACGGTACTTTTATACTCGGGATGGTACTGTACGCCCACAAACCATGGATGGTCAACAAGCTCGATCACTTCTACCAGTCCCGTTTCGGGATTGATTCCAGTACTCGCCATTCCCGCTTTTTCAAGCTGTTCTTTATACTTATTATTGTATTCGTAGCGGTGGCGGTGACGTTCTTTAATTTTTTTTGTTTTATAGACATCGCGAATGATGCTTCCTTCCTTCAGTTCGCAGTCCCAGGCCCCAAGCCTCATAGTTCCGCCTTTGTGAGTGATTTTTTTCTGCGCTTCCATTAAATCTATCACGGGATGCTTTGTCTTTGGGTTCATTTCAGTAGAATTGGCACCTTTTAACTGAAGCACATTTCGTGCAAATTCTATTACCGCCATTTGCATTCCAAGGCAAATTCCAAGGAAAGGCAAATTATTTTCCCTGGCATATTGAACGGCATCGATCTTTCCTTCAATTCCCCTTTCTCCAAATCCCGGTGCTACCAGAATTCCGTCGAGATGGCTTATTTTATGATGAATGGTGTTTTCATTAATGAATTCTGAATGAATATATTCTACATTCACAAAGACTTCATTTTCGGCACCGGCATGAATAAAAGATTCCAGAATTGATTTATAACTATCCTGAAGTTCCACGTATTTTCCAATAAGACCGATATGAACTTCGGCTTTCGGATTTTTATGGCGTTGGAGAAACTGGTTCCATCTTTCCAGATTCGGTGTACTGTCGTCTGGAAGTGCCAGTTTTTTCAGGGTTACGATGTCAAGGCCTTCTTTCAGCATCATATTTGGTACATCGTAGATGGTAGTAGCATCAATACTTTGGATCACCGCTTCCTGCCTAACATTACAAAAGATCGCGAGTTTACGGCGAATATCATCAGAGAGTTCATGCTCTGTACGGCAAACCAGTATGTCGGCCTTGATACCGCTTTCCATCAGCGTTTTCACACTGTGTTGGGTAGGTTTTGTCTTTAATTCGCCAGCTGCTGAAAGATAGGGCACCAAAGTAAGGTGAATTACAAGTGCATTATCATCGCCAAGTTCCCATTTTAGCTGTCTTACCGCTTCTATATACGGAAGGGATTCAATATCTCCCACCGTTCCGCCAATTTCGGTGATGACGATGTCGTAATCGCCATTTTGACCAAGTATCTGAATTCGTTCCTTGATCTCATTGGTAATATGAGGAACCACCTGTACGGTTTTTCCCAAAAATTCTCCGCGCCTTTCTTTTTCAATTACACTCTGGTAGATCCTGCCGGTCGTGACATTATTGGCCTGCGAGGTGTTGACGTTGAGAAAACGCTCATAATGGCCCAAATCCAGGTCGGTTTCGGCGCCGTCTTCAGTCACGTAACATTCTCCATGCTCATACGGATTTAATGTTCCGGGATCTACATTAATGTATGGATCCAGCTTCTGAATAGTGGTTTTAAAGCCACGAGACTGAAGCAACTTCGCAAGCGATGCCGCGATGATACCTTTCCCCAGTGATGAAGACACACCTCCGGTTACAAATATATATTTGGTTTCGGCCATTGTGGTAGGGTTTGCTGTGTTGTTTATTTTGGCCGCTAAATTACAAAGAAGAATATAAAAAGCACCTAAATTCAGGGGCTAATATTAAGAGCCTCTTAACACCACATTTTATTTGGGATAGCGTTTCCTTATCTCTCGCAAAAGGCCCTCGAGGCTGTTGAGTTTAAGCTCATAAACCTGTCGCATCTGGTCTCCTAATTTTCCATTTGGAAATCCTTTTTGCTGAAACCACACATAATAAGGTTCGGGAAGATCAGACAAATAACGGTCTTTATATTTTCCGAAAGGCATTTTGGCGTGGGCAAGTTCTATCAGGATCTTTTGATCGGGCTGTGGCAATTTTTCAGATTTTGCGGAAAGTTCCGAAAAAAGCCAGAAAAGAACCATTTTTTAGCCTGTTGATTTTATTGTGGAAATGAGTAGTTAAATATTTTGTAATCATTTGAAGGTCTATACCGGTCTTCATAGTTTTAGCAAAAACAAGAAATGGCGATCATAGGTTCCATCATAAAAAGTCTGATCGATCTTCGAGAAAATTTAGTTTCTGAAACAGATCCTGAAAAAGAGCAGGAGCAGGTGCTAAAAAATCTGTTGAAAACGGCCCGGGACACGGCCTTTGGTAAACATTATAAATTCAGTGAAATCCTTAAAGAAAAGGATATTAAAAAAAGTTTTTCTGAAAAACTTCCTTTTTTCGATTATCATAAAATGAATGAAGAATGGTGGCACCGCTACCATGAAGGGGAAGAAAATGTTTCCTGGCCCGGAAAACCGCCTTATTTTGCGCTGAGTTCTGGAACGACGGGCAAGTCAAGTAAAAGAATTCCAGTTACTGGAGATATGCTGGAATCCATCCGAAAGGCTGGCATTAAGCAGGTGAGTGCCCTGAGTAATTTTGACCTGCCTTCCGATTTTTTTGAAAAAGAGATCATGATGCTGGGAAGTTCAACCGATCTGCAAAAAGAAGGCGATCATAAGGAAGGTGAGATTAGCGGGATTAGCGCGAGCAATATTCCTTTTTGGTTTCGCGGGTATTACAAACCTGGTGAAGAAATTTCGAAGATCGATGAATGGGATGACCGGGTACAGAAAATTGCTGAAAATGCCAAAAACTGGGATATTGGAGCTTTAAGTGGAATTCCTTCCTGGATGGAACTAATGCTTAAAAAGGTTATAGATTATCATAAGGCGGAGAATATTCATGAAATTTGGCCCAATTTACAGGTTTATGCCTCGGGAGGAGTCGCGTTTGAGCCCTATGAAAAAAGTTTTGAGGAAATCTGGGGAAGACCGGTGCAGGTCATCGATACCTATCTTGCTTCGGAAGGTTTTCTGGCGATTCAAAACCGCCCCGGCACGCATTCCATGAAACTGATCATAGATAATGGAGTTTATTTTGAGTTTGTTCCGTTTAAACCTGAATTCATCAGGCAGGACGGTTCTTTAACCGAAGATGCGCCGGCGATTCCGCTTGCAGAGGTTGAAGAAGAAAAAGATTATGTCCTGCTCATTTCCACCGTTAGCGGCGCGTGGAGATATATCATAGGTGATACCATCAAATTTACCGATAAAGAAAAACTTGAAATACGAATTACCGGCCGAACAAAATTCTTTTTGAATGTGGTTGGTTCCCAGCTTTCAGTTAATAAAATGAACGATGCTGTAAAAGAACTTGAAGAAGAATTCAATATTAAAATTCCTGAATTTGTGGTAGCGGCGAAAAGGGGAGAAGATGGTGAATATTACCATTTCTGGTACCTGGGAACAAAAGATGGAGTGAACGAGGAAAAACTGGCCCGGTCGTTGGATAGAAATCTGAAGGAAGCCAATAAAAATTATAAGGTTGCCCGTTCCAAAGCTTTAAAAGGAGTTAAAGTATTTACTATTGAACCCGATCTTTTTCATGAGTGGAATGCCGCAAATAAAAAGAAAGGCGGACAGGTAAAAATGGAAAAGGTGATGAAGGAAGAAAAATTTGCCAATTGGCAGCAATTCGTAAAAAAACACTCTTAATCATTTCCCGGAAGAAGCGTGCGCTTCATCTATAAGCATCATGATCTCTTCCTGAGAAAGGTAAAGATTTTGGATCCTGGTTTTATAGGCAGCTGAAAGGTGTGCATTATTAAGGATGAAATCTTTGGTAGCGATAATGTATTTACCAAGTCCGTGTGCCACGGCGTAAGTATCAGCTTCCCTTTCAGCTTCGCGGATGTAATTTTTTGAAGTAAGGTATTTCATCCCGAACCATACCAGATCGATCCCTTTGCGGTCACGATAATCCATAATATGCCCCAGTTCATGACCAATCCAGCCAATGAGCACATCTGAAGGTACGGTGGTCACATCAAATTCATGACCTTCTATATTGATCTTTCTATTGATAAAAATAAGATAGCCGCGGTTCTTTCTTTTCTTAAATAGTCCGCCGAACTTAGGCTGCGCCTGCATAAAAGATTTTTTAATATTCTTTTTGAAGCGGAATTCGATAGGGGTGTCTTTTAATTCAGGATAATGGGAAAGGGCGATATAGGCTTCTCTCCAAATTTCGTCAGGAACGATTTTATGAGAGTATTCGAGGCTGTCTTTTTGCTTCATATGAAGATTCTTTGGAAAAGAAACAAAAGGCAAAAGGGAAATGAGCATTAATATAATATTTCTCCGGACACCTTTCATTTTTGATTTTTCCTGAAATTACAACAAAATTGGTGCCTTGTAAAATCAGAGGTTTTAAAATACCCATAAAATTGACAAAATTCAGAAATAAAAAAGAGGCTGTCTAAAAAAGCTATAAAACGTCATCCTATATTTTTTTCAGGATCTTTACTAATTGAAAATCAAATTTAATTAGAACCTGAAATCAGTTCAGCTTGACGAAAAAAGGTCTTTTTAGACAGCCTGGTCTATTAAAATGGTCGGGATATTTATTTCTGTAAAATATCCTTAAGCCTTTGTTGTAGTTCCTGGTCTGACCTTAATGCCATTGCCAGTTCCTGATATCTGTCTACAGTTAAGCCGCTTTCAGAAATAATATCTTCCATTCTTTTCTGGAAGCTGGGCTGCAGAGCCTGAAATTCTGCTACGATCTCTTTATATTTTTCTTTTTCGTCAGCCGTCATTTTCACATCGCTATCGGGATTTTGCTGGGCCTGATGAACTTCATTAAATCTTTGAAGTTCCATGCCTTTTTCCTGGATGATCTGCATCATTTTTTGTTGAGCTTCCTGATTGGCTAATCTCATTTTCTGAAAAGCCTCTGCGAATTTTGCAAGTTCGGCATCGTTTACTTCAACCTTTTGCTGCTGGGGCATCTGGGTGTTCTGAGCATTTCCAGGCATTATGCCCATAGCCAATATTAAAAGTAAACTGCTTACTACATTTTTAATTTTCATCTGTAAATTTTTGTTTTTGAATTGAGCCTGTATGTTTTTAATTTTCAAAATACTGATAATCAATAATTTGAATTTCACACCTTCTCATTTTGATTTAGGCAGCGAAAGCTATGGACAACAGCTGCCAATACCAAATATTTTATAAGCAGATTTCCTGTATTATGAATTTATTAACAGGGCCGAATTGTCTTTTCAAGTGTGAAAAGACTTTTGCCTAAATTCTTTCCTGTTGATTTTGGGTGAGCTCATGCTCCTCCTCGCCGGTATGTTTGGTAGAAGCCGGTTCAAAAAGCATTACATGTACTTCTTCTTCGGCAATTGGTTTATGTTCCACTCCCCGGGGTACTATAAAAAGCTCATTTTCTGATAATTCTACCATTTTGTCCCGGAATTCTATTTTCAGTTTTCCCTTGATGATCATGAACATTTCATCTTCATCTTTATGGGAATGCCAGATAAATTCTCCTTTGAGTTTTGCCAGTTTTACCAATTGGCCGTTAAGTTCTCCCACGATCCTGGGGTGCCAGTGGTCGTGGAACATTTTAAATTTTTCTTCCAGGTTTACTTTTTCCATGATTGTTTCAATTTAGCATTAGGCAAAGATAATTCTTCGACAACCGAAGACGCGAGATGTATATTTCATTTTTTATTGCTAATGGAATCACACTCAAAACATTTTATTAAAGCCTTATCAATATCCACGTCATCTGAACCTTTTAACGGTTGATCTACATACCCTTTTTGGTCTATGATATTTTTAAAAGATCTCGCATATTCTTTTAGATGATCCCGCCGATATTTAATTTTTGATTTGATTTCCCTGCCGGTAAGTTTATAAATAGTATCGGGCCAGACCTTAAAAGCTTCTTCAATCGCTTTATCATTGAGATTTTTCTGAAGGATTTCAGCCTGGTTTATAAAAACTTCTTGCGGTGTATCTTTCAAAAAGTAAACATCAAACGGATAAACAAGGCCTTTCATATAGTCAATATCCTTATTATACGGCCGAACGAGAGGTTGTATATGAGGGTTGGTTAAAATTTCAGGAAGTATTCCATCTATATCAAAAAAGGCGTTATCCCGATCCCCTGCCAGGGGAATGGCTGTGATATAATTGCCCTTTTCATTTTTCAATACCCATCCCCATTGTTTGGCGTGCCGGTCCCAATCGCCAATAATTATATCGAATAATCGCGCCCTGACAAGAGCCGGTTTGTCAATATGTAATTTGTCCCCTTTTTCCTGCTTTAATTCCTGAAGATCATCGGTTTCTATAATTTTATCAGCATCGAAGGAGGTCCAGTTCACATCGCTTTCCGTTTCATATTCCAGCAGGTAAAGATGATTTCCGTATTGGTCATTATATTTTCCCAGTTTTTTTTGCTTCGGAATAAAAACCATCTGCGGATGCGTATGGAGAACGCCTGCTTTTTCAGAAAGCGCTGCAGCGAGAATGGCTCCATAGGGATGTTGTGCGGATATCCCATCGATAACAACATTTTCCAGCCCCAGTTTTTTAGCTATTTCGGGAACCACAGGAGCAGGATCTTTGTTTACGCTTCTAAGGGAATATTCCACGCCATTACTGGCAAGCAATTTTAAGGAATGGGTCTGGTGACCGCCACCTTCCCCTAAAATCTTCATTCCTCCTTTGAGTGTATCAAGGTAAGCAACCGGAAATTTTACAGGAGTAGCCCAGGTTTGGCGATAATTGCTTCCCTGCATCAGATTTTTTATTTCTTCACCTTCATACAGTGTCGAGATTGCCAGTTTTATAGAATCATGTTTTCTAAAATCTATGTTTTCTAACTTTTTGCCAGATGTGACGGTGACACTGCTTCTTTTTTTGTCGGTACTGGAAACTGAAATATATAGAAGTCCGATAAAGAGCACTATAATCATAAGAAAACCGACGAGCAGTTTCTTCATATGAGGTTTTTTTATTGGTTAAAGACAAGTTATAATTTTTAGGAGCTATTTGTTGCTGCAGATCCTCTTTTTAGCTTGATTTTATGAAGTTTTAGTAAAAATTTCAATTTCTGAAAAGGAAAATTCACCACAGATTTCTACTGTTCTATTTAAAATTTTTGGAATCACTGGTTTTTAAAAATATCCAGATCTAACTTCCACCGTTAATTTCAGCAAAAAATCGAAGTGGCTTTACGTAGGAATTCTACTTACAATACTTGTTAAAATTTTATTAAAGAAGTACGGAATAAATGTAGGATCAGGGGAATAGAATATATTAGCAGTTCCCTACCCTCTAATATTTATTTATAACATTTCAGCTTAATGAGTGAAACAGCTTTCTATTCGATTGCGATTATATGCATCATAGTCGTAGGGGCAATCTGGGTATATTTACTTAAAGATAATGCCAGACAGGAAAAACTAATTGCACGGCATCGTAGAGATATAGCCGAGGTGAAAAAAGCAAACGCCAAAAATTAATTTTTTTTCACATCAATAGTAAACCTGCAATATAAACCAGGCTTCCCACCAACATTAATATTAAAGTGTAGGGAAGGATCTCTCTTGCTTTTAAACGGGTAATAGCAAGAAGGGGCAATGCCCAGAAAGGCTGAAGCATATTGGTGATCTGGTCGCCATAGGCAAAAGCCATTACTACTTTATTTAATGGAACCCTAAGTTTTACTGCACTTTCCAAAACGATTGGACCCTGAATGGACCATTGTCCGCCACCGCTGGGAACAAAGATATTTACTATGGCGGCACTAAAAAATGTAAAAATTGGCAGGCTTTTTTGTGTGGCTATCACCAGGAAAAAATTGGCAATATCTCCCACCATGCCCGTTTCCCTCATAATTCCCATAATTCCAAAATAAAGCGGAAACTGAATAAGAATTCCTGCGGCTCCCGGTATGGCTTCTTCCAGTGCTGCAAGGAAATCGGCAAAAGACCGGTGTAGTAATATGCAAAGGGAAAGCATAAAGAAGTTTAGCATGTTTGGTGTTAGCAATCCCGCAACCAATTCCTGATAGTAACTTGCAAAAAAGGCGATCAGTAAAATTGCCCCAAAAATTAAATGAAACCATTTTGAATGATCCAGTTTTTCAGCGCCTGATATAATAATTTCAGAATTTTTCTTTCTTGCGGGAGGAAGATCAATTTGGGTTGCGGAAGTTTTTTTCGCCACCAAAACCAGTACAAAAGGAATGAGAATTAAAAGGATGCCAAATAAAATCAAATTCCAGCTTGCAAAAATAGTGGCATTGGTTGAAATGAATTCCGGTAGCTTTTCGATGATCGCCTGATTCTTATCGGCACTGAACAGGCTTGCCATATGTCCGCTTTCTGCCACTTTCAGTGGAGCACTTCCGCTTATCCCGGCATGCCAGACCATGAGTCCCACATAACCCGCGGCGCCAAGAAGAGGATAATTTATTCTGAAGTTTTCCCGTTTTGCCTTTTCACCAATCTTACGGACCATAATTGCTCCGAAAATGAGTCCGAGGCCCCAATTAAAAAATGCTACGAGCATGGTGGAGACGGCCACAGTAATTACCGCGGTTATATGGCTATTCACAAAACCCAGGAGCTTATCGATCAAAAGAGAAACCGGTTTGCTTAGCACCAGTACATGCCCGAGTACCAGGATCAGCATCATCTGAACGGCAAAAACCAGCAGGGAAGGATCCCACATTCCAAATTGCCAGTATTTAAGAATATCTATACCGTAAGAGAAACTTTGATCACCGGTAAATAGAAACGCCATGATCATGGTAAAAAGCGTAAGGATTACTGCCAGTGTAAATGGTGCCGGGATAAATTTTCTGAAAGTCTTTTCGATAAACCGGGAAGCTTTCATATTGAATCTACAGGTTGGAAAGAATGTTTAAAAGTAAGTGCATTAATCAGAGAATTAAAGCCATTGACCAGGTTGTTGAATTAGATACAAAAACTACAGATAAAAACATTACTGAGAATTGCCAAATTAACAATTCAATATACCAAAAAATTGGGCAAACTGCGGTCAATCCCTTCATTATTGATTCCAGTGACCGAAAATACCTGATAAAATACCACTTTTCGGATTTTTTGAATGTATGGGGAAGCTTTTAAAGCTTAAACCATAGTTTCCGATTATATACATCATTCACAGGCAGATAAGATCATTTTAGCACTAGCAGGCTGTCTTTCCTTCTAAATTAGTGCAACTAATCATCAGTTAAAAAAGAACAGTTATTCATTAATCTTAAAATTCATCAGTCATGAAATCAGTCATCTTTTCACTATTGCTGCTAGTGGCGGCAACTTTTACCCAGGCGCAGGAAATCACTCAGCTGGATGAGGCAGAAGTAGGTTTCGCTTCTCTTAACACTAAAATAACCCGTGTGGGAAATACCTTTTCGTATAAAGTAAAGGAAACCTACACCGGTGAATTCATCCAGGACCCTATTGCTTTTATGAAAGCCAATTTTGATATTCAGAATTTTATAGAAGAGAATGAAGGAGAAGATTACGACACTTATTTGGTAAGTTTTTCCTGCTCAAAAGGTTCTCTTCATGCCAATTTTAATAAGGAAGGAGATTTAGTAAATACTTCTCAGAAATTTATAAATATTCTATTGCCGCATGAAATAAGACAAGAGGTTTACAGGAATAACATTGGCTGGACCGTTACGAAGAATAAATATGTAGCTTCAGGAAATGGAGATCGTCTGGAAAAAGAAAAATATCGTATCAAACTTGAAAAAGACGGTCAAAAAAAGATCGTAAAATTAGATCCGATGGAAATTAGAAAAACAAATGTGGCAAGTAATTAGAAATCTATTTTATTTGAATTGGCCGGGCTATCAAAAATGCATTTTTTTGATAGCCTTTTATGATCTTACTTATTAGTTATAAGAGTTAGGTTTATCCACCCTACCGTAAATAATTATAAATTGCATTAGTTAAGCACAGCATTATGAAAGCACTGGTCATTGACGATGAGGAACTCGCCCGAAAAAGAGTATTGAATCTTCTCGAAGATATCAGCCAAATTGAGGTTATAGGAGAATGTTCAAACGGTAAAACAGCCATTAAAGACATCAATGATCTGAAACCTGATCTCATTTTTCTGGATATCAGCATGAAGGACATGAATGGATTTGAGGTGCTTAAAAATGTGGAGATCTCGCCCAAACCAATTGTTATTTTTGTTACTGCTTATGATAATTATGCCCTGAAGGCTTTTGATGTGGAAGCTTTTGACTTCCTGCTGAAGCCTTTTAAAGATCAGAGATTCTTCAAAACCATCGATAAGGTTTTAAAAACTACCAAAGCCGAGGCTAATTCAACTTTTGAAAAACGAATGATGGAATTTTTCCATGAATATTCCAGGGGCGGCACTATTTTGAATTCGGTTGCAAAAATACCCGTAAAACAGGGAAATAAAACGGCACTGGTAGATCCCTCAGAAATTCTTTATATACAGGCATCCGGCTATTACGCTGAAATTTTTACCGGTTCGAAAAAATATGTACTTAGGGAATCACTCAATAATTTGGATGAAAATCTTGATAGTCGCTTTGTCAGGGTTCACCGCTCCACGATCTTAAACATGAATTTTGTAAAGGAAATCCTGCATTCCGATTATTCTGAAATTGATGCCCGAATGGCTGACGGAAAGTTATTGAGGATCAGTAAATCCCATAAAAAAGATTTCCTGGAGAAAATAGGTATCTAATGGCCAAAAATAATTTAAAACAGTATGTCGATGGAAAACTGGTGCTTATTCTTGCCGGTTTTTATCTTCTGTTCGACATTGTACTTATCTGTAAAGTGGCGTATTTACGTGCTTTTATGGAAAATCCCGCGGAAAGGTTCACCTGGCATGAATTCCTTATTCATAATATTCTTTTTGATTACGTGGTGGTAATTACTTATATGACGCTCATTGCCATTAGCACGAAACGTTTCCTTCACAAGAATTACTCCTGGATAAAGATCATCTCGATCCACACCGTTTTTTCTCTTTTAATCGGACTGGTGATTCGGCTGATAGGTGATTTTTATTCCATTCTTATTGGCCGTATAACTCTGGCTGATTATGATTTTTCTGAAAGCGTCTTTGCCTTCATGTATGTCATTGATCTGAACTTTCTGATTTATTTTGCCATGGTTTTCATCATTTACACCTATTATTATCTGAAGCAGGTCAAAGAAGCCGAAAAGCGCCATGCAAAACTTGAAAATCAGCTTGTGAATACACGAATGAAAATGTTGTCGTCGCAACTACAACCTCATTTTTTGTTTAATACCCTGAATTCCATAGCGGTTCTTACCGATATTGATGCGGCGAAGGCTAAAGACACCATTGCCGACCTAAGTGATTTTTTAAGGGAAATTCTCTATAACAGTGATAGCAATAGGATCACTCTGGAAGAAGAATTGCGAATTCTGGAGTATTATTTAAATATTGTGAACATCCGTTTTTCCGATCATCTTCATATTTCCAAAGATATCGATACTTCACTTCTGTTTAAGAAGGTGCCGGCTCTAATCCTTCAGCCACTCATTGAGAATTCTATTAAACACGGCTATTCTTATGATCATACCGATTTAAAAATTAAGATCTCCATTTTTCAAAAAGACGATTTACTGGAAATAAGGGTCGAAAATAATGGAAAATTACTGGAGCTGGATCATGAAGATTTATTGAAAAAAGGAGTTGGTTTAAAGAATTTAAACGACCGATTGAAAAACCTGTATAATTCTAAGTACTACCTGGAAATGAAAAATAAAGATGATGGATCTGGTGTGGAAACAGTCATAAGAATTCCTGAAATTTAAGAACTCCCTCACAATTTTTTATAAATATTACCTAAAAGTATAGCCAGTTTACGTAAAAGCTTGTGTAAACTCCAATTTTCGGCTAAATTAAAGAAATAATAAATTGATTAATTAGAATGCCGAAAATTACCAAACCCACTTTTTATCCACCGGTTGAAGAGAAATGGAATGTGATTTCCCATGGCATCGGATTTGCCCTGAGCATCCTTGCCCTGATCCTTCTTATATTCAGAGCCAGTGAGCTGGGCGGAATAAAATACCTCGTTGGTTTCAGCATATTTGGGGCAAGTATGGTTTTGCTGTATGCTGCTTCCACTTTTTATCACAGTGCGAAAAGTAACAGGCTTCGATACAGGCTGAATATACTGGATCATGCTTCTATTTATATTTTAATAGCAGGAACCTATACTCCTTTTGCCCTTATTACGCTTAGCGGAAGAACCGGATGGACATTTTTAATAATCGTATGGCTTATGGCTTTGACGGGCATAATTTTGAAGATGTTTTATACGGGACGTTATCAGTTATTATCTACTGTTATGTATGTGGTAATGGGCTGGCTAATTGTTTTCGCCATTAAACCACTCATTGATAACCTGCCCGGCGCCGGGCTCTGGTGGTTGTTTGGAGGCGGGATAAGTTATACCCTTGGTGCAATTATTTTTCTGAAGGAAAAGATTCCCTTCAATCATGCTATCTTTCATATTTTCGTCTTATTGGGAACTTTTTGTCATTTTATTTCAATTTATTTTTATACGATCCCAGTTACCTGAAAAGCATGTTGAATCCCTTATCGCTGAAACCATTTCAGAAAACCTTTCCAAAAAATTAAAGAAGGCATGGATTATTTCCTTATTACCTCTGTTCTTGTGAGCCTTGCTGCCATTTTTGGCTTTATTAATGTGAAATTTCTCAAACTGCCCAATAGTATCGGACTCATGCTGATAACAATAATTTTCAGTTTGGGGGTCCAGGGGTTAAGTTTTTATGATTCCACATTATTGAACGCCGAAAAAGGAATTATTAATAGCATTGATTTTCATACGGTGCTTTTGGATGTCATGTTGAGCTTTATGCTTTTTGCGGGGGCGCTACATACCAATTTTGAACAGCTCAAGTTGCAACGGTGGCCAATCCTGGTCTTCGCAACCCTTGGAGTATTGGTTTCAACATTTCTGGTAGGAACAGCAATGTACTATTTGTTGCAAATGATTTCTTTTAAAGTAGAATATATTAACTGCCTTTTATTTGGCTCTCTTATTGCACCAACCGATCCTATTGCTGTTCTCGGAATTCTTAAAA
This sequence comes from Christiangramia fulva, assembly GCF_003024155.1. Classification (NCBI taxonomy): domain Bacteria; kingdom Pseudomonadati; phylum Bacteroidota; class Flavobacteriia; order Flavobacteriales; family Flavobacteriaceae; genus Christiangramia; species Christiangramia fulva. The sequence continues at coordinate 2,661,708 of NZ_CP028136.1, forward strand.
AAGCCGGGGCTCCAAAACGACTGGAAGCAAAGATCGTGGGAGAATCACTTTTCAATGATGGAGTGGGAGTAGTGGTATTTTTAACCATTTTTAAAATAGCTTCTTCTGCAAAAGATACCGTAAAAATAGAGCACGTTCTTAAACTTTTTGGTACTGAAGTTTTAGGCGGAATAGCTATAGGCTTGCTTTTGGGATATATTACCTACCGCCTAATGAAGTCTATTGACGATTATACCAGCGAAGTGATTATAACTTTGGCGACTGTCATGGGTGGCACGGCGATCGCGCATCATTTTCATTTTTCAGCGCCTTTAGCCATGGTTTCTGCAGGATTATTTGTGGGAAATGACACCGTAAGGTCTTCCACCATGAGTGAAACCACTGAAGCTTACGTTGATAAATTCTGGGAATTGATGGATATTTTACTTAATACTATTCTGTTTGTGTTAATTGGTATGGAGATGCTGGTGCTAACTTTCAAAGAGCATTATCTTCTTGCTGGATTCATTGCCATCCCCGTTGTTTTATTATGCCGCTATATATCACTACTGGCCCCTATACAATTTTTTAAAAGGAAACTGGATTTCGTCCCACACACAAATTTAGTGATGACCTGGGGAGGCCTTCGGGGAGGGATTTCCATTGCCCTGGCACTTAGTCTTACCAGCGATATGCATAGAGAATTGTTTCTTGTGATCACCTATATTATAGTGATCTTTTCTATACTCGCGCAGGGTCTTAGTATTGGAAAACTCATAAAAAAGATCGGAATAAACGAAGAGGAGCGAAAAGAAGAACGAAAGGAAGAGCAAAAAGAAGAAATGGAAAATGCCTAAAATCCGAATTCTTTTAGGATCTTCCATTTTTTACCGTCGTGCTTAAATAAAACAAGTTGGTTGACTTCAAATTCAGCATAAAAATCTTTCTCTTTAAAATCTGCCCAAACCTGGGGAAAGACCTTATGATGAAGATCCTTTGTGGCAATGGTAATATGAGGATGGATCTTCGTGGAAATCTCATTCCCCTGAAGATCAAAATTCGAAAGCAGTTTTTTCTGAAGTTCGCTATGAAGGTTTTTAAAGCCTGTGGTATTGGTGGCGGGAATAAAGATGACACGCCTAGAAAAATGATCGAAATCTTTTAAAGCGGTTTGAAATGCTTGAAGCGATTCAACAAGATTTTGCAAGATCACGATTAAAAGATCCTCCTTTTTTTCTTCAATTCTAAACGGGATTTGGAGGGTGATATGTGCCGGAAGTTTTAATGCGTGTTTTACATCAAATTTCTGCTTTATTTCCTCTTTGAATTTTCTAATTTTTTTACCGATCTCCTTCGGCGGAACCACTGCAATAAAATAAAGCTTTTTGACCTCCATTTTTTTAAGCGATCATTTTACAAACCAAAAATTTTGGAAACAAAATGAAAATTCTTTTTTTTAATAAAAGCTTATTTCCAACCATTTTCAGCATAATTCTTTATTCGGTTTTTAAAGGTTTTTGGCTCTTCAGCATAAATCAGTTTTCCAATCTCGTGTGCTTTTTTCCGCAGATTTTCACTGGATTTTTTAATAATGGCAAGTAGCAGTTCTTTTTGTTTGTCGGGAATTTCCAGAGAGCCATTTTCGATCTTTTCCTTTAAAACCACAAGATCGTGATCGTCACCGAGAAAATTTGCAAGGCTATGTACCTCATCTTCCCAGGCGTCGAAAAGATTTGGCCATGCGTCTTCCAGGAGGCGTAACTGGTACCACAAATATTTCACTCGCTTCCGCCATTCATGATACACTGCGGCAGTAGGTTCTTCTTCAGCTTTCAACATTGCCTTGCGCCCACGTTTATAGACCCTTTTAATGCTGGGAAGGATTATTTGAATATCATCTTTTTCCACCGGCCAGGTTACCTTTTTTTTGGATGCCAGCCTTAACTGCCGGGGGATATATTCTGAAAAGAATTTTTTTTCTTTTAATTCCTCTTCCAGTTTATCTCGTAGAGCTTGGATTTCTTTGGTAAGCGAATTAAAAAAATTCGCATATAGGTGATCGCCGTAACTTTGTCTCAGGGCTTGGATGGTCTCCAGGTGAGCGGTAAGATCTCTTAATTCAGAAAGTTCTCTTCCAAAATCCCGGTAGAAAATATTTATGTTCTTATAATTTTCTTCTCCCATTTCATCTCGCACAAGTCTCGCGAGGGCACGGATCTTCTTAAAGCGCTTTCGAATATTATGCACGGCTTCATGAATGTTCATTTCATCAATAGACTTTAGGGAAGCATTGACTTCATCTTCGGCTACCGTTACGATATTTTTCTTGAGTGAAAGGCCTGGCTGTAATTTGTAGTTCATTCTAAAAATTTATTTTAAGATACCTAATTAGAATAATCGTAAGGGTTATAGATTTATTAAAATTTTCACAGAACACGGCTTAAAAAATTGAAATACAGATATTTAAAAATAATTTTATTATATTTATAATAAATCAGAATTACTTCCCTACAGGTTTTCACAATATTTTTATCATGAGAAGACATATTTTAATTGGGGTATTCGTATGTTTTATTTTAACTAATTGCTCAAAAGACAATAAGGAGTTACCTGGCTCTGGTCAAGAGGAGTCAAACTTAGTTCTTTCTACAAAAGAACTATTTCAAACCAGTTTCTTGCCCACTTTTACAAATTATTTCGGAAGAGACATAGGTACTCATACCTATAGGGGTGCATCTTTAGCCGTGGATTGGAAACATGAATATGATGAAAAGGGAAGGTTAGCCAAATCTGTAATGTATGAAAAATATCCTTCCAGGGTTTTAAAAGAAATATCATTTTCAGATTATTCTGCAGATGACCTAAGTATGAAAGTTAAGATTAAAATCTTCACATATTTTCTTTCTTTTCCCTTGGTAGATGAGAAGTTTTATGCTTTAGAGTTAAATGATGATTTTTCTTTAAAAAAATTGACAGATGAAGATGGAAGTTACCGGACTTTTGATGAACTCAATTCTCAAAATTTTGTTACGAAATTAGGTTATGTGGTACCTGACGGAGTAAAATTATGGACCACTAATTATGCGTACGATGAAAAAGGAAATGTTACTAAATACACGAGTGATTATCATCAATATTATATGACAAATGCTTCAGTGGATTATACCTATACTGATTTTGGTGATCCCAAAAGTTACTATTTTCAGAATGAGGAGGGTCTATTTAGTAAAGTGGAATATTTTTACAGAGAAGATAATACTTTGGAAAAACTAGAAGAAGAATTTAAGGATGGAGAGGAAAGTTTTGGGACTAAAATTTATACTTATGACTTAAATGAAAAATATTTAACTAGAATAACAAATTTTGGTGATGGTTCTAAAAATGTAATTAATTACAATGAAAATGAAATAATAATCGAAGATTTTGAAGCGAATGGCCTATTATCAAAAGTAGATATTTATAAAAATCAGGAGGAAAATTACTTTTTGAGGATGCATAAAGAATACCTTAATGGAAGTATTCATCTAATTCAGTATTTTACTTCCAATGGTGATCTAGATTACACAGAATATTATGATGAAAATGGAAATTTAGCTGAAACCGTTTACGAATAAAGAAATATTCTATAAAGATAAAAGCAGCATTTAAAAATGCTGCTTTTTTATTGGACGGAGTTTAAAACTCCAAAATATGCTGATGCCTCGTAAGATCTTCAAAAGTTTCACGCTCTCTTATAAGGTGGGCTTTTCCCTTGTACCATAAAACTTCAGGCGGGCGATATCTTGAATTAAAATTGCTGGCCATAGAGTAGCAATAGGCACCGGCATTGCTGAAACATAGAAGATCTCCTTCGCGAATTTCAGAAATCTGCCGATTGTTTCCGAAAGTATCGGTTTCGCAGATGTATCCTACCACACTGTAATAACGTGTTTTCGCATCAGGGTTGGAGATGTTCTCTATGTCGTGATGCGCTCCATAGAACATAGGGCGAATAAGATGGTTAAAACCGGTGTCAATTCCGGCAAAAACTGTTGAGGTGGTTTGCTTGATAACATTCACTTTTGCCAGGAATTTACCCGCCTCACTTACCAAATATTTTCCCGGTTCAAATACCAGCGCGACTTCCTTGCCATAAGATTTGCAGAAAACCTCGAATTTTTTGGTAAGCTGTTTTCCCAAATCCTCAATATCTGTTTCAATATCACCTTCGCGATAAGGTACTTTAAAACCACTTCCGAAATCGATAAATTCCAGGTCTTTGAATTGTTGGGCGGTTTCAAAAAGAATTTCAGAAGCATACAGAAAAACACCAATATCAAGAATGTCGCTTCCTGTGTGCATATGGATGCCGTTGATCCGCATACCTGTATTTTCAACTATTCTGAGCAAATGTGGCATCTGGTGAATGCTAATTCCAAATTTTGAATCGATATGGCCAACAGATATTTTAGAATTACCTCCCGCCATCACATGCGGATTAATTCGGATACATACCGGAACTTTTGGATGCCTGCTCCCAAATTGTTCAAGAATAGACAAATTATCAATATTGATCTGGGCTCCCAGGTGCATCACCTCTTCGATCTCTTCAAGGGAAACTCCGTTGGGTGTATAAATGATCTTTGACGGATCTACGCCTGCTTCCAGTCCTAATTTCACTTCCTGCACCGAAACGGTATCTAATCCGCAGCCCAGTGAATTTAAGAGTTTCAGAATAGAAATATTCGAAAGCGCCTTTACCGCATAATGAATTCTTAGTTCGTTTACTTTAAAAGCGCTGGTAAGTCTGTTATACTGACTAATGATTTTTTCAGCGTCGTAAACATATACCGGACTCCCAAATTCTTCTGCAACGGAAAGCAGCTCCTTATTTGTCATTTTATTCAGATTTTGCGGCAAAAATACATGAGTTATGCAATGTCAGGCAAGGCATATCTCAAATATAACCGATTTATTTTTTTTGTAATATCTGAAAATTTAAGAACTGCTGCTAATTTCCATATTTTCAGAAGTTTTCTTTTTCCGAAGATAAATAATGCCAAAACCAATAAGAATTCCTATTGCAGCCATAGCCGCCCCCACATATTGGGCGGAAACGATCCCATACCCGAAGGCGATGGGCAGTCCGGCCAGGTAAGCCCCGCTGGCATTCCCCATATTAAAGGCACTTTGGTTTAGCGAAGATCCCAGCATTTCTGACCCTTTGGCGGTATTGATCACCGCCATTTGTATGGGAGTTGCGACACATAAAGCGATTACCGGTAACAAAAATGTCATTACAAGCACACCAATTTTGTCGTAAGCCAAAAAGGTATTCGAAAGAAGGCCGATTACCATCAGGCTCAAAGCGATCAGAACCGCGTTTAAAGGCTTGAAAATTTCGGCGAGTTTGGCTCCCAGAAGATTTCCGACAACCATTCCAAGTCCGGCCAGGATCATCGCATAGCTAACGATACTTTCAGGGTGACCGGCAACATCGGTGATCAAAGGCGCGATATAACTGTACCAGGCAAAAAATCCGCCGGTGCCAATAGTGGTGAGCAGGATCATCATCCATAGTTCAGGTCGTTTAAGAGCTTTTACATCAGCACGAAACCCGTTTCCGGTAGCTTTTGGCAATTCAGGCATCCAGAGTTTTATACTTGTAACAGCGAATACTCCAACCACTCCCACGGCCATAAAAGAAACACTCCAGTCAAAATTCTGTCCCAGCCAGGTGCCCAGGGGAACTCCTAAAACATTTGCGACGGTAAGTCCGGTGAACATCATGGCTATCGCCTGCGCATCTTTACCCGGTTTTGCCAGTTTTCCGGCAACTACGGCACCAATTCCGAAGAAAGCTCCATGGGGAAGGCCTGAGAGAAATCTTGAAATGAGCAGCAGGTAATACGAATTGGCAAAAGCCGAAAGTGAATTAAAAACGGTGAACCACAGCATTAATCCCAGCAAAACCTTATGAGCCTCCCATTTACTTGCCACAGCAGTCAAAATTGGGGCGCCAACGACCACACCAAGAGCATAAGCCGAAATAAAATGCCCCGCGGTGGGAATACTTATATTAAAAGCGCTTGCAACCTCCGGTAAAATCCCCATGATCACAAACTCTGTCATTCCTATTCCAAATCCTCCTATTGCCAGGGCTAAAATTGCCTTTTTCATATTCTTCTGTTAAGTGCTAAATTTACAAGAGATTAGGTTTTAATTGCAGTAATTCTTCGGTTTTCTACGATAACCTTTTCGTTGCCATCGCCTTCCTATAAAAGAAAAAACCCAGCTAAATAAGCCTTTTTCAGCGTTAAGATGCTCAAAAATATTAGTACAGTCGTATTGTATTTGTTACTTTTGCTCTTCGTAAATAATACAGTAGAATACCTGATTATGAATATACACGAATATCAAGGAAAAGAAATTTTAAGCAGTTTCGGCGTACGCGTTCAGCGCGGTACCGTAGCTCGTAATGCAAAGGAAGCTGTAGAGGCTGCCAAAGAACTAACCGAGAAAACCGGAACCGGCTGGCATGTGATCAAAGCACAGGTGCATGCGGGAGGCCGTGGTAAAGGCGGAGGTGTAAAACTTGCCAAAAATTTAAAGGAGGTTGAAGAGATCGCCGGTAATATTATCGGGATGAATCTTGTAACTCCGCAAACTTCTGCTGAAGGTAAAAAGGTTCATCAGGTATTGGTTGCCGAGGATGTTTATTATCCCGGTGACAGCGAGCCTGAAGAATATTATATGTCAGTACTGCTCAACCGTGCGACCGGCCGAAATATGGTGATGTATTCTACCGAAGGAGGGATGGATATCGAAACTGTTGCCGAGGAGACTCCAGATTTGATATTTACTGAAGAAATTGATCCGGCTACAGGATTGCTTCCTTTCCAGGCGCGTCGTATCGCTTTTAATCTTGGATTAAGCGGCACTGCCTTTAAAGAAATGACAAAATTCGTGATGGCCCTTTACACCGCTTTTGAAAAATCTGATTCTTCACTTTTCGAGATCAACCCGGTTTTGAAGACCAGCGATGATAAGATCCTGGCTGTTGATGCTAAAGTAACTTTAGATGATAACGCGCTTTTCCGCCATAAAGATTATGCCGAGATGCGTGATATTCGTGAAGAAAACCCTACCGAAGTAGAAGCAAAAGAAGTAGGCCTTAATTATGTAGATCTTGACGGAAATGTTGGATGTATGGTTAACGGTGCCGGACTTGCAATGGCGACCATGGACCTTATCAAAATGGCTGGCGGGGAACCTGCTAACTTCCTTGACGTTGGTGGTACTGCCGATGCTAAAAGGGTCGAAGAGGCTTTCCGATTGATTTTAAAAGACGATAATGTTGAAGCTATTCTTGTGAATATCTTTGGAGGTATTGTTCGTTGCGACCGTGTAGCCCAGGGAATTGTAGATGCCTATAAGAACATGGGTGACGCGATTAATGTGCCGATTATTGTAAGACTTCAGGGAACCAATGCCGAGCAGGCCAAAGAATTGATAGATAGTAGCGGACTTAAAGTCTACAGTGCTGTAGAATTTAAAGAAGCTGCCGATAAAGTACAGGAAGTACTTTCATAATAACTTTCTCAAACAATAGAAAAACGGGAGCCGCAGCGATGCGGCTCTCTTTTTTATGCTATTAAATTTTTCTTAAAAAATAAATTTACTGTAACAAACAGATTGGATTAAGGGTCTTTATTATGAACCTTAAAACAATCAAAAAATGAAAAAGTTACAGTTAGTTTTCATCACACTGGCTCTTATCACAACAAGTATTTGTAGTGCCAGCACAAAACCTTCTTCTGATTTTGTTTCGGAAGTAAAAACTTACCTGCAGGATCTTCCCCTGGAAATTAAACATGATGTTTCAATAAAAGTAAGCTTCAGTTTGAATGAGAAAAACGAGATGGTTGTTCATTCGGTTAAAGCACCAAATGTTTTTCTTAGAAAGCTTATTACAAAGCGTCTGGACCATGTAAAGATGAACGCCAGTCTTGATTCTTCTTTTGAGGAATACACACTTCCTGTTAGGATCACTCCCTAAAAGATCATTAAAAATCAAAAAAGCCCGGTTCATCAGCCGGGCTTTTTTTATTGCTTTTAAAATTGTTTCTATTCTTTCGTTTTTTCAGAATCGGTATCAGGATACCAATCCATCAATTCAACTTCTATATTTTTATCGCCTTCATTTACAAGTTCCTTGAATTTCTCAATATTTGCAAAACCATCTTTTCCGCGGTAATGATAAGGAATTACTTTTTTAGGTTTGAAGGCAAGTACTCCTTCCGCAGCCTGTTTAACCGGCATGGTGTAAGGCAGGTTCATTGAAACAAGGGCCACATCAATATTTTCTAAATTTCTCATTTCCGGAGTATCTTCTGTATCTCCTGAAATGTAAAGGCGTTTACCATTTTTTTCAAGTACGTATCCGTTTCCCCTTCCTTTGGGATGAAACGCATCCTTACTTTCAGGAAGGTTGTACATAGGAACTGCCTTTATCTTAAAGTCCATAATTTCTTTGGTATCACCATTATTCATCACTATAAGATTAGTCTGTAGTTCTTCGGGTAATTTTTCTTTTACTGCCTGAGGGACTATTATTTTAGTGTCGCCCAGATTCAAAGCCTTGAGGGTTTCGGCATCCATGTGGTCCGGGTGGATATCGGTAATTAGGACAAAGTCAGGCTTTTTCTGGTCGCTAAAGGCTTCTGCACCCCCAACCGGATCGGTATAGAATACGGTATCTCCCCAGTCAAAAACTCCAGTGGCATGAGAAATAGGAGTGATCTCAATTTCGGTAGAATCCTGCGGCATTTCCTGAACAGAGGCATTTTCGGCTACATCGTTTGCCTGATCTTCCTCTACCATTTTTTCACTTTCATTGTTTTTGCACCCGATAAGCAAAATAATCGTTACAAAAAGGCTTATTATAGATTTCATAATTTTAATTTTACCCCAAAATTATAAAAGGCCTAAGTCTCTGGCTATCTAATTAGTAAAGATTTAAGAAAGGTTCAATCTCAGTTTTATATCGCCGCGGGAATATGGATTATTCTCTCCAATTGGAATTTCTTCAAATCTGTATTTTCGGTAAAGGTGAATGGCGTTTTCCAGTTTTCGATTTGAATAAATAACGAGGCTTTTCCAGCCTTTATCCTGAGCAAACTTCAGTGTATGCTGAAGCAGCTTTTGTCCGATTTTCTTTCCACGGAATCCAGGTTTGACAGCCATTTTCGTTAGTTCAAAGGTGTCTTCTTCCATTTTCATCAATGCAACGCAACCGATTATTTCTTCATTTTCGCGTACAAAAAAGATCATTCCTCCTGGATCAATAATATATTTCTGAGGCTTTCCAAGAACTTCTTCATCATGAGGTTCCACCCAAAAAAACTCTTCCAGCCACTGAAAATTCAGATTTTTGAAATCTTCGACATATTCCGGTTTCCATGAAATTATTTCCATACAAAATGTTTGAAGGGCGCAAAATTAGCAAGATTGGTTTAAAAGCAGAAGAATCAGATTTAAAAATTCATTTATCTTTATGATCATTCTTTAAAATCCAGGTTCATGAAAAACCAAATTTTCTTCAGATTTTATTATTTACTCATTCTTTTTTCAATATTCTCATGTAGAACCGGTCCGGATCCTGAACAGGAACTTGAAATGGTTGACCAGGAAGTTGAAGTGCTTCCGCCTGGTGAGCTTTACGGCGATCTTTTCTATGATGCACAAAACAAACAGATTTTCCCGGATAGTAAGACCTTCGTAGATGTGGTGCCCGAATATAATGTGGGACTCATTCGCCAGCGCTATAGAATGCTTGATGATACCAGCAAAGCTGCGATCTCCGAATTTATTGAGCAGCATTTTACGGTCCCCGGGCATGATGAAAATACCTATAAAACCGATTCATCTTCGATTGGTGAACATATCACTAAACTATGGGAGGTTTTGAAAAGACCGGCCGATGAACAAAAATCGGGTACTCTCATTCCCCTTCCAAATCCTTATATAGTTCCCGGTGGACGTTTTCGTGAAATCTATTATTGGGACAGTTATTTTACCATGTTAGGCCTGCAGCAGGACGGTGAAATAAAAACCATTCAAAATATGGTTGATAATTTTGCTTATCTCATCAATGAGTACGGCTATATTCCTAACGGAAACCGAACTTATTACCTGGGTCGTTCCCAGCCTCCATTTTTCGCCATGATGGTAAAAGTTCTGGCAGAATCAAAAGGCGAGAAAGTGCTGACAAAATATTTACCCGAACTAGAGAAGGAATATAAATTCTGGATGGATGGCCTGGATAGACTCGAAAACGAAAAAGCCTACCGCCGGGTTGTAAAAATGAAAGACGGTGAAATTCTGAATCGCTATTGGGACGATAATGCCACGCCTCGGCCTGAAAGTTATCGCGAAGATATCAATACGGCCGAAGCAGCAGTAAAAAAGAATCCGGAACTAAGCAAAGAAGAGGTTTTTCGAAATCTTCGCGCCGCTGCTGAATCGGGCTGGGATTTTTCAAGTAGGTGGCTCGATAAAAATGAGAAGGGAGAATATGATCTTTCTACCATTCATACCACCAATATTGTCCCCGTAGATCTTAATTCCCTGCTTTACAACTTGGAAACCACCATTTCAAAAGCTGCTTCCCTGGCTGGAGATAAAGAAAAAGCAGATGAATTTTCTAAAAAAGCCGGTGCTCGTAAGGCCGCTATTCAAAAATATTTATGGAATGTGAAGGAAGGTTTTTATATGGATTATAATTTCAAAAAACAGCAGTTAACCGGTATCTATTCCCTTGCAGCTGCTTATCCCTTATTTTTTGAAATTCCCACTAAAGAACAGGCACAAAAGGTAGCCTCGGTGATCAGGGAAAAATTACTGGCTCCCGGTGGGGCGCTAACGACCAATAACAATACCGGGGAGCAGTGGGATGCTCCTAATGGCTGGGCACCTTTGGAATGGATGACCATCAAAGGCCTTGAAAATTATGATCTTCCTTTGGCAAAAGAAATAAAATCCCGTTGGCTGAAGCTTAATGAAGATGTATATAACCGCACCTATAAAATGACCGAAAAATACAATGTTGTTGATCTTTCCAAAGAAAGCGGTGGTGGTGAATATCCCACCCAGGACGGCTTTGGATGGAGCAATGGCGTTTATCAGAAACTTTCAAATGAATAAATTTTGAGAATGGAAGAAGTACAGCTTTACATAGAATATACAGCGAAATTTATAGAAGTAGCCGGAATTGTGACCATTGTAGTGGGAACCTTTTTAGCGCTTTTTAAATATCTTTTTTCCATGCAGAATTCTGAAGGACGATCTTATAGGAAGTTAAGACAGGAATTAGGAAAAGCTATTCTTTTGGGCTTGGAAATACTTGTTGCCGGCGATATTATCGCGACTGTTGTGACAGAACCAACCATGGGAAGAGTTTTGGCTCTGGCAGTTATAGTTTTGATAAGGACTTTCTTAAGTTTATCTATTGAACTGGAAATAGAAGGAAGGTTTCCCTGGCAGCGGCAGCCGGGAGAAAAAAGAATGGAAAAATAATCCTAATTCTGAATAAAATCACTTATAAAATAGGCCAGGGCTTTCCCAACCTGGCCTTCATTTTTATCATCCGGCGCTGCTTCGCAAATATGAAAATATCTGCAGACCCCGGTTTTCTTACTTTTTCTGATAAAATCCCGTACCTGGTTTACGGTAAATCCTACGGGAGACATGGCGCTGCTGGGAAAATCAGCAATGGAGTCACAATCGAGTTCAAGGCCCATATCGCTGCAGTTCATTTCTTTTAAAACTGTCTGAAATTTCCGGTGGGCTTCATCGGGAAACTCCAGTAAATCTTCCATAAATTGAAAACTGATATTTTCTGAAAGCTCCATCTCCTCGAAAATATATTCAGGAGTGTAATTTTTATGCAATCCGAAGATGTGGTATTTACATAAGAACTGTCCTTCTATGGCATAACTAAATCCATTACCGCTATGCCGGTGTTCTAACTGGCGAAGATCGGTGTGGGCATCGATATTCAGCACATCAATAGGTTTTTTAAGGGCTTTGGCCGTGCCTTTGATGTTCCCGTAAGCATTGTTATGGCCGCCGCCAACTATTACCGGAATTTTACCTTTGGAAACTATCTTTTCAATGATTTCGGAAAGCGTTTCATCGATCTCTTTGACAATATCTCCATATTTGGCAAAATAGTTAGGATCCTGGGCATCGATATTCGCCGATTTTTGCATCCATTCTTCACACTTTAATTCTCCAAGAAGGATCATTTTTGAAGGATCGTTATACCGATTGATCTGAATATTTACAAGCGCTTTCAAAGCCGCGTTCCAGGCTTTGGAAGCTCCGGATTTACCAGAGTTGGCGCGTATTCCAATATCTTCGGGAATTCCCAGTAAAACATATTGGGCAGAATGATTTTCCAGCTCATTAAGGTTCTTTATAAAAATGAGCTCTTCACCAAATTTCTTTTCGCCCTTCCTCGTTGAAATCAATTTTTCAATGTCTTTTTTCTGATAAATTTTCAGCCTTTCCATATCAGATCTCTTTTCCGTTTATAAAAACCGATTCAATTGAATTTGTACCAAAAGCATAAGGTAAAAAAGTATAGGAAGGAATTTCTTTTGTAAGGATCAAATTTGCCTGTTTGCCTTTTGTGATACTGCCAACACTCTCGCTGAGGTTCATCGCATAAGCACCGTTAATGGTCGCAGCGTTGATCGCCTCTTCAGGCGTCATGTTCATTTTAATACAGGCGAGGGAAACCACCAGGTTCATATTTCCGCTGGGCGTGCTGCCGGGATTGAAATCGGTTGCCAGAGCAAGGGGAAGGCCGGCATCTATGACCCTTCTGGCAGGAGTATAAGGAATACTAAGGAAAAGAGAGCAGGAGGGAAGGGCTACGGGCATGGTTTCAGAATTTTTCAAAATCTCAATATCCTCCTCATTCATTACTTCAAGATGATCGACGCTCAATGCGTTGTTTTCCACACCTGCTTTTACGCCGCCAATCGCATTGAACTGGTTGACGTGGATCTTGGGCCGTAAACCAAATTTCGAGGCTGCTTTTAAGAGTTTTTGAGTGTCTTCCACGCTGAAATATCCTTTTTCACAGAAAATATCAATATACTCGGCTGTTCCATCTTCAGCTACTTCCGGAAGTATTTTTTCAATAACGAGTTTAAGATAAGCTTCGGGATCTTTTTTATATTCTGAAGGAATCGCATGCGCTCCCAGAAAAGTTGCCTTTACCGGAAGCTCATAATTCTGCTTTAATTTTTTGATTACCCGAAGCATTTTCAATTCGGCTTCTTTTGTGAGGCCATAGCCCGATTTTATCTCAATGGCCCCGGTACCCAGTTTCATAACTTCTTCCAGCCTTGCCGCCGATTGCTTATAAAGATCTTCTTCTGAAGTTTCCTGAAGGGTTTTGGCACTGTTGAGAATTCCACCGCCACGACTGGCAATTTCTTCATAAGTGAGGCCGTTTATCCTGTCGGCAAATTCCTGCTCACGATTTCCGGCGTACACAATATGAGTGTGGGAATCGCACCAGGTTGGCAACAGCATTTTTCCGGTAGCATCAATTTCTTTATCTACCAGCATTTCCGGAATGTCTTTCATAGCACCAAAATCGGCTATTTTATCATCTTCTATAAGGAGCCATGCATTTTTTATCGTAGGCAAAAACTTCATTTCTTCTCCCGAAACTTTCCTGACCGGCTTCTCCCTTACCTGTAGTAATTCTTTGATGTTGGTGATCAATAATTTCATTAAAAATTGATTTTTTTGAAAGGTGAGCTAAAGATAAAAAAGTCTTTGGAGATGAAAGATGGCTTTGAATTGAACCGGCTTCCTATTTAAGAAAAAGAAGCCGGTTTCCCATAAAGATCTAATTTTTCAAAGACTCCATATCTATGACGAATCGATATTTCACATCTGAATTTATCACTCTCTCATAAGCTTCATTAATATTCTGAATATCGATCATTTCAATATCTGAAACGATATTATGCTTTCCGCAGAAATCGAGCATTTCTTGTGTTTCTTTTATCCCACCAATTAAGGAACCGGCAATTCTTTTTCTGCCCATCACCAGGCCGCCACCGTGAACGCCAAGAGAGTCTATAGCTCCTACCAGTACCATGGTCGCGTCTCGTTTTAGCAGATTGATATATGGATTGGTATCATGACCAACGGGGACGGTATTCAATAAAAAATCGAAGCTTCCGGCATGTTTTTTCATTTCCTCCTCATTTTTTGAGATCAGTACCTCATCGGCACCCAGTTCCTTCGCATCTTCAGCTTTTGAAGGCGAAGTGGTGATCATTACCACATGGGCGCCCAATGCATGAGCAAATTTAACTCCCATGTGGCCAAGGCCTCCAAGGCCGATAACCCCAACTTTATCTCCTTTTTTTACATTCCACTGTCGAAGCGGCGACCAGGTAGTAATCCCGGCACATAGAAGGGGAGCGACTGCTTTGGTGTCCAGGTTTTCCGGAATTCGAAGCACGAATTTTTGATCTACTACGATCATTTCAGAATAACCGCCGTAGGTATGTCCGCCCATATGCTTGTCCTCACCGTTATAGGTGCCAACAAATCCATTTTCACAGTATTGTTCCAGATCATCTTTGCAAGAGGCACATTCCTGGCAGGAATCTACCATGCAACCTACTCCCACAAGATCCCCTTCTTTAAAATCGGAAACATTTTTACCTACTTCGGATACTCTTCCTATAATTTCATGGCCCGGAACCACAGGATATTTGGAATTTCCCCAATCGTTTCTTACGGTATGAATATCACTGTGGCACACGCCGCAATAAAGGATGTCAATTTTCACGTCATCGGCAAGAACTTCCCGCCGGTCCAGATTAAAAGGTTTAAGATCTGAATCTTTTGTTTTGGCCGCATAGGCATTGATGTTCTTCATAGCAAATTTTTTAATGTTGCCTAAAGTTACTTAATTAAAGACTTTTTCCTGAAATGAGCCCCGAGCTTTAACTATAATTTACCAGCTGTAAACCTTTAGATATTCAGCCATCCAAAATAGAAGTGTTTAAAGTATTCTTAGTAAATTAGACCTCTATTTTTTGAACCAAATATTACTTATGAAGAAACCCAGAGGGATCAACACCATATGCACTCATATTGGTGAACTCAAAGACAATGAATTTAAAGGTGCTGTTTCACCCTTATACATGTCTACTTCCTATGCCTTTGAAGAGGTCGAAACCAAACGATATCCAAGATATTTTAATACTCCCAACCAGGTTGCCCTGGCAAAAAAGATGGCCGCGCTCGAGCATGGTGAAGCCTCATTGATCTTCGGAAGTGGTATGGCCGCTGTGAGTACCAGTTTAATGGCTTTTTTGAAGATGGGCGATCATGTGGTTTTTCAGGATGCGCTGTATGGAGGAACCAGTAATCTGGTGACCGAGGAATTTAAAAAATTTGGTATTGAATATACTTTCGCCAAAGATGCCAGTGTTGAATCCCTTGAAAAGGAGATTAAAAAGAATACTAAGCTTATTTATATTGAAACTCCTTCCAATCCGCTGTTGATGATCACCGATATGGAAGCCGTGGCAAAACTTGCGAAAAAGCACGGACTTGTAAGTATGATCGACAATACTTTTGCTTCCCCTGTGAATCAAAATCCTATTGATTTTGGTATCGATATAATAATTCATTCGGCTACAAAATATATGGGTGGGCATAGTGACATTCTTGCTGGAACGGTTATTTCTTCTGAAGAAAATATCGATCGGATCTTTCAAATGGCGAAGAACTTAGGCGGAAGCCTTAGCGATTATACCGTTTGGCTTTTGGAAAGAAGTCTTAAAACGATGGGTATTCGCGTGAAAGCTCAGAATGAAAACGCGATGAAACTGGCAGAATTTTTAAGTTCAAGACCTGAAGTGGCGAAAGTTTTCTATCCCGGATTGAAAGATCATCCCGGTCATGAAATTGCTAAAAAGCAAATGCACGGATTTGGGGGCATGCTCTCCTTTGAACTGAAAGAAAATTTTAATGCTTCAGAATTCCTTAAGAAGCTAAAACTCATAAAGCCTTCCATGAGCCTTGCCGGTGTGGAAAGTACCATTCTTTTGCCGGCGCAGACCTCACATGGACTTTTAACTCCCGAGCAGCGGGAAAAGCAGGGAATAAATGATAATCTTATGCGATTTTCAGTAGGTATTGAGGAATTTGAAGACCTGGCAGAAGATCTTACCCAGGCAATGGAAAATTAAAAAATTAGAAAATGAAATTAGATATACTCGCAGTAGGTTCACATCCCGATGATGTTGAGCTGAGCTGTGCAGGAACCCTGGCAAAAGAAATAGATAGAGGCAAAAAAGTAGGAATTTTAGATCTTACCCGTGGAGAATTGGGAACACGGGGAACGGCTGAAATTCGGGAAAAAGAAGCAAAAGCAGCCGCCGAAATCCTTGGTGTGGTATTGCGCCACAACCTGGAATTCAGTGATGGTTTTTTTGAGAATAATACTGCCCATCAACTGGAGATCATTAAAATTCTTAGAAAATATAAACCGGAGATCGTTATCTGCAATGCGGTGGAAGACCGTCATATCGACCATGGAAAGGGCGCAAAACTGGTAAGTGATGCCTGCTTTTTGAGTGGCCTCAGGAAGATAGAAACCATTATGGATGGTAAAAAACAGGAGGCCTGGCGGCCAAAAAATGTGCTGCATTATATTCAATGGAAAAATCTTAAACCTGATGTGGTGATCGATATTTCAGGGTATATTGATAAAAAGCTTGACGCGGTAAGAGCTTACGAATCGCAATTCTTCAAAAAGGATAGCGATGAGCCTGAAACTCCTATTTCCAGCAGTAACTTCCTGGAAAGCATTAACTACCGTGCCCGTGACCTGGGAAGGCTTATCAATACAGATCATGCTGAAGGTTTTACGCTTGAAAGGCATGTCGCCGTAGATTCGGTTTTTGACCTTATTTAAAAAATTTTTTCTTTGCGAAATTGTTCAAATAACTTACATTTGCAACCGCTAATCAAATGGTGGTTGTAGCTCAGCTGGTTAGAGCGCCGGATTGTGGTTCCGGAGGTCGTGGGTTCGAAACCCATCATCCACCCAACAAGCTCCTTGAGAAATCGGGAGCTTTTTTTGTACCTTAAATCTACGTAGGGAGTGGAAAGGATGGGTGAGAAGCCCCTGCCTGCCGGTAGGCAGGTGTCCCGAGCTAGTCGAGGGGAAACCCATCATCCATCCAAGAAGCTCCTTGAGAAATCGGGAGTTTTTTTGTTGGCTGTATCGAGGTATTCAGGATTCTAAATTCTATTTTTACCAAAATTCTAATCTCTATGAATTCCAGAAAAGAACAGCTGAAGGCTTTTGATCGCTTATTGACGATAATGGACGAACTTCGGGAGCAATGTCCGTGGGACCGCAAACAAACTATGGAATCTCTTCGCCACCTGACCATTGAAGAAACCTATGAGCTTGGAGACGCTATCCTCGACAAGGATATGGAAGAAATTAAAAAAGAGCTTGGCGATGTGTTACTTCACCTCGTTTTCTATGCAAAAATAGGAAGTGAAACCAATCATTTTGATATAGCCGATGTGGCAAATAGCATTTGTGATAAGCTTATTGACCGGCATCCTCATATTTACGGTGATGTGGAAGTTGAAAATGAAGAAGATGTCAAAAAAAACTGGGAAAATCTGAAATTAAAAGAGGGTAAAAAAAGCGTTCTGGAAGGCGTGCCCCGGTCGCTGCCGGCAGTGGTAAAAGCGAACAGAATTCAGGATAAAGTAGCCGGGGTAGGATTTGATTGGGAAGAACCGCAGCAGGTCTTTGAAAAATTAAAAGAAGAACTTGCGGAACTGCAGCATGAGATCAACAGCGACAATCGGGATGAAATTGAAGCTGAATTTGGCGATGTTTTGTTCTCAATGGTCAATTACGCCAGGTTTCTGAAAGTTAATCCCGAGAATGCTCTTGAGCGGACCAATAAAAAATTTATTAAACGTTTTCAGTACCTCGAGAAGAAAGCCAGGGAAAATAAAAAGCATTTGAAGGATATGAGCCTTGCTGAAATGGATGTTTTCTGGAATGAAGCTAAAAAACTTTAATTTTCGAAAACAATTAAATTCGGTAAAATTTCGAGTTTCCGAAACCGGAATTTCTCTTTGATCCAGTGCAGACTTTCGGAGTGGTAAAAAATCACGTGAGTGGGATCGTTCTTATAATACCAGGTCTCAAAATCGATGTTTTCGTTCCATAATGAGGTCTTGCAGTAAATTTTCCCCTGATCTTTCAGAAGCGATTTCAGTAAAGCAAATTCGGAGGCTGGTTTATGAAAATGTTCCATCACCTCTGAACAGAAAATAAAATCATATTTGCTTTTCAATACCTGTGGATCAGGCATAAAATAGGGATCGTAAAGGCTTATCTCAAATCCCTGTTTCTTTAATTCGGTTGTGGCAACTGGACCGGTTCCACAGCCAAAATCAAGACCTCGGGAAGTGTTCGGGAAATCCTGGATTATTCTTTCTACCAGAGGTTGTACAAAACGGATATAGCCTTCATCTTCCACATCGTTTTCATGCAGTTTATAACGGGCTTTCTCAGTTTCGGGAGAGAGGTAATTTTTGAAGTGTAGAAGAATGGCTTTGCAGTTTGTACATTGCAGAAATTCCCGTTTCTGAAAAATTTCAAATTTACGGGTACCGGCATTGCATAAACTGCAAAGCATATTCAATTATTAATAAAGCGATTTGATCTTGCGAAGTTTTTCTTCCCAAACCTTTAGATCGGCCTTATGATTGGCAATGTTCTTATGAACTTCCTGCACCAGCGGATTCTTATCTTCAACATTAGAGAAAAACTGAAGATTGTTTTCAAGTTGCCTTATTTCAGCTTTGGTTTCTTCAATTTTCTTGGTTAAAAAGTAATGCTCGTTCCTGATTTTGTTTTCGTCATCGGCATTATCCAGAGCCTGCACCTTGTTCTCATATTTCAGCATTTCGGCTTTTGTATTGTCAATATCCATCTTACCAAATAACTGATCCAGTGCTTTGTTGAATTTACCTTCTATAAATCGCTTGTTATAGGGAACTTTTCCTGTTTCTTTCCAGGCATTGATCTGTTCCTTTATTTTGGCCAGATCTTCCTTTTTATTACCGGTAAGTTCAATATTTTTTAAGTTATCAAGAATCTCTTTTTTCTTGTCAAAAGCTTCCAGTTCTTCCTTGTTATCTTCATTGCGTTGCGCATGAAGCCTGTCGAAGTAGTGATTACAGGCCTGTTTGAACTCTTTCCATATCTTATCACTGTCTTTGCGCGGAACATGCCCGACCTTTTTCCATTCTGCCTGGATCTTTTTCATCAGGGGAGTGACGGTTTTAAAGTCATCACTGTCTTTGTTATCCTGCGCTATTTGTATAAGCTCTTTCTTTTTCTCAAGATTATCGTACTGTTGCTTTTTCAGATTTTTATAAAACGCATTTTTCTTGCGGTTGAAGCGCCGTACATTTTCCTTAAAGGCATTCCAGGTTTCCTGATTTTTATTTCGCGGAACTTTTCCGGCCTTGAAAAACTCTTCCCGCAAAGCTTCTATTTCCCTGATCTTTTGTTGCCATTTGCTATGAGAATCAAAATCTTCTTCTGCAATAGCTTTTATTTTTTCAATGATCTCCTGCTTGTGTTCCCAGTTTTTCTCATACTGTTCATCAAGATGACTGAAATATTCCTGCCTTTTATCGTGTATCTTCTTGGTCGCTGTGCTGAAACGATCCCAAATCACTTCCCGGTATTCCCTGGCTACGGGACCAAGTTCTTCCTTCCACATTTTATGAAGCATCTGTAACTCGCGAAAAGCGCGGTTGACATCAGACTCCTGGAGAAGTTCCTCGGCGCGATCAATCACTTTTAATTTCTGTTCAAGGTTATGTTTGAAATCCATATCCCTGAACTCACGGTTGAGGTGCAGAAAATCATAGAAATTTTCTACATGGTGGTGATACGTGTTCCAGACGTTATTGTATTCGGTGCGGGGAATAGGACCGGCAGTTCGCCATTTTTCCTGAATTTCCTTGAAATGATTGTAAGTGGTATTGATGTTTTCTTCAACATCGATCAAACCTTTGAGTTCTTCGATGATCTCTAAACGCCGGTGAAGGTTTTCGTTAAGATCCTTTTTAAGTCGGCGATAGTAATTATTCCTTTTTTCCTTATAATCGAAATAAAGCGAATTAAAACGCTTTTTCAAAGGAGTGGAGTAGTGGAAGTCGATGATATTTCCGCCATCGGCAAGAAAATCTTCTTTTTTCTCTTCCATTTCCTCATCGAATTTCGCGTTGAATTCAGCGCGAATTTCGGCAACATGTTCTTTGATTGCCTGAACTTTTTCTTTTTTCAGAAGACGCTCCAGTTCATCGGTTAGCGCCTCTTTGCTCATAGAATGATAATCTTTCTTTTCAATATTATGGCGTTCGCTGGTACTTTCGTCTTCACTGTCTTCGGCTACCGAACGCTCCATATCTTCTTCATGGCTGCCTGAAGATTTTTTATTCTCCTCAACAACTGCATGACCTATATCGCTGTCAAGATCATCTTCATCTTCCTCCTCATCATCATGATCTTTTTCTGCTTCTTTTGCTTTTTTCTTTTTTTGGGAAGCAGCTTCATCAATCATTGCGTCTTCGTGCTCTGTATCTTCAACAGCTTCTTCCTTAGGACTTTTCTCGCTGGGAAGATCTTCTTTTTCCAGTGCTTCCTCTTTTATCTCCGGCTTTTTGAAAAACGGGTCTTCAACCTCTTCTTTTTCATCAATATCGTGATATGGATCTTCCTCTTCAGGATTGGCTTTTTCCTTTGCTTTTTGTTCAGAGGTTTCTTTGCCTGAAGCCGATTCCTTCAGCATCGCATCTTCATGGTCGCTATCGTCTTTTTTTGCAGAATCTTTTTTAGCAGTATCCTGATTCTCAACTGAATCTTCCGCCTTCTTCTCATTTTCTTTCGCAGAGTTTTCGGTCATCTCCTTTTCCGGGCCGGTTTTATTCACTTCCTCTGCGGAAAGATCCTTTTTACTATTTTCTTTTTCTTGTTGAGACATATCTTTCAATGTTAGGGTTCGTCGTGTAATCTTTTAAAGCTGAAAGATAACAACTCCCCTAAAAATGGACAAGCGATTGGTTTTATTTATGAATCAGAAGGAAATGGAAGACTGAAAATCAGGAATTCCAGATTTCCCATGCTTTTTCAGCCTGTAACTGCAGCATACGCAGGCCATTCACGGCGGTTGCACCCTGTTTGATGGCCATTTTCATAATTGCAGTCTCTGCAGGATTGTAGATGAGATCGTACACCAGGTGCTTTTTTCCTAAAAATTCAACAGGAACATCAGGCGATTCCTGGATATTAGGAAAGGTGCCGAGTGGAGTGGTGTTAATGATCACCGAGTATTCCTCCAGAAGATTTTTATTCAGATCGGTATATGAAAATTGATCTTCACGGGGTTCACGGGAAACAAATTTAAATTCAATTTCCATGGATTTTAACGCGAAGGCTACGGCTTTTGAGGCGCCTCCGGTACCCAAAATCAGTGCTTTTTGATGATGCTTTTTCAGGAAAGGTTCTATGGATTTACGGAATCCAAAATGATCGGTGTTATAACCTGCAAGCTTTCCATTTTCCTCAAATTTTATGGTATTAACAGCCCCAATCTCTTTGGCATTTTCATCAAGCCTGTCTAAATAGAGCATGACGTCCCGCTTGTACGGAATAGTTACATTCAGGCCTGCAATTTCTTCTTCCTTGATAATGTCAGTCAATTGTGAAATATCTTCAAGATCGAAATTTCGGTATTTTGCATCAATATTTTCATTGTTGAATTTTTCCGAAAAATATTTACGAGAAAAAGAGTAATCAATATTCCTTCCAATAAGTCCGTATAGCTTCATTTTGTAGATTTTTTCTTTTCGTACCAGGCCAGGCCCAGAACAATAAATATACCTACAAAAATAAAAAATATTGCCAGCCAGGTCTCTGAAAGGCTAAAATCTGGCCAGTAACGGTCGTAATTATCAATAATTTTATGCCCTTCGCGGTCGATTAGAATTTCACCGGCCTGGTTCATCTTATAAATTTTTTCTTTCCAGGGCCACACTACTCCCAGTGATCCGGTAATAAAACCGATGATGGTTGCAAAAGTCTCTTTTTTATGAGTTTTCAGGACATAACCCAGCAAATGGGAAAGAATTACCAGTCCCGCCAGGGAACCGGCTGCGAAAACTATCAAAACCTGCAACATATTTAAACGTTCGGGGTCACTGACAAACGAGAAATCAAGAGCGATGATACTGGCGATAGTATCAAATAATGCATTGACAGAATCTACCAGTAGCAGCACATAATTTCCCAGCAAAATAAGAATAAATGAACCCGATAATCCGGGGAGTGTCATTCCTGAAACGCTTATCATTCCACAGAAAAATACGAACCATAAATTGTCATTTTCTTTTGCCGGTTCCAGAAAACTGATACCTATACCAACAACAACTCCTATTAAGGCGAAAATAACCGAGTTCCGGTCCCATTCGTCAAAATCTTTACTGATGTAATAGATCGAGCCGATGATCATACCAAAGAAAGCTGACCAAACGTATAATTCATAATGTACGAGCAGGTAATCCAGAAGTTTGGAAACACTGAAATAGCTCACCAGCATACCCAGGATTAATAACCCAAGGAATTTTCCGTTAAGGTATCGGTAAAGACTTCTAAACCTTCCCGAGATCAGCAATTTAAAAGCCTTTAGGTTGATTTTTTGAAGGGAATAGATAAATTCTTCATAGAACCCCGCGACAAAAGCGACGACCCCTCCCGAGACTCCGGGAACTTTATTGGCGGCACCCATGCCTAATCCTTTTAAAAAAAGGAGAAGCTTATCGGTTAAAGTTCTAGTTTGCTGCATTAGCAGAATCTGAGTTTAAAGTGGCAACCGATTCTAAGATAAGAATTAAGAGGAATCCTGCAATCATTAGCAAGATGGCCCATAAAGTTTGAGGATCGCCTTCAAAATTCCAGGGTAATACGGTAGCTTCTTTGAGCACCACTTTCTTTTCTCCAAAAGTAGCCGATTCAAGGACTTCCTTCCATGGCCAAATTTTTGGAAGTGAACCGGCAATAAATCCGGTTAAGGCAGCAAGGGTGATATTGCCGTAATGTTCAAAGAGCCATTTCAGTAATCTTGAGAAGGAAAGCAAGCCAATAACTGCGCCTATTCCAAAGGAAGCGATGGTTTTGAAATCAAAATCATGAACAGCTTCGGTAATAGATTTATAAGCTCCTAAAAGTACAAGTATAAAAGCACCGGAAATTCCCGGAAGTATCATGGCACAGATGGCCAGAGCACCGGAAAAGAAAATGAAAAGGTAGCTGGAACTGGTATGCATGGGTGGAAGGCTCACAATATAATAAGCAAGAGCAGCGCCGAGAATTAATGCCAGAACGATCTTAAAATTCCATTTTGGGATTTGTTTGGCCACAAACCAGATACTTGAAAGTACCAGCCCGAAGAAAAAAGACCAGATTAAAACTGGATGATTTTCTAACAGGTAATTCGCAAGGCGCATCAGGGTGAAAATACTAACAAGAATACCGGCGAAAAGGGCGATGATGAAATTGCCGTTTAGCTCTTTCCACATCGATTTGAATCCTTCGTTTTTCCAGGTAGAAAAAAGTTCGATTTTAACGCCTCCAATGGTGGCGATCAATTCTTCATAAATTCCTGAAATAAAAGCTATCGTTCCACCCGAGACACCGGGAACGACATCGGCAGCTCCCATTGCCATTCCCTTGAGGGTGATCTTGAAATAATCAAGTAAATTACGTTGCATCCTCTTTTTTTGTCAATCTGCCCAAAGGTAGCAAAATAACTAAGAGAGGTTTACGAAAGAATTTATAATTTGCTTTACGCTTTTTCGGCTAAAGATCTTCGGAAAAAGTTCCTCGATAATGATATAATATTCCGCGTCTATCTTCAGGGCGTTTTTAAGATGGAAATAACCTTTTTCACCTTTATTGGCCGAGAAAAAGAGCCCGGCAAGTCGGTATTCGATCTCTGCGGTATCCGGATAAAATTCCAATGCCTGCAGCATACAGGAAATCGCGGTGTCATATTCACCCAGACTGGTTAGAATATCACATCTTTTAATCCAGGTTTCCAGCTCATAATTGCCCAGCTCGAGACTTTTTTTGTAGCCATATTCAGCTTCTTCAAAGAAGTTCAGGCGGTTGTTGATCTTCGCGTACCGCTTCCAGTACAACACATTGTCTTCATCAATATTGAGAGCTTTATTGATGTAATAAAGCGCTTTTTGGTAATTGAGTTTACGAAGGTAAAAATCGGTTATAGCGATCCATCCCTTATCCAATAAAGGATCTTCTTTCACGGTTTCCTTGTAATTCTTAAGTGCAAGATCGTCGCATCCAAGTTTTTCGAAACATTTTCCTATTCGCAGGTAAGCAAAAGAAGAAGGATCTTCTAGCTCGAGAGTAATATTGTAGTTCTCGATGGCCTCGTTATAGCGTTTCAGCTTTTCAAGTACTTTACCTTTTTCAAGGTAAGCTCCAACAAAATGGTCATCGCTGATAATCGCAAAATCGAAAGCAGCGAGAGCCTTATTATACTGTTTAAGATCAAAATACTGTTTTCCTACCTGGTGCCACGCAACTTCACAATAAGGATGTTTATCGAGGTACATATTCAGGTATTCGATAGCTTCCTGTTTCTGATCAAGAAAATCAAAGCAGTACATAATATTGTAAAGTGCCGAATAATCTTCTTCATCGGCTTCCAGGCACTTCATAAAACTATACTTCGCATTCTCGAAATCTTCGAGGAAAAGGTATTCCATCCCGATCAGCGAGAAAATTTCTGCATCTTCCAGGGTGATTTCCAAAGCGGCCTCCAGCATTTTAATAGCTTCATGATGCATATCGCGTTTAGAATAGATCTGGGCCTTTTGAATGTAAATTTCTTCATTTGAAGACTCCAGTTCTTTCAATTCGTTAAGGATCCCATCTGCCAGATCTAACTTATCTTCAAAAACGAGAATTTCAACCTTAAATAGTCTAAGGTTTACAGAAGTAGGATGTTGGGTAAGGCCCATTTTCACCGCTTTTTTGGCAAGCGAAAATTTTCCGTTTTCAAGATAATGATGGATAATATTTTCGAATTCATTGGAATCAAAGAAGAGAACATCATTGGTTTTCAGCATAGATTCGAAGCGGGCAAGTGAGAAATTATCTTCATCGTTATGGCTTAACTGCATAAGATCGGGATTAGGGGATTTCTTCTGAACTAAAGTTAAAAATGATTAAAAGCAATTTTCGGACTGGGAAGTATTGTTGTTAACAAATTAATTAACACTACATTAATATTTCATTTTAAGTTATTTAAGATGTCAATAATAATGCCACAACCTTCTTTGATCTCTTCTTCTGAAATAGTTAGGGGAGGAGTAAGCCGGACTGCCTGTTTTTCATAGAGTAGCCAGAAAAGAACAAGCTGATTCTCTTTGGCTTTCAATACGAGCTCATCGGCAATTTTGGCAGACTTTAAAATAAGAGCGAGCATAAGGCCCTGGCCGCGGATTTCTTCAATTAGAGGATGCTGAAGCAGATTTCTGAAAAGTTTTTCTTTTTCCAGGGTTTTATTGATAAGACTGGTTTGAGTGATTTCTTTTAAAGTTGCCAAAGCCGATGCTGCAATCAACGGATTTCCGCCAAAGGTAGTGATATGACCCATTTTGGGATTATCGCTTAGCTGGTCCATCAGTTTTTCTGAAGCGGTGAAGGCTCCAATAGGAAGTCCGCCGCCCATACCTTTTCCCATCGCAACAATATCTGGAACTACCTCAAAATTCTCAAATCCGAACAACTTTCCTGTTCTTCCAAAACCGGGTTGTATCTCATCGAGAATAAGCAAAGCGCCAACTTCTTCACACCGATTTTTGACTTTTTTGAGATAATTATCCCGGGGCATGATAAATCCGGCGCCTCCCTGTATCGTTTCCAGGATCACTGCCGCGGTTCGTTCAGTGATCTTTTCGATATCTTTTTCGTTATTGAAAGTGATAAAAGAAATATCTCCCAGCAAAGGCCGGAAAGGTTTTACCCGTTCTTCATAATCCATAAGGCTCAATGAACCCATGGTATTGCCATGATAGGCATTATGAGCCGCAATGATTTCAGATCTTCCCGTAGCTCTTCTGGCCAACTTCAAAGACCCCTCTATAGCTTCGGTACCTGAATTTACCAGATAAGTTTTGGAAAGATCTCCGGGCATATTTTTCGCCAGTAATTTGGAGAGTTCTACGGCAGGACCCTGTGCATATTCACCATATACCATTACATGCAGATATTTTTCTGCCTGCTTTTTAATGGCGGCTACAATTTTTGGATGTGAATGTCCAAGACTACAAGCCGAAACACCCGCGACGAAATCGAGGTGTTTTTTGCCATCGGTAGTATAGATGTAACTGCCAATTGCATGTGAAACTTCTAGTCCAAGAGGATGCGGTGTGGTTTGTGCCTGGTATTTGAAAAAATCTTTATTCAATCTTTACTTCCTCTTTCGTTTCCAAAGAATCCTTCTTTTTTTCGTTTTTCAGGTCTTCTTTTATATCTGGCAAATTAGGATGTTTGAATTTCAAAGTGTCTTCTTTTCGATTTTGAAGGATCTTTGGATCCAACCTGGAATTTTTATTCAGCAAAGGTTTATTTTTTTCTCTTTGGTCGAAAAATTCTTCTGGTTCATCAGGAAGCGGAATACCCTGAATTTTGGTCAGTTTTGGTTCCGGCTGACCTTCAAAAAGGCCTTTTTTGCTCATAATGCGTTCGTCGCCACGCCAGTTAAAACCTTTCAGCTGCCTTGCATTGGGAGGGAAGTCCGGCTCGGGAGTTAATTTTCCATCTACCTGGTTGTAATAATAAATATCGGTTATTTTCCGATCTTCAAACAGAATTTTGATAGAACTGGAAAGTGTTTTATTGATCCCTATTAAAGTATCCTTCTCATTCCGCATATAATACAGCGTTTCGGTATTTTTATCGATATCTACCTGCGAAAGCTCATTATCATCAAATAAACCTACAAGGTATTTTCCTTTTATCTGGTTGTACCCCTTGATCGTATCCTTCTGAATAAGAAAAGCATTGTTGAAAACCAGCAGGGTATCAAGTTTCTCGGTCTTGGGATTACTAATAAGCTGGATCGTATCACCGGTCATTTGATTTTCGCCCGACCATAGCACGGGATCTTTATCTCCCATACGCCTTAAATTGATCAGTTTAGTGATCCCGGAACTCTGATTGGTATAAATGGAATCGCTTCTACCGCTCATGTCATTTTTTAGAATGCGAACATCATAGAATCCTCGGATGACACGTTGTTCAGGTTTCCCGGTGACCATAAGTGTATCGCTATGAATAAAAACTGAATCTTTATCCTGAAGCATTGCCGCAACCGCTCGTTTTGTTATAAAAACAGAATCTTTATCCCGGTAAACTTCTGCGTAATGGCCCGTAATTTTGCTTTTATTGATGGTGTCGATTACCCTGATATTGTTGGTAGCCGAAGCAAAGCTTCTTTTTCTGTTAAAATAAAGGCTGTCGCCTTTGAGAATTCGGTTGTCATAATCTATTCGGGAATTTTTCACAAAATAGCCATGATCTTCCCGGGTGTCATAAAAACCCCGCTCGCAATAAACTGTGCTGGTTTCGCTTTCAATAGTTGAAGGGCCATAGAGGTAGGCATTTCCATTTTCCGAATAAAAATCGATTTGTTCGGAATGAATGGTGTAATCCGGGTTTTTTACCACCACATCGGTAATAAAACTGTATTTATCTTCATTCAGAAAATAGCGCCCGACGCGACTGGTAAGCACGCTGGCGGTATCGGTTACTTTTCCGCCACTTCTATAATAGGCCTGTTGTGTTATTCTGTTAAAAAAGAGGCTGTCAGTTTCCAGGGTGGTTTCCGGACGCCTCATTTTTACGTTTCCACTGGCGAAGGCAAATTCAGTATCTCCATTATATTCCGCATAATTACTGGTCATGCTTACGCTGTCGCCCTGCTGCATCCTTATGTTTCCGTAGGCTTTAAAAAAGTTGGCTTCCTTATAAAAAATGGCATTATCGCACCAGACTTCTATTCCGTTATGATCAAAATACACCTGGTTATCGACCTTGCTGAGGATAAAAGCACCGGGATATCGCTCTTCATTCCGCAGGGTCCGGTCAGATTCATAATTGATCTTTTGAGTTTGACCCAAGGCCGAAGGCAGGAAACAAAGACTAAAAATCAGAAATAGAAAGATTTGTTTCAGCAAGATTAAATTTTTGACAAAAGTAACGAAAATCAGCCGACTTAAATTGCGGTTGAAAATTTCTTAAATAAGCAATGTAAGCAACTTTATTGTTTCAAAATGCTTTCAAATATGAGGCCAGTAAAATGATAAATCTTTCCCGATATCAGGCGCTTTAAGATAAACTTAACTTTTATTCAAAAACCGCAAGGGGCTTTTCAGCGTAGGTTTCTATGAAACTAAAAATTTTTATTATGAAAAAACCTGTTGTTAAGGTGGATGTAGTTGAAGCATCTTCCAAAAAATCAAAGAGAGATTCACGAAGACAATTTATCAGGCTGAGTGGCCTGGGATTGGCGGGTGCAAGTGTACTTATGTATGGTTGCAGCGAAGATGAAATGTTTAATCCAGGCGCGGACCCTAACGGAAATCCGATGCCACCTGAAAATCCCGATGCTGAAGTTTTTGACCTGGGTGAAGGTGATGTTGGTATTTTAAATTATGCATACGCTTTGGAACAGCTTGAAGCCGCTTTTTATACACAAGTCCGGGCCGGCGCTTACTATGCAGGTGCTGAGGCCGACGAAATAGCTCTTTTTGACGATCTTTACAATCACGAAGTTATTCACAGAGAGTTCTTTAAAACGGCAATTACAGCCACTGTGGGTGCTGAAATGACCTTGCCCGATCTTGAATTCGATGTTTCAGCTATCGATTTTGACAGCAGGGATTCAGTATTACAATTTGCGCAGATCCTCGAAGATACCGGCGTAGGAGCTTACAACGGGGCCGGAGATCGCATTGCAGATGCCACATATCTAACACTGGCCGGGAAAATCGTTTCGGTAGAAGCGCGACATGCTTCAGCCATAAGATCTTTAATTAATACCAACGGAACTTATTTTGCCGGAGATGATATTGTAGATCCGGAAACCGGCCTTGGTACACAGCTCGATCCTTCGGAAGTATTTGAAGCTGCAGGAGGCTTCTTTGTAACGGAATTCGCCTGGAACAATCCGCCTGCACCAAAGACAGGTTCTTAATCAAATCCCATTTATAAACCACAAAAAGAAGAAATTATGAGTATTATAAAATTGCTAGATGATTTTACATCTGAAAAATTAACCAGTAAATCTACCTCGAGAAGAGAAATGTTCGGTACATTATCTTCCTTCGGTAAGAAAGCTGCCGTGGCTGCGATTCCTTTTGGTCTTGCCTCTACTAAAATGAAGGCGGCAACATCAATGATGTTCCAGGAAAATTCGGCGGTGGATGCCTTACAACTTGCATTAACCCTTGAATATCTTGAAGCCGAATTCTATATGAAATCTTTGGAATCTGGTGTACTGAACGGCTACGCCAGAGAAGAAGCGGTCTATATGCAAATTTCTAAACATGAGTCGGCTCACGTTGCATTTCTAAAAACAGGTTTGGAAGGCGCAGGCGTCACTCCTGTTGAAAAGCCCACTTTCGATTTTACCGCGGGTGGAGCTTTCGATCCGTTCAATGAAAACGGAATCGGTCAGGAAACTGCGTACGCTCAGCTTTTAGCGCTGGCGCAAGCTTTTGAAGATACAGGAGTACGAGCTTATAAAGGTCAGGCGGCCAATTTAATGAACACACCGTATCTTGAACCCGCACTTCAGATCCATTCAGTAGAAGCGCGCCATGCTTCTGAGATCAGAAGAATTAGAGGTTTAAAAGGATGGCTCACCGGAAGTATGGGAGGCGAAGGTATGCCGGAGGCAACACAACCGGTTTACGATGGTGAAGGAAACCTGATGCAGGGGGGAATTGACCTTACTTCGATCAATTATTCCAGTGAGATCGTTGGTGATCTTTCTGCTGCCGTGACCCAGGCTTTTGATGAACCCATTAGCGGAGATACCGCCGTGGCCATAGCGAGTTTATTCATCGTTGATGACAGCAGCATGTAATTTGAAAATTTTGAAAAAGGAAAATTGCACTAAAAAAAAATCCCGCCATCGAAGCGGGATTTTTTTATCTGTTAATTGTTTGTTTTCTGTCGGGACCTACCGAAACCATTTTAATGGGAACTTCAAGTTCCTTTTCAAGAAAATCAACATAATCATTGAATTCCTTAGGAAGGCTTTCCGAAGAGGTCATTTTGGTTAAATCTTCTTTCCAGCCGGGCACCTCGGTATAGATAGGTTCAATATTCTCCGGTTCAATATTATAAGGGAAATGAGTAATTTTTTCACCCTTGTATTTATAAGCGGTACAAACTTTCAGTGTGTCAAATCCGCTCAGAACATCTCCCTTCATCATGATAAGCTGGGTGATCCCGTTTACCTGAACAGCATATTTCAAAGCCACAAGATCCAGCCATCCACAACGTCTCTTTCTTCCGGTAGTCGCTCCAAATTCGTTTCCTACACGGCCCATGGTTTCACCAACTTCATCAAAAAGTTCGGTAGGGAAGGGGCCGCTTCCAACACGTGTGGCGTAAGCCTTGAAAATTCCAAAAGCTTCGCCAATCTGTCGTGGAGCTACTCCCAAACCGGTACAGGCACCCGCTGCAGTGGTATTTGAAGAAGTTACATACGGATAAGTTCCAAAATCGATATCAAGCAACGAACCCTGGGCGCCTTCGGCGAGAATTGTTTTTCCGCCTTTAATCGCCTGCTGCAGGTATTCTTCGCTGTCAATAAATTTTAATTCTTTAAGGCTTTCCACAGCTTTACAGAAATCTTTCTCCAGTTCTTCGAGGTTGTACTGAACATCCACATCATAAAAAGCGATCATTTTCTCATGTTTATCGGCCAGGGCACGATATCTGTCTTTCCAGTCGCTCATTTCCAAATCGCCAACACGCAGACCGTTTCTTCCGGTTTTATCCATATAGGTCGGGCCTATACCTTTTAAAGTAGAACCGATTTTTGCCTTTCCTTTAGAAGCTTCAGAAGCTGCATCCAGCAATCGGTGAGTTGGAAGGATAAGATGAGCCTTCCGTGAAATAAGCAATTTTGATTTATAATCGATATTATGTTTTGCCAGATTATCCAGTTCTTTTTTGAAGATCACCGGATCTATCACCACGCCGTTTCCAACCAGATTCACACTGTTATCGTGGAAAATTCCTGAAGGGATGGTGTGTAACACATGCTTTTGTCCGTCGAATTCGAGGGTATGCCCGGCATTGGGACCGCCCTGAAAGCGGGCAATAATATCATATTTGGTGGTGAGTACGTCAACGATTTTTCCTTTTCCTTCGTCACCCCACTGGAGACCTAGTAGTAAATCTACTGCCATGAAAACTAAAACTTAATTGGTTGATTTTTTATTTCCGTAAAAGTAAAGCGAATGTTTTTTGATCTCGATATCAAAAACCTCTTCGATAGTTTGTTTTATACTTTGGATTCGCGGATCGCAAAACTCGATCACTTCGCCGGTATCGGTAAGAATGACGTGATCGTGCTGACGGTCAAAATACGATTTTTCATACTGTGCCTGGTTTTGGCCAAACTGATGTTTTCGCACCAAACCGCATTCCAGCAATAATTCAATGGTATTATAAAGAGTGGCGCGGCTAACCCGGTACTTCTTATTTTTCATTTTAATATAGAGGGATTCAATATCAAAATGATCATCTGAATTATAGATCTCCTGAAGAATAGCGAAACGCTCCGGTGTTTTTCGGTGGCCTTTCTCTTCAAGATACTTGGTGAAAACGTTTTTAACGACCGCCTGATCGTTTTTATTTACGACTTTTTTGCTCATAATTTGCTCTGCAAAGGTAAATTTTTATTCACGGCTAACCTTGTCTATGCCGTTAATTTTTTTGAGCCTTTGAATGATGGTATTCAGGATATTATTGTTTTTCACCACTAAGGTAATTCTTCCGCTAAAAACGCCGTCTGAACTGTCAAAATTTAAGTTCTGCATGTTCACATGCATATTACTCGAGATCTCTTGCGTGATTTCGCTCACGAGGCCGATATTATCAATACCCTGCAATTTTATGACCGCCCTGAAGTCCTGTTGGGAACTGTCTATCCATTTTGCCTGAATGATCCGGTAGGCATAATTGCTCTGCAGCTGTAAGGCATTGGGACAGTCTTTTTTATGCACTTTTATACCATCGTTTACCGAAATAAACCCGAAAACATTATCACCCGGAATAGGGTTGCAGCAGTTGGCCAGTTTATATTCCAGTTTTTCTTCTTCTTTTCCAAATACAAGCTGATCATATTTTGAAGTGATCTCTTCCTTGTGTATATCGGTTGTAACCGCCGGTTTTTTGATCTTATTTTTGAAGTAACTAACAAAGGCATTGCTCCTTGAAGAAGCGAAATCCTTCAGCATCTGGTTATCGATCTTTCCTATACCAACCCGGTAGAACAGGTCGAGGCTGGTCTTTAAATTGAAGAAAACCACGAGCTCATTGATAGATTTCTCATTAAAAGGAATTTTCTGCGCCCTTAATTTTCGGGCGAGAACAGCTTTTCCTTCTTCGGCGATCTCTTTTTTCTCTTCCTTGAGTGATGACTTTATTTTCGCACGAGCCCTTGCCGTATTGGCGTAATCCAGCCAGTTGATATTAGGCTTGGCATTGTCTGAAGTGATAATTTCTACCTGATCGCCGCTTTTGAGCTCATGGCTCAAAGGCACAAGTTTGTTGTTTACCCTTGCGCCGCGCGTGTGTAAACCAATCTCAGTGTGTATACTGAAAGCAAAATCCAGAGGTGTGGAACCTTTTGGCAAAGACTTTAAATCTCCCTGAGGGGTAAATACAAAGATCTCTTTGGAATACAGGTTGAGTTTAAACTGCTCCACAAAATCAACGGCATTAATATCGGGGCTTTCCAGCGCTTCCTGAAGTCGCGTTACCCATTCTTCGAAACCGCGTTCCTCATTTTTGCTATCCCCCTGTTTGTATTTATAATGCGCGGCATAGCCTTTTTCAGCGATCTCGTTCATTCGCTCACTTCGAATCTGTACTTCAACCCAGCGACCTTTTGGTCCCATGACCGTAATGTGGAGGGCTTCATATCCAGTAGATTTGGGTGAAGAGATCCAGTCTCTTAAGCGCGTTGGATTAGGGCGGAAGTGGTCGGTAACGATCGAATAGATCTTCCAGGCGAGAAATTTTTCATTGGCAGGATCGCTTTTATAAATAATCCTGATCGCGAATTTATCATAGACCTCATCAAAACTGATATTTTGAGCTT
Organism: Christiangramia fulva; assembly: GCF_003024155.1. NCBI lineage: Bacteria > Pseudomonadati > Bacteroidota > Flavobacteriia > Flavobacteriales > Flavobacteriaceae > Christiangramia > Christiangramia fulva. Next base: position 2,695,262 of record NZ_CP028136.1, read on the forward strand.
TGATCTTTCGGTTGATTGAATAAATAGATTTTGGCCTTCCCTTGATCTCGTACTGAAGATCTTCTTTATCTAAAGAATCCCTTATAACTTTGCTGAATTCCTGGATATACGCATCCTGTTGTTCCTTACTCTCCTTGATTTTGGTAAGAATATCATGATAGACCTCGGGTTCGGTATACTTCAGGCCAAGATCCTCGAGTTCAGTTTTGATATTGTACAAGCCTATACGGTGTGCCAGAGGCGCATAAATATAAAGGGTTTCTGAAGCGATCTTTACCTGCTTATCTGGACGCATGGCATCCATGGTTTGCATATTGTGAAGACGATCAGCAATTTTAATGATGATCACTCTAACGTCATCGTTAAGAGTAAGCAACATTTTCCGGAAATTTTCTGCCTGCAGCGAAACATCCTTGTCTTTTTTCAGACTGGAAATTTTTGTGAGTCCGTCAACAATTCGAGCCACTGCATCACCAAACATTTTCTGTATTTCCTTCAGGGTGTATTTGGTGTCTTCAACTACATCATGAAGAAGAGCGGCGGCGATGGAAGTTGCATCCAGGCCAATTTCAGAAGCTACAATTTTAGCTACGGCAATAGGATGAAAAATGTAAGCCTCGCCAGATTTTCGGCGCTGGTCTTTATGTGCGTCCACAGCAGTGTCAAAAGCCTTCCTGATAAGCTTTTTATCATCCTCGGTGAGAGTTTGATAGCTTATCCGAAGCAATTCTTTGTATTGCCTGGCAATTTGCTTGTTTTCTTTTTCTATAGCTGCTTCTGTCATAGTCTAAAAATACGATTAAGATTAAAATGACACAACTAGGCCCGACACTTTAAGTTACGATATCGCTGCAACAAACTGGGATGTGAGTAATGTACAAAAATGTACGCTTTATGTGGTGTTAAATTGCTGAGCGTATTTCTGGATAATTTCTTCAGACTGCTGATCAGCGATTCTGCATTATAGGTGAATTTAGCATAATTATCGGCCTGATATTCAAATTTTCGAGAGATGAAATTCATAAGAAGATCGGTTATTTCAGAAATGGGACTGTAAAGAATCCCGAAGGCGACCAGGCCAATATGAAAACTGGGCTGCTCTACACCTAAAGCCTGCGATAATACCGGGCTACTAATAAATAATGATAACAGCCACAGCGTAAAACCGGTCACGACCATCGAAGCAAAAAGATTGATAATAATATGGTTCTTTTTATAATGTCCTACCTCATGGGCCAGAACGGCAACAATTTCTTCTTCCTCGAGATCGTTGATAAGCGTATCGTAAAGGGTGATGCGTTTCTCCTTTCCAAATCCTGAAAAATAAGCGTTGGCTTTGGTACTTCTTTTAGAGCCGTCGATCACGAAGATATTATCCAGCTTAAAACCAACATTTCTGGCATATTCTTCAATTTTTGTTCTTAAAGAACCCTCTTCCAGCGGTGTTTGTTTATTGAAAAGCGGAACGATGAGTTTCGCGTAGAACATATTCATGAATACTGAAAAAACTGCCACCAGAATCCAGGCATACCACCAGAAATCATCTCCTGAAATTTGATAAAACCAAACGATTAACGATAAAATTCCGCCGCCAATGACCGCCATCATTGCAAAACTTTTCAGTTTATCTAAAATGAAAGTTTTTTTAGTGGTCTTGTTAAACCCGTATTTTTCCTCGATCACAAAGGTCGAATACAAGGAAAACGGTGTCATCAGTAAATCGCTTCCCAACATAATAATTCCGAAGAAAACAAGAGAGATAACAATCTCATTATCACTTATGCTTCTGGCGATCTCGTCAACCCAGGCAAAGCCGCCAAAAATAATAAAGACAAGGGTAAGCAACACCGAAAAGGTAGAGCTCACCAATCCGAATTTATAACGCTCTTTTTTGTAACGCTGTGATTTTTCATATTCTTCATTATCATAAACATCTTCCAGTTCTGAAGGAACAGGATCGTTAAAATGTTTGGCGTTGAGGGCGTCCAGGATTTTGTCTATTATGAAATCAATTGCAATGATCGCTATAATGATGTAAAAAAGTGTTTCAGGTTTCAAGTTTATGGATTTGGGATTTATAATTTGAAATAGCAATTTCTATGCCTTGAAATCGCGCTGACGTTTTGCTTCAAAAATAAGAATTCCTGCAGCGACAGAAACATTCATAGAGTCAATTTCACCCTGCATGGGAATGATGATATTCTGTTTGGAATTTTGAAGCCATTCTTCGCTAAGGCCCGTGGCTTCGGTGCCAACGACAATTGCCGAAGCCAGGCGGAAATCTACCTGATGGTAAGCTTGGGAAGCCTGGAGAGCGGCAGCAAAAATTGATATTTTCTTTTTCTGAAGAAATTCGATGATCTCTGAAGTGCTGCCGGTCGCAACCTGATTGGTAAATACACAACCAACACTACTGCGAATGATATTGGGATTATACAAATCGGTTTTCGGGTTGGCGATGATCACAGCATCCAGGTTTGAGGCATCGGCCGTTCTCAGTAAAGCTCCGATATTTCCCGGTTTTTCGGGGGCTTCGGCAACAAGGATAAGCGGATTTTCGTTTTTAAACTGAAGTTCTTCCAGCGAGTTTTCCCGGCTTTCAAAAATCCCGATCAGTCCTTCTGTGCTTCCGCGGTAAGCAATTTTCGAGTAGACTTCAGCATTTAGTTCGGTAATTTCAGGATTTTCGTTTTCCCGGGCTATTTGAATAACCTCTTCAAAATCGATAATTTCAGGCTGAAAATAGAGACTCAACAGGCGATATTTTCCTTTAAGAGCAAGTGAGATCTCGCGCCGGCCTTCTACTACAAAAACATTTTCCTTACGTCTATTCCGGGATTTCTCCTGCAATTGTATAAGGCGTTTAATTTCCCTGTTCTGAAAACTGGTAATTTTTTTTAACATATGTGTAAAAATACACAGATATTGAACATAAAAAAAGCCCTCGTTTCCGAAGGCTTTTTGTAAAATAAATAGCTCTTATTTACTATTTTCTTTCTGATTTTTGTACTTGTTGGAATAACGATGCCAAAGTTCAGTTTGATGAGTTTCAAGACTCACTTCCCTGCCATCGATAAACGCGTGTGAAAGACGGTTAGTGCGCATGTCCAGCGCATCACCATCAGATATGAAAAGCGTTGCTGATTTACCTTCTTCGAGGCTTCCATAATTATCGTCTATTCCGAGTATCTTCGCGGTATTGAGGGTGATAAGCTGAAGCGCTTTTTCCTTATCCATTCCATAGGCTGCTACCGTTCCGGCATAAAAAGGCAGGTTTCTGGTTTGCATGCGTTCCATTTCGCCGCTGCTTTCTAAAGCGACCAGCACACCTTCATCAGCCAGTAATTTTGCTAATTTATAGGGATAGTCATAATCTTCGAAATCCTGTTTCGGCAGACTGTGAGGGCGATTTACCAGCACGGGAATATTGTTTTCTTTGATCTGTTTTGCAACTCCAATGGAATTGTAACCACCCACGATCACGAAATTATCTAAATTTTGCTCTTTTTTAAACTGAATGGCATCAAGGATCTCTTTTTCACCATTTACATGAACATATACCTTTTTCCTTCCGTTAAAAACAGGTTCCATGGCCAAATACGGAAGATTGGTATAAGAACGATCGCCGGCCAGCCAGGCTTTTGCCGCAGCAAAGAAACCGGTTAACTCCTGGACATCGGCCACATAGTCTTCATTCCTCTTTAACCCCGGCTCTTCACCTCTCCAGGGACGTCCTCTTTTAAAGGAAGAAGGCCAATTGATATGAAGTCCGTCATTTTCTTTAACCACGGCATCTTCCCAGTTCCAGGCATCGAATTGCACGATAGAGGAGGTGCCGGAAATTCTTCCGCCGCGGGGAACGATCTGACCCATTAATACTCCATTCGGTCTCATAGATTCCACCACTTTACTTTCAGCGTTATAAGCGATAAGGCTGCGAACGTTAGGAAGCATTTCTCCCATTTCGTCTTCATCGTCGGTTGCTCTTACCGCATCGATCTCCACCAGGCCTAAGGTTGAATTTGGAGCGATAAAACCGGGATATACATCTTTACCTTTTGCATCTATTATCTTCCCGGAAGGCTGAGTAGAAGAAGTCCCTTCGGTTATTTTGGTGATCTTTCCATTTTCAAAAGTAATCACACTGTTCTCGATCACTTTTCCGTTTCCTATATGCGCGGTGGCTCCTACAATGCTAACAGGTCCTGCTTGTTCCTGAGCGGGTGTTTGCTGCGCAAAAATTTGACCTGACAGAAACAGGACAATGAGTATAATATATGATTTGATTATTTTCATTTTCTATGCTTTTTATTGAATATTTCCAAGAAGGTCACAATGAACACGTTCTTTTTCCTTTTTCATTACAGGCTGTGTTTTAAGCCCGCTGTTCTTGGCTTCCAGCATCTGGCCGATTAGTTCATTACGCTCTTTCCGGATACGTTCTCTTAATTGCTGATCTCTTTCAACATCAAAATAAACCACTCCTTCGATCATGGTCTTTTCAGGTTTTGCATAGACGGAAAGCGGATTGGCATTCCAAAGAACCAGATCGGCCATTTTTCCTTCTTTTATACTTCCCACATAATCGTCTATATGAAGCAGTTTTGCCGGATTTATAGTGACCATTTTCCAGGCATCGCTTTCACTCATTCCACCATACTTCACGCTTTTCGCAGCTTCCTGGTTGAGTCTGCGGCTCATTTCGGCATCATCACTATTGATGGCCACGGTGAGTCCGACTTCATTCATGATGGAAGCATTATAAGGAATCGCGTCGTTAACTTCATATTTATAGGCCCACCAGTCAGAAAAAGTTGAAGCACCTGCTCCATGCTCTTTCATTTTATCGGCTACTTTATAACCTTCTAAAATATGGGTGAAAGTGTTTACGCGGAAACCAAATTGTTCAGCCACCTTCATCAGCATATTTATTTCACTTTGCACATAAGAATGGGAAGTTATGAAACGCTCTCCGTTCAAAATTTGAACAAGAGTTTCCATTTCAAGGTCTTTTCTGTAATTCGGATTATTCTTCTTTTCGGTTTCATAAGCTTTCGCCCTGCTGAAGTAATCTATAAAAACCTGCTCTACGCCCATTCTGGTTTGAGGGAAACGGGAATGGCTGCCCCAATTTGATTGCTTTACGTTTTCACCCAGGGCGAATTTGATAAAGGGAGCCGCCTGCTCAAAGGTCATCTCTTTAGCAGATTTTCCCCATTTAAGTTTCAATATCGCCGACTGCCCGCCGATTGGATTAGCCGAACCGTGCAGCAACTGAATAGTGGTGACACCACCCGCAAGATCGCGATAGATTGCGATATCTGTAGGATCTACCACATCTTCCATTTGTACTTCAGCTGAAGAATTATGTCCGGCTTCATTGATAGATGAAGCAGCAATATGGGAGTGTTCATCGATAATTCCCGCGGTTAGATATTTTCCTGTCGCGTCGATGACCTTGGCTCTCCCGGCATTAAGATCTTTTCCAATTTTGGCGATTTTTCCATCTTTTACCAGTACATCGGTATTTTCAAGAACGGGATTCTCTTCGCTGGTCCAGACAGTCGCATTTTTAAACAATAGGTCCTGTTGAGCTGGAAGGTCCTTAAAACCGTAGGCTTTATTCGGGTAGGTTACCGGCACTAATTCGTGCAAATCTTGTTTTTTATCCTTTTCGTTTTTCTCTTTTTCAATTGCCGGAGAAGTTTTAACGGCGGTAAAAGAAGTTTCCTTTCCGTCTGGTAGTATCGCTTTTCCCGAGATCCTGTCGGTTTTTGAAGGAACATCGGCGACAAGTCTTAAAAATTCAGTTTTTGTGGTGTCGGGAGAAGACAGAAGGAGGTTCATCCAGTTGTTTTCAAAAGTAAGTTTTGAACCTATTTTTTTGTCATCCATAGTTACTTCGACCTTTGGTTTAATGGGCTCTCCTGAAATTTTAAGGCTGTAATCCTTTCCGTTGAGGCTTAAATTATAATCACCGGTGATATCGGTCACATCCATGCTCTGCAGGATCTTCCTCTTTCCCTGAACCCAGTTTTCAAATAATGTTGTTTCCTTATCGAAATAATCTCCGGAAGTAATGATGAAATTGGCCCATGCACCTTCTTTTAATACCCCAATTTTTCCGCTTTTTCCTATGGTCTGAGCAGGAACTGTGGTGAGAGCGGCAAGTGCAGCATCTTTAGGAAGTCCATATTCAACCGCTTTAATAAGATTGCTTCGGAAGTCTTTTTCAGGATTAATAGAATGAGTTGTTAATGTAAAAGGAACGCCTTTTTCCTGAAGCATTTTCAGGTTGGCAGGAGCCTGGTTCCATTCTTTCATCTCCTCCAGGCTCACATAATTCGCCATATAAGGATCTTCCACGTCATAAGCATCGGGAAATTTCAGCGGAATAATGTAGGTGGCATTGGAAGCCTTTACTTCATCGAGTCGCTGATATTCATTTCCGCTACCCACGATCACATATTGTATTCCGAATTCATCACCCACCTTATCGGCGCGCAATTCATTCAGCAGGTTATCGGTAACAAAAATTTGTGTTAGATTTTTATTTTCGTTCAAAGCTTCCAGTGCCAGATCGGTATTGTCGGCATTTCCACCTGCATACCACTTCGCGTCAAGATAAGCCTGACGGATCAGTGCCATTACCCCCATAATGGAAGTAGGATAAACCTGGTTAGACTGTACGCTTTTTTCGAAAGACAAATATTGGCCCGAGCGCTCGTCCAGAATGCGATCACCTTCGCTTACATCTGGAGTAAGGGCAACCAGCATTCCGGTTCCGCGGATGATCCCGTCAGGCATATGAGTGTTCACCACACCAAAGCCGGCTTTCTGAAAAGATTCTGCTGCTTTGCTGTCGTAATTAAAATGAGAAACGGCATCAGTTTCGGGACGAATATGGTCATTCCAATAATAACCTTCACGTCCTGCATCGTACTGAGGTTCGCCTCCGCCCTGTGCTTTTTTTGGCTTTTCAATCCCGAAATCACTATAAAGATCGATATAAGAAGGATATACTTCCTTACCCTTAAGATCTATAATAATGCTATTTGCAGGGACATTAATAGATTTCCCAACGGTCACAATTTTGCCATTTTTAATAGAAAACATTCCGTTTTCGATTACTGTTTTGGGATCTACATGGATCTTTGCATTTTTAAATACAGTGTAGTTGGTGTGTCGCATTTTCACACCATTGTTCTTCGGGAAGTAATCCTGAGCATTGGCTGAAAAAGCACAAAGGATCACTCCCAAAATCAATAATTTTAATTTCATAAAATTTAAGGGAGTTTTTAATAATATTCGATACTAAAAATTGAGAGGCTTAAAATACTAAAATTTTTAAAAAGTTTAGAGTTGGTTTTAATCCTCATCCATGTTTAAATAGTTTACTAAAAGTGCTACCACATAGCTGTAGCTTTTCATTCCCCCGGCCTGATTATTTACTATTAGATAGCGATTGTAAGTGGCCTGAAAAAGAGGCTCAAAAGGATTTTGATGTTCAAGCCAGAACTCATTTACTTCCCGGTAATTTTTAAGAATTCCGGGATGGAGTTTATTGGTCATTTCTTTTACAATACCGGGTTGCCGCCGGTTCAATTCACTCAGGCAATAGCTAAGAGCAAAGGTATATCCAGAGTACCTGAAGTAAATATTTGGATGGTTCATCGTGGCGAGACACGCGATGAAATTGGCTTCATTTTCTTTGGCATATCCCAGTTGATGCCCAATTTCATGACTTGCTGTGGTTGGAATTTTATAAGGAACGATAATGGTATTTACCTGGGCTTCGTTTGTGAGCGGGTTAAGGTAGCCGTTGAAGCCCATATAGGTCAGCGGGATACTGTAAAGCGAACGTTTTAATGCATGACCATGATAACCGAGGTGCGGAAATTCTTTTTCAAGATGATCATAACCGTTAATGGTCATTTTAAAAAGCTCATTTTTGGTAAAATCAAAGGGAACTTTCAGCGTATCATTGTGCATGATCTGGGTATGCAGTTGATTAGATTCTGCTATAAGTGATTCGGTAAGTCTGATGAGATCTTCTGTGGTGTAGTCATTTTCGATCTTCAGACTTTCATGCAGAGGAAGCCGATAATAATTCAATCCCCAGAAAAGATGAAAACAAAAATAAACAATAGAAAGAGAGGCGAGAGCTTGCGGAATCCATTGTTTCGGATTTCTGAACCTGCTCCGAATGAGTTTAATGAGCCACCTGATAATTAAAATGACAAAAGCGGCGTACAGGAAATCACCCAGTGAAAATGGAATAAAACCCAGGCTAAAGCGCATTACTTTAGAAATCACCGGATAGAGGCCATTAGAATAATAATCTTCCACCAGTAGCGGGTGCCCGGAAATTAGTTTAATTACCAGGATCTGGATTGGCAGAAAAATGGCCAGCAGTAAAGTAGATTTTTTTCTCACGCCTTAAAATTACAAATATTTGGAAGGCGGCAAATTTTAGAAATCGTCTAAATACAATACCTTTGCCCGCAAATGAAATTATAAATCTATGAATGAAGAAATAAGAACCCTCCAACCTAAGGAACTATGGAACAAATTCGCAGATTTGAATGCGGTACCAAGACCTTCAAAAAAGGAAGAAAGGGTTATAGAGTTCATAAAGAATTTTGGAAATAAACTCAATCTTCCTACTGAAGTTGATGCAATAGGAAATGTGGTTATTCGCAAACCGGCAACCAAAGGTTTAGAGAACCGCAAAAAAGTTGTACTCCAGGCTCATCTTGACATGGTTCACCAAAAAAATAACGATACCCGTTTCGATTTTGACAAACAGGGAATAGAAATGTATGTAGATGGTGACTGGGTGCGTGCAAAAGGAACCACTCTTGGTGCTGATAATGGGCTGGGAGTAGCCACCATGATGGCAATTTTGGAAAGTGATAAAATAGATCACCCGGCTATCGAAGCTCTTTTCACTATTGATGAAGAAACCGGAATGACCGGTGCAAAAGGCCTGGATCCAAATATCCTGGAAGGAGATATTCTTCTGAATTTGGACACCGAAGAAGATGACGAGATAGGAATTGGATGTGCCGGTGGCGTAGATGTTACCGCAAAAATGGAATATGAAGAGGAAAAAGTTCCTGAAAGTTACCGCTTTTATGAGATCAAAGTAAAAGGATTGATGGGTGGTCATTCAGGAATGGATATCATCAAAGGCCTGGCAAATGCCAATAAACTCATGAACCGCCTTCTGATCAATACTTCAGATTATAAGCTGAGAATTTCTGAAATTGATGGTGGTGGTTTACGAAACGCCATTCCGAGGGAAAGTGTGGCGAAATTTGCTCTTCCCGAAACAGAAGAAGAAAGTTTCAGAAAAGAATTTGATAAAAGAGCAACAGAGATCAAAAACGAATATGCCTCCCTGGAACCAAATATGGCTATCAGCCTTAACAGGATCGCTTCTCAAGAAAAGGTAATGAACCTGGAGACTCAGGAAAGGATTCTGAAAGCGCTTGCCGCAGCTCATAATGGCGTTTATCGAATGAGTCCCGATATTGAGGATCTCGTGGAGACTTCAAATAATATCGCGAATGTTACGATCAGGGAGGGGCAGGCTGAGGTCAAATGCCTTACCAGAAGTTCAGTTGAATCTACCAAAGATGATCTTGCGGGTTCCCTTAAAGCCGCTTTCGAGTTGGCTGGATTTGAGGTAAATCTTTCCGGTGAGTATCCGGGCTGGGCACCGAATATGGATTCTCCAATTCTGAAAACTCTGGATGAACTGTATCAAAAAATGAACGGCGAAAAAGCCGATATTGCCGCCTGTCATGCGGGTCTTGAATGCGGAATTATAGGAAGTCATTATCCTGAAATGGATATGATCTCTTTCGGGCCTACCATCCGGGGAGCACATTCGCCCGATGAAAGAGCAAGTATCTCTTCGGCACAAAAATACTGGAAGTTCTTACTGGAAGTATTGAAGAATATTCCGAAGAAGTAAATGGCGAATTGCCATATGATTGGATAATTAAAGAATTTAGGAGGGATGTAAACGCTTTTCTTAAGTGAAAATTCAGTATTAGATTTCGATCATTCCCTTTTCTCCAATTAGCTTTAGGGAATTTAAATAAAAAACCCCCCGCGGTTCAAACACGGGGGTTTTCTATTTAGAATTCTATTTTTATTTTTTCTGGGAATCAGAATCAGCGGTTCCTAACATTTCCAAACGGAAAACGAGATCGGTATTAGGAGGGATGATTCCTCCCGCGCCTCTTTGGCCATAACCTAATTCGCTGGGAATCCAAACCACGGCCTTATCTCCAATTTTCATTTGCTGAAGGGCTTCTTTGAAGCCGGGGATCATTGGGGCATCAGGACCATAATTAACAGTCATTGGGCCATATTGGTTCATCGCCGCCCTTTGTTCGTTAAAAATATTGGCTTCTTTAGCAAGTCCAGGATCACTGGTATCGAAAAGTGTTCCGTCTTCAAAATAGCCTTCATACGAAACTTGTACCTGCTGACCGTTTTTGGGTTTTGGGCCTTCACCTTTTTTCTCAAAATAAATCTTTAATCCGCTATCCAGGGAATCGGCTTTTGCTTCGAGCTGATTGAGTTCTTCAGCTTTTTGATCCCTAAAAGCCTGCTGTTCTTTTTCTCTTTCCGCTTTTTCTTCTTCTCTTTTCTGAAGCTGATTTTCAAAAACTTTTGATGCATCGAAATCTTTAGCATCTTTCCCTTTTCTGATGATATTGACTTCCTTGATGGTGACATCTTTTGTGGGGCGGTCATTAGGACCGGTTTCCACTTTTCCTATGGCATCTACCACATCGAGGCCTTTTACCACTTTTCCGAAAACAGTATGCCTTTTGTCAAGATTTGGAGTAGGAGCAAGGGTAATAAAAAACTGGCTGCCGTTAGTGCCAGGTCCTGCATTGGCCATAGATAAGATTCCTTTGGCATTATGGCTCAGGCTGTCGCTGAATTCATCAGGGAACTTATAACCCGGTCCGCCGCTTCCGGTGCCGGTAGGATCTCCTCCCTGGATAACGAAGCCGTCAATGACACGATGGAAAATTAAACCATCATAATATTTTTTGTCTTTGTAAGCGCTATCGACCATTTTGTTATTGCCTTCAGCCAGGGAAACGAAATTCGCCACGGTCATGGGTGCTTCTTTATAATATAATTCCGCCACTATTGGCCCCATGGAAGTATTGAATTCGGCATACAATCCATCGTTGAGATCAGGATATTCCTCTTTACAGGAAAACAGTGTAATTACCGTTAATAGTACTAAAAAAATGCTTTTTGTTTTCATTCTTGATTATTGGTTTTTATTGTTGGTTTCTTTTTCTATATCATATAAGGTTACCTCTGCAATAATAGGAACATTTGTGCCTATTTTTTTCTTATCGCCATAATAACCAAAGGCTTTATGGGAAGGAAAAAGAAAAGTAACCGTTTCGCCCTTCTTCATCAATTTAAGCCCCTGGCGCAACCCGCTGAAGAGCTTTTGTTTGTCTATCGCGTATTGGCGGGGTTCATCAGATTGTGGATAAATGGTTTCTCCGTCGAGTGTGGAGATGCTGTAATTAAAGGTAACCACATCCCCGAATTGAGGCGTGCGATTGCTAATGCTGTCTTCCACTTTTTTATTGTAGTAATACCAAAAACCATTGCTGGAAGATTCATAATTTGTGGAAGAATCGGCCTCCATGATCTTTTGTATCTGAGCTTCTTCCTGTGCCACGATCTTTTTATTCCGGGCAACCGATTCATCAATATAGGAACCGCTTTTTCTGCTCACCGGATATCGGGCTTCTGGCGACTTGCAAGCTGCCAAAAGCAGAAAAACAGATAGTATGCTAATTATTCTGAATTTCATTTCATTAATTCCTCTTTGTATTCAGGCAGGATCCTGTTGAATTTCACAATGGTATCGTTCAATGAAAGATTGCTTTTTCCGCCTGCCGCGTTTATATGTCCGCCGCCTTCAAAGTGCTTCCTGGCAAACTGGTTGACGTCAAAATCACCTTTTGAGCGGAAAGAGATCTTCACAAGGTCTTCATTTTCCTTTTCTATAAAAATCACTGCAAAAATGATTCCTTCCAGGGAAAGTCCGTAATTAACGAAACCTTCGGTATCTCCTTTTTTGAAATTATGCCTTTGCAGTTCTTCCTGTGAAAGGCTGATGTAGGCGGTTTTGAATTTCTTGTTCACTTTAAGATTTTGAAGCGCGGTGCCCAAAAGCTGAAGTTTATTTTCAGAGTTCGTATCAAAAACCCTACTGTGAATTTCAAAATTTTTTGCTCCCCGATCAATAAGTTCTGCTACTGCCCTGTGAGTATCGCTGGACGTGGAGCTGAAGCGGAAAGAACCTGTATCGGTCATAATGCCGGTATAAAGGCAGGTGGCAATTTCAGGAGTGATTTCTTTATCAGCGCGAAGTTTGTGTAGGAATTCATAGACCATTTCACAGGTGGAGCTCATCGTTGCATCGCTGTAGGTGAATTCAGCATAATCTGAAGGTTCCTGGTGATGATCGATCATCACAAAAACAGCTTTGGAGGTTTTCAGAACTTCCTGCATATCCCCGGCACGCGAGAGGTCATTAAAATCGAGGGTAAAAATTATTTCAGCTTCCGAAATTAGTTTTTCAGCTTCGGTTTTAGACTGCTCATAATTGATCACTTCCTCATTACCCGGTAACCACTTAAGGAAATGCGGATAATCATTTGGAGCGATCACCTTTGCCTTATGGCCCTTGTTTTTGAAATAATGAAGAAGTCCGAGTGAGGCTCCTATCGCATCACCGTCAGGACCTTTATGAGGTACAATAACAATATTTTCAGCTTTGGCCAGCTCGGCCGTTATTTCGAATATTCTGGAGTCAATCATATCAAGGGCTAAATATACAATTTAATAATACTCTTTAAATAATAGATATTTTAAATTTGGGATCAATTTCCCACCTCATGAAAATAACAGGTTTTTTTTTGCTGCGATGCCAGCCTTTTTCCTATTAATAAACCGAAAAATAATTTCTGAAAATGCCGGTTTTTGCCTTCCAAAGGATTTTGAAAGACAATTCAAATTAAGATTAGCGCATTGATTATAAATGACTTCACATAAATGCCTAATAGGCTTGTTATTGGAAAGGAATTATTTATTTTTGCAGCAAAATTAAAAAACCATACAATGGCAGGAAACAGAACATTCACCATGATTAAGCCTGATGCAGTTGAAGGCGGACATGTTGGTGCGATCTTAGAACAAATCACGGCTTCAGGATTTAGAATTGTGGCAATGAAGCTTACGCAAATGACCCAAAGAGATGCTGAGACTTTTTATGCTATCCATAAAGAGCGCCCATTTTTTGGAGAATTGGTGGAATTTATGACCCGCGGCCCTATCGTTGCTGCTATTCTTGAAAAGGAAAATGCAGTTGAAGATTTCAGAACCTTAATCGGGGCTACAAATCCTGAAGATGCTGCTGAAGGGACTATCAGAAAGAAATATGCTAAAAATGTGGGTGAAAACGCTGTTCATGGAAGCGACAGTGATGAAAACGCTGAAATTGAAGGTGCTTTCCATTTTGCCGGCAGAGAAATATTCTAGTTAAACTGGAAATGTAAAAGGAACCGGGATTAACGCCCGGTTTTTTTATGCCTTTTTTGGAAGTGCCAGAAATACTTCAGGTTCAAGATTACCCAGTAAACTTGCAGCATGGGAAACCTGATTAATATCCAGATGGTCTTTCCAGGTGAAACTTTCATGATTTTTGGGATCGAGCCAGAAATCTTCTATTTCTTCGGCGAGCATCGTATAATTTTTCATTTGCGCGTGCGAAATATCCGGAAAATTATATTTTTCATAGATTCCTTTCATTACCTGTATTCCCAAAGACATTCCGCATTCGCGAAAAGCCAGTCTTTGATGAGCTTTTGTATCAACAGATTTCCGCTGATAATAGTTCAGGCTTTCCAGCGACTCTTGCATCAGCTTTTCCGCAGAAATATTCACAGGCAGATGTTCTTTAAAGAATTTCAATCTCAGGGCGTTCAGTAATAAACCTCCAATTCCAAGACTGTCATAGGTTTTCCAGTTTTGACCCTCGCACATTTTTTCGAATTCGGTTAGCATATAATCAAATTCGGGTAAATGATCAGGAAAGCGTTCCAAGATCGCAAGGGTGCAAACCAGCCCTTCCAGCGGATCGTGTGCTCCCATGCTTTTTACCAGCGGGCGACTGAGGTCTGTACTCATCTTCCAATACATACCCGAGCCCTTCGGAGTGATAAATTTTGAAGAAGCTTCCAGCAATTCCAGGGCCCAGCGGGAAAAATCTTTATGAGGTTCTTCATTACCGGCTTGTAAAAGCGCATTCAGCCAGCGGGTGAGATAATGAAAATACTGGCCATCCCTTTCCCATTCGAGCCTTTCGTCAAAATCTTCATTTTCTTTGCGTTCAGGCAATTTTTTTCCGATCCTCAGCCCTCCTGCGGTAGGATGATATTTCGCTTTTTCCTCTTCAAATTCGCTAATCCATCCATTTCTCTCATCCTGAGGATGATATTTTCCCAAATACTGATGGACGAGGTGGATTAATTTAAAAGCCCGGTCTCTGTAGATACCTTCTTCAGTGAAATGAAAAAGCGCGAGGAAATTCTGAACCGCGAAAGCATCAGTCCATAAATAACGTCTGGAAGGATCATTTTTGCCATTTATTCCTGTCCTTTCTGAAAAAGCATTCATAAGCCTTGCTGCTTTTTCAACTTTTATAGCTGAAGTTTTGCTGCTCATGAACTATTATTTTTCAGATTCTCCTTTCATGGGAACAAACATGACCGGTAAGAGATTTTCTTCCCTGAACTCGTCTTCTCCTGTTTTTTCCAAAAGGATAAGCCGCTGACTGCTTTTGCCCACCGGCGCCAGTAATCGGCCGCCAATTTTTAACTGATCTTTTAACGGTTTTGGAATATAACCCGGAGCGGCAGTAAGAATAATGGCATCGAAAGGAGCCTTTTCCGGCCAGCCTTTATAGCCGTCACCTTGTTTTATACTTACGTTACCGATATCGGTTTGCGAAAAATTCTCCCTGGCAAAATCTACCAGCCTGTCTATGTATTCAACGCTATAAACATGCCGGCAAAGCCTGGAGAGCACCGCTGCATTATATCCGCAGCCCGTACCTATTTCAAGCACCGTGTCTTCATGAGTTAGCTTAAGCCTTTCGGCCATATAGGCAACAATATACGGCTGGCTAATGGTTTGTTTTTCTCCAATTGGCAAAGGGCTGTCATCATAGGCATGAGCCTTTACATCATCGGGCACAAAATGGGCCCGGTCTACTTCTTTCATCGCTTTCAGGACATTGTCATTTTTGATGCCTCGTCCTTTCAGCTGTTCTTCTATCATTTCTTCCCTGGTAGTCATCATCATTCTTAGTTTTAGGTATTAATATAACAGCTTACCTTAAGTTAAGAATTCTGGCGCTTTTTGAAAAAGTATAACAGGACTTATAACAAGAAATTAAGTTTTGGAGAGTGTAGGTAAATAATATGAAAATATTTTTAAAAATATTAAAATCAGCGAAGTATGATCTTTGATATCAGTTCTTCACCCATTTCTTCATTGAGGATCTTTATGATCTTTTCTTTCCCGTAACTGAGTTCTTCGCGAAGTACCGAAGAGCTTAACTGTACGTAAAGTACATCCTGTTTAAGTTTAATTCCGGTGGTGTATTTTTCAATGGCAGGTCCCATTTGATTGTTCCAGACATCGCGAATTTTTACCTGGTTCAGGCCTTTTTCCAGTTTATTTTCATCAACAAAACTCTTGAGGAGATCGCTGAGTTTCATTTCTTCATTCTTTCTTCGCTTCATGTTCTTCAAGGCTTATGGGTTGATATCTCTTATAATAATAGATCTTTCCGTCGCGGTTCTTTAAAATCAGCTCATCTTCATCGGCTTCCAGAACTTCTTCTTTCCACTGGTCATAAGGAGTGGAATAGTGAAGGAAGAGTTTATCATCTTCTATGACCGGTTTTATTTTTTCGGCATTTTGCGTAGTCCTGAATTTTCCTGAAAAATCGGGTTCTAATTTTTTTCGAAAACCGGTGGAGTCTGAGAGTTTAATATAATCAATGTACTGGCTAAAACCATATTTTATAACAGAATCTTTCTGAATTTGTACATGGTCTATTTGCCAGTATCCGTTTATATTTTTTAAAGCTTCTGAAGGATCCTGTCTTCCGCAGGAAAAAAGGAAAAACCCCGCAATTATAAAAAGTAACTTTTTCAAAGCTTGAAGATTTTATAGGTTTGATTGCTGCTTTTCACCACTTTCTCGGTACGTTCGGCATGGGTGTCACTTATAAAGATCTGGCCGAGTTCATTGGTAGCCACCAGGGCGACAATATGAGCCACGCGATTTTCATCCAGTTTATCAAAAATATCGTCCAGCAGAAGAATAGGATTTACCTTGCTGATTTCCTTTATAAAGTCGAATTGCGCCAGCTTCAGTGCCACGAGAAAGGATTTCTGCTGTCCCTGGGAACCAAATTTCTTAATGGGATGGCCTTCGATCTCAAAACTCAAATCATCTTTATGAATTCCCACCGAGGTATACTGCAGGGCCATGTCTTTTTGCAGATTTTCGGTTAATAATTCCGCCAGGTCCGCATCGAACAACTGACTCTTATAAATGAGCTCCACATACTCTTTATCGTTGGTAATATCAGAATATCGCTTATTGAAAATAGGAATAAATTCTTCGAGAAATTCCTGCCTTTTCTGAAAAAGCTCAGTTCCAAGACTATGCATCTGGGCATTATAGATTTCCAAAGTATCCCTGTCGAAAGTGTTATTAGCGGCAAAATATTTCAGCAAAGAATTTCTTTGCGAGACCGTTTTGGTGTATTGTAACAGCTTTTTGAGGTACACCTGGTCACTTTGTGAAATTACGCCATCCATAAATTTACGTCGGGTTTCAGAACCTTCAATAATAAGGTCACGGTCGGCGGGAGAAATAATAACGGTAGGAATAAACCCTATATGATCGCTTACCTTGTCATAAGCCTTGTTATTTCTTTTAATGATTTTCTTCTGTCCTTTTTTGGCGCTAACCAGTATCTGTTCGGGATGATCATTTTTAACAAATTCTCCTTCTACTACGAAGAAATCGGCTTCATGGTTAATATTCTGGGAGGTAACAGGGTTGAAGTAACTTTTTCCGAAAGAAAGGTGATAAATGCTATCGAGAACATTGGTTTTTCCCACGCCATTATTTCCAACAATGCAGTTGATCTTTTCATCAAAATCAAAATCGGCCGCATTAAGATTTTTGTAATTTAAAAGATGAAGATGTCTTAAATGCATAAAAAGCTGATTTTCAGCAATTATATATTCTTAAAAATTATACCGGCTGGTGATGTAAAGGAAGGCCAAGTTATTCAAAAAATACAAATATTTTCCCTTTTAATTTTCACAAAATATTATATTTTTGCGACGCATTAAAAAGTTTTTATGGCCACGTATAAGAAAAGAGGGTATAAGCCTTCAAATAAGAAGGATCGAGATAATTCGGCTGAAGAAGAGTCAACAACAGCTGAGGTTTTTAATAGCCTTGACGAAGGAGCAGGTAAGTTTGAAACCTGGGTAGCCGAGAATCAAAAATATATCTACGTGATCCTGGGAATCGCCGTTGTTGCCGTGATTGGATATATTGGTTACACCCGGTTCATTCATGCGCCAAAGCAACAGGAAGCTGCTAACGAAATGGCAAAAGCCGAAAGCTATATGGCATCAGCATTGAGAGCAACCGGAGCCCAGAGTGATTCCTTATATAATCTGGCACTTAATGGTGGGGAAGGCAAGTATGGTTTTCTCGATATTATTGATAATTATGGAGGTACCGATGCGGCCAATCTTGCTCATTACAACGCGGGATTTGCTTATTTACGTACCGGAAAATATAAAGAAGCCATCGATCAGCTTGAAGATTTTTCAAGCGATGATGAAATAATGGGACCTTTGGCCACAGGAGGGATTGGTGATGCCTTCTTACAACTTGAACAACCGGAAGAAGCCCTGGGATATTATGAAAAGGCCGCGAATATGGCTTCTAATTCATTTACCACCCCAAGATTTCTTTTGAAAGCTGCGATCACTGCGCTTCAGTTGAATCAAAATGATAAAGCTGAAGAATATCTTACCAGGATCGAGGATGAATATCCCGATTCTCCCGAAGCCGAAAAAGTCCCTGTTTACCTGGGACAGGCGAATAGCTAGAACCAGTAAATTATGGCTACAGAAGGTAAAAACCTTTCAGAATACGATAAAAATGCAATCCCAAACGCGAAAGACTTTCGGTTTGGGATTGTTGTTTCAGAATGGAACGATGAAATTACCGAAGGACTATTCCAGGGAGCTTTTGATGCCTTCAGGGAAAACGGAGTTTTAAAGGAAAATATCGTGCGCTGGAACGTGCCGGGAAGTTTTGAACTTATCTATGCCTGTAAGAAAATGCAGGAAACCTTTGAGATGCTCGATGCCATTATTGCAGTTGGCAGTGTGATACAGGGAGAGACAAAGCATTTCGATTTTGTTTGTGAAGGAGTCACTCAGGGAATCAAAGACCTGAATGTTCAGGGAGATATTCCGGTGATCTTTTGCGTGCTTACCGATAACAATATTGAACAATCACGTGCCCGCAGCGGTGGCAAACACGGCAACAAGGGAACTGAAGCGGCGGTCGCCGCGATTAAAATGGCGCAATTACGAAAAGACGCTGAATTCTACAAAGGATAAATTTTTAGTTTTTCTTTTTAAGGCACTGTTATTGCAATCCTTATTAAATCAATGATGCTTCGGAATTTTAAAGCATTTTGAGTAAATTTGGAACAGCAAATATTTCACAGTTTTGAAAATCAATTTTTACAAAGTCAGAAAGAACAACCGGTATAATTATACTCCTCGCTATTATAAGGGCAAGGATACCGGCAATATCTATGATTTTGATTCAAAATTTCAAAAATATAAAGATGCCACCAATGCGATAGATTTTGGTTCTCAATGGGCTGAGGCGCGTAAAATGAGCCGTACCCGTGGAAACCGGGGAATTAATCGAACGGTGCTTTATATTATTCTTATCCTCGTGCTCCTATGCCTGTGGATATTAGATTTTGATTTGTCCATTTTCACGATTCCCCGATAGATGAGTGATATAATTCAATTGTTACCCGATCATGTTGCCAACCAGATCGCAGCGGGTGAAGTTGTGCAACGTCCTGCATCGGTAATAAAAGAACTTTTAGAAAATTCTATTGACGCAAATGCCAGGCATATCCAGGTGGTGATAAAAGATGCCGGTAAAACCCTGATTCAGGTCATCGATGATGGTACGGGCATGAGCCTTACCGATGCCCGTATGAGCTTTGAAAGGCATGCTACCTCCAAAATAAAAATCGCTGATGACCTTTTTAGTTTGAAAACAAAAGGTTTTCGCGGAGAAGCTCTGGCTTCGATCGCTGCAATTGCCCATGTGGAGCTGAAAACCAAAACCGAAGTGGATGAAGTGGGTACCTGTATCAAAATCGAGGGCAGTGAGGTTACCTCTCAGGAAGCCTGCGTGATGCCAAAAGGAACCTGTATCAGCGTAAAAAACCTTTTCTATAATATTCCTGCACGACGAAATTTTCTTAAATCTGATAATGTTGAAACACGCCATGTAATTGACGAATTTCAGCGGGTAGCCCTTGCTCATCCCGGCATCAGCTTTTCACTTACCCATAATGGAAATGAACTTTTTCAGCTTCCACCCACAAATATTCGTCAACGTATTACTAATATTTTCGGCGGAAAAACCAATGAAAAACTGGTGCCTGTTGAAGAAGCAACGGGAATTGTAAAAATTAAAGGTTTTGTGGGTAAACCAGAGTATTCTAAAAAGAGCAGGGGAGAACAGTTCTTCTTCGTGAATGACAGGTTTATCAAAAGCCCTTATCTCAATCATGCTGTGGTGGCGGCTTTTGAAGGACTTTTGAAAGAAAGGAATTATCCGAGTTATTTTCTTTATCTCGAAGTAGATCCTAAATCCATCGATATAAATATCCATCCTACCAAGACTGAAATTAAGTTTGATGATGAACATTCGCTTTATGCTATCTTGAAAAGCGCCATTAAGCACAGTCTGGGCCAGTTCAATGTTGCACCTCTCCTGGATTTTGAGCGTGATGCCGATCTTGACACCCCTTATAATTATAAAAATAAGGAAGCCAGTACCCCTCAGGTAGAAGTTGACAGGAACTTCAATCCCTTTAAAAATGAGAGAAATATTACCTCAAATTTTTCCGGGAATCATTCTTTCCGAAAAGAAAGGAACAGTGATTGGGAGGGAATATACACAGGATTACAGATTGAAAACGAGGCAGAGCCTGCGCTGGATGTAAAGCAGATCGAATTTGAAAGTGAAGAAGTAACAGGGAATCTTTTTAATTCGGATGAAAATGAATCAGGAAAATCTACTTTTCAGCTGCATAAAAAATACATTGTCTCCACATTGAAAAGCGGTTTGCTGGTTATAGACCAGCATCGGGCACATACTCGTATTATTTATGAAGAACTACTGAAAAATATTACTGTTTCTGCTGCCGTGAGTCAGCAACTTTTGTTTCCTTTGAAACTTCAGTTTAATCATCATGAAATAGAAATGCTGCATGAGATCAGGGAATCACTGGAACAAACCGGATTTGTTTTTTCTGAAATAGAGAAAGATGAGGTGGAAATTACAGGAATTCCGACCTTGATTGCAGAAAGTGAAGTTGAAATTTTACTGGAAAAACTGCTGGCCGATTTTGAAAAGGAAGTGCCTGATAATGGTTTTTCTCAAACCGATCTTTTGGCGAAATCACTGGCGAACAGTATGGCGGTGCGTTCGGGAACTTTGCTTAATGATGCCGAACAGCAACATATTCTTAATCGGCTTTTTGCCTGTAAGGAACCATCGTTGAGTCCGTTCAATAAAACCGTTTTCTCTACCATCACGGTAGATGAACTCGATAAAAAATTTGCTTAAATGGGAAGAATAACTGAAACCGTAAAGGTTTTACTGATCATAAATGTAATATTTTTCATTGGGAGCCAGCTCATTGGAGATGTTTCCTACGAATATTTTGCGCTCTGGTTTATTAAAAACCCCAATTTTCATTACTGGCAGGTCATAACCCATATGTTCATGCATGGTGGTTTTATGCATATTCTTTTTAATATGTACGCTCTTTGGGCTTTTGGTAGTCCTATTGAGCAAATGCTCGGGCAGAAACGATTTATTTTCTTCTATTTTTCAGCGGGAATAGGAGCAGCTTTGTTGCATACGCTGGTCAATCTTTTCTATTATCAGAATGGAATTGATGCCCTTGCGGCAACAGGAATGAATCCGGCTGAGATCAATGACTATATACATCAGGCCTTTGCCAGCAATCAATTCCGCATTCCTGTGGGTGTTGATGAAGGCACTATTCGGGGAATGCTTCAGGCTTTTTCCAATCCCGCTGTTGGTGCCTCAGGTGCAATTTATGGAATTTTAGTAGCTTTCGGAATGATGTTTCCAAATGTGGAATTATTTCTTTTATTTGTGCCTATTCCGGTTAAGGCGAAATATTTTATTCCCGGATTAATTCTTCTGGATTTATTCTCCGGAGTTACCGGATATTCGCTTTTTGGAGGTTCAATTGCCCATTTCGCACACGTAGGGGGAGCACTTTTTGGCTTTATAATGATGTATTACTGGAAAAAGAATCAGTTTAATAATAACCGTTGGTATTGATGGGAACGGCAGATAAATTAAGGTATAAACTTCAAACGGCTACCGTTACCGAAAAGCTCATTGCAGTGAATGTGCTGGTTTTTGTCATTTTCTTTTTGGCAAGGACCATAGCTTTTTTGTTTAAATTCCAGTCAGATTTCCTTATGCAGTGGTTTGTTTTTCCAAACGAGCCCGGAGAATTTTTACTTAAACCCTGGTCGATCATTACATACGGATTTCTTCATGCCGGTGTCTGGCACATTTTGTCAAATATGCTCATCTTATATTTTTCAGGGATTTACTTTCTAAATTATTTCTCGCCAAAGCGGCTCCTGAATTATTATTTTCTGGGAATTATAATTGGAGCTCTTTTCTTTATGCTTAGTTACAATCTTTTCCCTGCCTTCGCCGGAACGGGAAGAACTTATCTTATTGGCGCTTCAGCGGGAGTGATGGCAGTGCTCATAGGTATAGCTACTCACATTCCGCACATGCGAATAAGGTTATTGCTTTTGGGAAGCGTAAAATTCTGGTGGATCGCGGTTTTTCTTCTGGTGGTGGATATTGTCCAAATTCCCATAAGCAATGCAGGAGGGCATATTGCCCATTTGGGAGGTGCGCTTTTGGGGTATTTTTACACCACCCAGCTGCAGAAAGGTAATGACATAGGAAAATGGTTTGAGAATATTATCGACTGGTTTGCTTCCATTTTTAAACCTCGGGAGAAAAAGGCGAAAATGAAAACTGTTTACCGCAACAAAAAAACTACCTCCAAATCAAAAACTTCGAAACACAGTTCTGGAAATAACCTGGATAAGGATGAAAAACAGAAAAAAATCGATGCTATTCTTGATAAAATAAGCAAAAGCGGATACGACAGTCTAACCAAGGCAGAAAAAGATTTCCTGTTTCAGGCCGGTAAAGAAGATTAGATGAAGAGGCTGGGCATCTTTGATAAATTCATTTTTATCCTGAATTCTATTGCGGCATTGGCCCTTTTGCTCTCGTATCTGGTTCCGTTCATTCCTCCAAAAAGTTTTCCGTTACTCTCTGTTCTAAGCCTGGGAGTGCCGGTACTTATAATTTTAAATTTCATTTTTTTTATTTATTGGATACTCAGGCTAAAACGTCAGTTTTTGCTTTCTTTTATCATTTTACTTGCCGGATATACTTACGTGAATCGGTTCATTGAAATTGGAGAAAAAGATACTTCTGAAAAATCTGATTTCAGCATTATGAGCTATAATGTAAGGATGTTCAATGAATACGGATGGTCTCCACGTAAGGACATTCCTCAACTAATTACAGATTTCGTAAAAGAGAAAAATCCGGATGTGATCTGTATGCAGGAATTTTATATTGGCGCGACCCATTTTTCCAAACTCTATCCATACCATTATATAAAGATCAAAGAAAAGAATTCTGAATTTGGAACAGCAATTTTTTCAAAATTTCCAATCTTAAAAAAGCATTCCCTCTATTTTCCACAGGATGGTAATAATAATGCCGTCTATGTCGATATTCTTGTCAATAAAAAAGATACCGTACGCATTTTTAATGTGCATTTTCAGTCTCTGAATATAAAACCCGGGATTGAGGATATTCAAAAAGAAGATTCACAAAAACTGCTGGGCAGGATCGGCTACGGATTTTCCCTGCAGCAGGATCAGGTTGAAATGCTTCTGCCTGTTGTGCAAAACACTCCTTATCGTAAAATGATCGTTGGCGATTTTAATAATACGGCTTTCTCTTATCTCTATAACCTTCTGAAGACTGAAGCTGATCTAAATGATGCTTTTATGCAGAAAGGCAATGGATTCGGAAAGAGTTTTGATCTCAATTACTTTCCTTTGCGAATCGATTTTATGCTTTTGGGTCAAAAACTGAAAGCCACTGAATTTCACAGATATGAGATCAATTATTCAGATCACTACCCGATCTTAAGCAAGATCAAGCTCTAATTTTTGTTCTTTGAGATAATTCAGCGAATTATTTCCTTCATTGAAAAGCAGGTCAAGCACGCAAAGATCTTCCAGAAAACCGTGTTTTTCTTCAAACACCTGCGCGTATGCCGAAAGCCCAAATTCCTTGTCGCTTTTAGCATTTATCAGAGATCTTAGATCGATAATTTTTCTGGGTTTCAGAATATATTCATCGGTTTTGTCAAAATTGAGTTCTATCTGAAGACAATCTGCCACAAATTGCATACAGTCATAATTGAAATCCATCAGGTACTTATATTCTGTATGGAAAAGAGGGTAGAGGTCATCTTCATAGAATTCAAAGAATGGAGAGGTTTGATAAGCAGTCTTAAAAGCGCGCCAGTGTTGTTTTTGCCAGTCAAAATCATTTTCAATTTGTACCTCCTTGTATTTTTGTCTTCCATTGGTATCCAGACCAAGCGAAGAGCTGTGCTTTATGGGGATATTAAGTGACAGCTTGCCGTTGGAATCATAGAGGTAAAGCCGATTTCGATAAGTTTGTTTCTGATAATTATCTTCATTCTCAAACACCAGTTTTTGTGCCTGCACCATCGCGACCCACTGACTTATAGGGCCGAAATAGGCAGGATGTACCAGAATACTTTGCATCAAATTCAGAATTTATGCCTGTTCACGTCTTTTCTTAAAGTATTTCCAGCCGAAGAAGATCACCACAATAATGAGGAAATAAGGCAGGAAAGAAGTAGGCTCCTCATCGCCTTTCACGGTGGTGAACACACGTTCCCATCTTATCTTATCAAAACCTGAAGCATTGGAATCCCAACTCATCCAGATGAAAACAGGTTTTCCCACAATATGGTTTTCGGGAACATAGCCCCAGTAACGGCTGTCTTCCGAATTTTCCCTGTTATCTCCCATCATCCAGTAATAATCCTGCTGAAAGGTATAGGCGTCGATGGGTTCACCGTTCAAATATACCTGGGTCCCATTTATGGTAAGTTTTCGGTCATTACCCCATTCGCGACCTTCATAGACTTCGATGATACGGCGGTAGAAAGGGAGAGTTTCCGGGGTGATTTCTACTGTCACTCCTTCTTTCGGGATATAGATCGGTCCGAAATTGTCATTATTCCAGGTCATCTTCCCATTATTGGGAAATAAACCCAGATTTTTTACTCCGGCAGAATCGATGAGTCTTTGAACCGAGGCTATATTAGGATTATTTTTAAAACGCTCAAAACTCTCGTCAGACATAGACTGAATGATGAAAACGTTATTGCTCGGATTATAAGAATACCCATCTGTGATATCGTACATCTCATAAAGAAGACGAGGATTTAATGGCTGGCCGTTGGTTTTCCCGATATAGGAATATTGAGGTTTGGCACGCCCTGGAAGCTGCAGTTTTTCCCCATTTACATAAACGTATCCATTGATCACACTCAGGGAATCCCCGGGTAAACCTACTGCACGTTTTACATAATTCGATTTTTTATCAACAGGTTTAATATAATGCTTGTTTGACTGGTCAAAAAACTTACGCACCGTATCAACCGGCCAGTTAAAAACCACAATATCGTTTCGTTCCACATTTTCAAA
Organism: Christiangramia fulva; assembly: GCF_003024155.1. Taxonomy (NCBI): domain Bacteria; kingdom Pseudomonadati; phylum Bacteroidota; class Flavobacteriia; order Flavobacteriales; family Flavobacteriaceae; genus Christiangramia; species Christiangramia fulva. The sequence continues at coordinate 2,720,593 of NZ_CP028136.1, forward strand.
TCCCGGAAAGCGGAAATAAGGTATCTGTGGTTTGTTTAAATAGGATTTAATTCCCAAAATTGGAATAGTATCATGAACCATAGGGAAAGCTATCGCCGTTTCGGGAACACGGGCACCGTAATGGAATTTACTCACGAACAAAAAATCCCCAACTAATAAAGTCTTTTCCAAAGAAGAAGTTGGGATGGTGAAGGGCTGCATGATATAGGTATGCACGATGGTCGCAGCGATCACGGCAAAAAGAATGGAGCTTATCCATTCGCCCGCTTCAGTTCGTGGTTTTAGGGAACGATCGGCGATATACGGATCGTTTGTAGCATAATTGACATAATAAATGTAGAAACCCAGAGTGAGAATAACAGCAAAGGTTTCAGCGGTGGAATGTCGTCCAAAACTTCTGATGGTCTCCACCCAGATCACCGGAATGATTATAAGATTTACAATGGGAATAAACATCAAAATCACCCACCAGCGAGGCCGGTTAATGATCTTCATTAAAACAACGGCATTATAAACCGGAACAGCAGCTTCCCAGGCTTTTCTTCCCGCTCTATGATAAAGCTTCCAGGTTCCTAAAAAGTGAATTACCTGAAGTACCAGGAAGAATATAAACCATTCTGTAAGTGTCATATTTTTTTCTTTTTACCTGTTAGGCCTGATTTTTTCGATTTTGTTACAAATATTATTTAAAAAGGCTTGAAAGAACATCTTTCATAGTAAAAATTCCTTTTTTGTCCTGTAAAAATTCTGCAGCCACAACAGCACCCAGGGCGAAACCCTTCCTGGATTTTGCAGAATGGATGATTTCTATGCTGTCTATTTCAGATTCGTAGGTGACGGTATGAATTCCCGGAACATCTTTAATGCGTTTTGCATGGATTACTATTTCGTCTTTATCAGCATGATCAAGCTGCCATCCTTTTTTATCGGGATATTTCTCAATGATCTGTTGCGCGAGGCTAATTGCGGTACCGCTTGGCGCATCCAGCTTTTGGACATGATGGATTTCCTCGATTTCAACCGAATATTCCGGAAGTCCTTTCATCATATCGGCCAGTTTTTTATTCAGTTCAAAGAAAACATTTACGCCAAGGCTGAAGTTGGAAGCATAAATAAAAGCAGTTCCTTCTTCTTCACAGATCTTTTTCGCTTTTTCATATTTATCGAGCCAGCCGGTGGTACCGCAAACCACCGGAATCTTGTTTTTAAAACAGCTGCTGATATTTTTAAAGGCCGCATCGGGAACACTAAAATCAATGGCAACATCGATCTCTGCCTTATCCAGCTGATAATTTTCTATATCTTCATCTACTTTGAGCACGATCTCATGCCCTCGTTCTTCAGCGATCTCTTCAATCACTTTTCCCATTTTTCCATATCCCAGTATCGCAATATTCATCTTAAAAACTATAATTTAAAGTGAGTCCGTAATTTGTTTTTCCCCGTAAGGCATCATAATCCATATTAGGTCTGAAGCTTAGATCTTCATTGACGTTGAACTGTCGAAGATGAGCTTCTACATTGGCGTCGACAATATTTAAAATATATACACCAACCGTTACCATTATAGAAATCTCTTTATTTTTCTGATAAAATTCCTGGGCTCTTATAAGGCCATTCGTTGCAATTCGTCCCTCGAACTGGTCGGGTCTTCCCGCAAGCCTGTTCTTATAAGCATCCCGATATTTGTTATATTCCCTATCATTTTTGAGATAAAAATAAATACCGGTGGCCATTCCGCCATACGCGATAGGAATTTTCCAGTAACTGCCATTATAAGCCTGGCCAAGACCAGGTAAGATTGCCGAATAAAAAGCGGCTTTGGAAGGGGCAAGAGCGTTATAAGGCTCGTTTTCTTTTTGCTGAATTTCCTTTTCTGTAGTTGTTTTTGAAGAAATACTCAAAGAATCCTGCTGTGCATGGGTTGCGAAAACCGCCAGAAGAAAAAAAAACTGAAAAAGAACGAATTTAAGCTTCACCGCGAATTAGTTTTTTGATCCTTTCAAAATCTTCTTCCGAAGAAAAAGGAATGCTAAGCTTTCCGCTTCCCTTTTTGGTGACTTTTACGTCGACTTTTGCACCCAGGTATTCCGAAAATTCCTTCGCGCCTTTCTTATAGATTTTGGCAATCGGCGCTTTTTTGGCTTCAGATTTAGAATCTTTTCCGCCGCCATTCAGTTCACGAACAAGCTTTTCGGTTTCTCTGACTGAAAGGGATTTCTGGAGAACTTTTTCATAGATCTCCAGTTGTTTCTGGGAATCATCAACATTTATAAGCGCACGGCCGTGGCCCATACTTAAAAATCCGTCCCTCATTCCAGTCTGGATGATGGGATCGAGCTTCAGTAAACGTAAATAATTAGCAATGGTAGAGCGGTTTTTACCCACCCTGTCACTCAATTGTTCCTGGGTGAGACTGATCTCATCGATCAGTCGCTGGTAAGAAAGAGCAATTTCAATCGGGTCAAGATCCTGTCGCTGAATATTTTCAACCAGGGCCATTTCCAGCGATTCCTGATCATTCGCGATGCGGATAAATGCCGGAATGGTTTCAAGACCTACTAATTTTGAGGCGCGATATCTTCGTTCACCGGAGACCAGCTGATACTTGTCAAAATCCAGCTTTCTTACGGTAATAGGCTGAATAACGCCTAATTCGTTGATGGAAGAGGCGAGTTCTTTTAAAGACTCTTCATTAAAGCTTGTACGCGGCTGGAACGGATTCACTTCAATTGATGAAAGTTCCAGTTCCACGATATGTCCAACCAGTTTGCCGGCATTTTTATCTTCAGCAGACTTAATATCATTCTCAGGATCTTTCAGTAGTGCTGAAAGTCCTCTTCCCAATGCTTGTTTTCTGGTAGCTTTCGCCATCTTATTCGTTTTTCTTTATAATTTCATGCGCCAGGCTCAGGTAATTGCTGGCTCCTTTACTCGATGCATCGTAATTAATAATACTTTCACCGTAACTGGGGGCCTCGCTTAAACGCACATTTCGTTGAATGATTGTCTCAAATACCATCTCATTGAAATGTTTTTTCACTTCTTCCACCACCTGGTTGGAAAGCCGAAGCCTGGAATCATACATTGTTAGCAATAAGCCTTCAATATCCAACTTGTTGTTATGAATTTTCTGAACGCTTTTTATAGTATTCAACAGTTTTCCAAGACCTTCCAGCGCAAAATACTCACATTGTATAGGTATGATAACCGAATCGGCGGCCGTTAAGGCATTTAGAGTAAGCAATCCCAGTGAGGGAGCACAATCTATCAGGATAAAATCGTATTTATCGCGCAGCGGTTCTATAGCGGTTTTGAGCATGGATTCGCGCTTTTCCTGATCTACCAGTTCGATTTCGATCGCCACAAGATCGATATGAGCAGGAATAATATCCAGGTTAGGTGAACTGGTTTCCCTGATGGCTTCTTCCGCTTTTACAGAGTGTTCCAGCAACTGATAAGTTCCCAATTCGACTTCTTCCACATCGATCCCGAGTCCCGAAGTGGCATTCGCCTGTGGATCGGCATCTATCAATAAAATTTTCTTTTCAAGGACACCAAGCGAAGCCGCGAGGTTCACCGAAGTTGTGGTTTTTCCTACGCCCCCTTTCTGGTTAGCAATAGCAATGATTTTACCCATTAATTGTGTGCAATTTTTGAAAGGTAAAAATACAATTAATTATAGGTTTATAAAATGAAATTGTTAACAGCTTCTAAAGAAAAACCGGTATGTGCGCTAATTAGAGCTATTAAACAGTTCTTCTGTAAACCTGGCTTGTTAAAAACTTAGTTTTCTTCGATTTATTTTCTGAAAAACACTGAAAGCGAATTCGAGTGAAAAAATTAATTTTAAGTCGATTTCTTCGATTTGATCATTGCTTCCAGCTGATCCCACATTTCGTCGGGAATTTGTTCCAGTAAATTGAATTGTCCGGCACCTTTAAGCCATTCGCCGCCATCGATGGTGATGACTTCGCCGTTGATATAAGCTGAAAAGTCGGAAACGAGGTAAGCAGCAAGATTTGCCAGTTCCTGGTGTTCACCCACTCTTTTCAACGGCACTTTTTTGGAAAGGTCGAATTTTTCTTTCAGGTCTCCCGGGAGTAAACGATCCCAGGCACCTTTGGTAGGGAAGGGGCCAGGTGCAATCGCATTTGAGCGGATTCCATATTTTGCCCATTCTACGGCGAGTGAACGCGTCATGGCCAGAACCCCGGCTTTGGCGGTCGCGCTCGGTACCACGTAGGCAGAACCCGTCCAGGCATAGGTGGTAACAATATTCAGAATTGTTTTATTGGTTTGTTTTTTATCGATCCAGTGTTTTCCCAGTGCCAGAGTACAGTTTTTGCTGCCTTTTAATACAATATCGATAATGGTGTCAAAAGCATTGGCGCTGAGCCGTTCGGTAGGGGAAATGAAGTTTCCCGCTGCGTTATTCAGAAGAATATCAACCGATCCAAATTCTGAAACAACCTTATCTCTCATCGCTTCTACCTGGTCGTAATGCCTAACATCGCATTGAACAGGTAAACAGATTGAACCTGTTTGTTCAGAAAGCTCCTTACTAACAGTTTCCAGTTTTTCCATATTTCTGGAAGTGATGGCGACCCTAGCACCTAATTCCAGAAAATATTTTGTCATGGCCTTTCCAAGCCCGCTTCCGCCTCCTGTAACGATAATATTTTTTCCTTTTAGCGCATCGTCCCGAAGCATTTTTTCTTTATAATTCATATTTTCAAGTGTTATTGGATTCTTTCCGTAAAACTATTGTATACCCAGTTTTAATATACTTTTTAAAAAGTCTTCTTCGGCAGAAAATCCAAATCCTTTTTAGCAGCCATCCTATTTTAGTAAATTTATATAAATTAAGATCCTCCGGTTTTTCAATATATCTGTATTCAATTCTTTCTACAGTGAAATCATGAGAAATATTTTTTCTGCTAAAATTATTATTGGATTGTCTGCATAAATATTTTTCAATAACCATAGGATTATAGGGGCGAATATGTGAAAGGTCATTATAGAAACCGTGCCACAGCAAAGGAGTGGAAATGATAATAAAACCACCTGGCTTGCAGCATCTGTTCATTTCATTTAAAGATTCATATAGTTGGTGTGGATATAAATGTTCAATTACATGGCTAATATGGATTACATCAAAAAATTGAGAATCAAAAGGTAATTTTGGCAGTTCTCCAAGAAAAACATTTTTATATTTTTTCTTTAGATGTTTGACGGTTTTTTCATTTCGGTCAAATAAATAAATATCTTCTTTATTGCAATAGAAAGCAAATTCGCCGTCTCCGGGCCCAATATCTAAAACCCGGTAAGATTCTTTTATTAAATTTTTTGCAATCTGAAAGAATGGCTCTCTTTTTAGGGTGATGTAACGACTATCAATCATAAAAGCTTTTCCTATTCATCAATTAAAATCTCCAATAACTGGATCGCGGCATCACTGATTTTTGTTCCTGGTCCAAAAACCGCAACGGCTCCGGCATCAAATAGGAACTTATAATCCTGAGAAGGTATCACTCCGCCTACGATCACCATAATATCTTCGCGGCCTCTTTTCTTCAGTTCTTCGATCACCTGTGGCACCAAAGTTTTATGTCCCGCAGCAAGCGAAGAAACTCCCAGAATGTGCACATCATTCTCCACGGCCTGTTGGGCGGCTTCGGCAGGAGTCTGGAATAGCGGACCGATATCCACATCAAATCCCAGATCGGCGTAACCGGTAGCCACTACCTTTGCTCCGCGATCATGGCCGTCCTGTCCCATTTTCGCGATCATGATGCGCGGGCGCCGGCCTTCCATTTCGGCGAATTTATCGGCGAGGTCCCTTGCTTTATTAAATGAGCTGTTATCTTTCATTTCTTTTGAATATACACCGCTAAAGGTTTGTACCTTGGCCTTGTGGCGCCCATAAACTTTTTCCAGCGCATCGCTAATCTCACCCAAACTGGCTCTTTCCCGGGCAGCTTCTATGGCTAACTCCAATAAGTTGCCATTTTTTTCACGCGCTGCTTCGGTAAGTCTTTCCAAAGCTTTATGCACTTTTTCAGAATCCCTTTCAGATTTTATTTTTTCGAGCCTTGCGATCTGTTGTCGGCGTACGGTTTGATTATCGACTTCGAGAGTGACGAGTTCTTCCTCTTTTTCGAGTCGGTATTTATTTACTCCAACGATAATATCGGTACCGCTATCGATCCTTGCCTGCTTTTTAGCGGCAGCTTCTTCAATTCGCATTTTCGGGATTCCTGATTCAATGGCTTTGGTCATTCCGCCAAGTTCTTCCACTTCTTCAATTAGCTTCCAGGCTTTCTGAGCGATCTCTTCCGTTAGTTTTTCCACATAAAAACTACCCGCCCAGGGATCTACTGTTTTAGTAATATTAGTCTCATTTTGAAGATAAAGCTGCGTATTTCTTGCAATTCTGGCGGAAAAATCGGTTGGCAGGGCAATAGCCTCGTCAAGGGCATTGGTATGTAAGCTTTGAGTCCCACCGAAAGCTGCAGCCGCCGCTTCTATACAGGTTCTCGCCACATTATTGAACGGATCCTGCTCGGTTAAACTCCAGCCGCTGGTTTGGGAATGTGTTCTAAGGGAAAGCGATTTTGGATTCTTCGGATTGAACTGTTTAACCAGCTTCGCCCAAAGCATCCGTGCGGCACGCATTTTTGCGATTTCCATAAAATGGTTCATTCCTATGGCCCAGAAAAAGGAAAGTCTGGGAGCAAAACTATCGATATCCATTCCGGCTTCGAGTCCTTTTCGGATGTATTCGAGTCCGTCAGCCAGGGTATAAGCCAGTTCAATATCGCAGGTCGCACCGGCTTCCTGCATGTGATAACCTGAAATACTGATACTATTGAATCGCGGCATGCGCTTCGAAGCATATTCGAAAATATCAGAAATGATCTTCATGGAAGGAGTAGGAGGGTAGATGTAAGTGTTCCTCACCATGAATTCCTTCAAAATATCATTTTGGATGGTGCCTGAAAGCTGTTCAGGTTTTACGCCCTGTTCCTCAGCAGCCACGATATAAAATGCCATAATTGGCAAAACGGCCCCGTTCATGGTCATGGAAACCGACATCTTATCAAGCGGAATCTGGTCGAAGAGAATCTTCATATCTTCCACCGAGTCAATGGCCACACCAGCTTTACCCACGTCCCCCACCACGCGTTCGTGATCGCTGTCATAGCCGCGATGCGTTGGTAAATCGAAGGCCACGCTCAGGCCTTTTTGTCCGGCAGCCAGGTTTCGCCTGTAAAATGCGTTACTTTCTTCAGCGGTTGAAAATCCGGCGTACTGGCGAATTGTCCAGGGCCTTTTAACATACATGGTGCTGTATGGACCACGCAGGTATGGCGGAATTCCCGCGGCAAAATGCAGGTGCTCGGCGTCTTTTAAATCGGCTGAAGAATAATGTTTTTTTATATCAATCCCTTCCGGAGTTTTAAATTCGCTGTTTCCGGAATTCTCCTCAGAATTAGCTTTTTTCTCGGCTAATTGTATGTTCTGTAGATCTTTTCGCGACATATTCCGGTTTTAATTTTTCGAATTTTCTTCCGTTTCTAAACGACGTTTTTCATAATCTTCGCTGAGTCGTTTTTCAAGGATTGGTTCCAGTAAGGTTTTTCGATGTTTCTTCTTCAAAAAAGGAAAAAGTTCCAGTTCATTTTTCATACGATCCTGCTGATTCTCAAATTTATTGGTCCCAATCAATACCAGCTTCTGCTCATCGAAAGCTTCTTGTTCAGCCCTGGCACTTTCTTTTATTTTTCGCTGAATAGTTCCGGCTTTCAATTCTTTCAGAAAGCCACCACCTTTTTCAACTTCCTTAAAAATTTCAAGGGCTTTTTCAGCCAGTTGTATGGTCAGACTTTCAATATAATAGGTACCTTCCGCAATATTGCCCACTTTATCAAAATAACTTTCATTTTTCAGAATAAGCAGTTGATTGCGGGCAATTCTGCTTCCAAATTCATTGTCTTTATGATAGACAATGTCGTACGGAAAATTACAAATTGCATCGGCACCACCAAGTATCGCACTCATGCACTCGGTTGTGGTACGAAGCAAATTCACATTGTAATCGTAAATCGTCTTATTTCTTTTCCCCGGAAATGTCAGGATTTCACAAGTTTCACTCCAGCCGAATTCTTCTGCTATAGTGCTGTACAACCAGCGAAGCGCCCTGATTTTAGCGATTTCCATAAAATAATCGGCTCCCACAGAAACCTTGAACTGCACAGGATTTTTCTTGGCCGAAGTATTACCAGAAAAATAATTGAAATATTCGGTAAGCTGAGCAATGGAATAGGAGAGTTGCTGTGGAATATTGGCTCCCGCATTCTGAAAAAGTGAAGCATCGACACTGATAATCGAACTGAAATTTGAAGAATTCTGAACGATTTTCTCCAAATCTTCATGGTCTTTTTTCAGGTTATCGAACCAGTTACCGCTGCGGGCAAGTTTTCCGATTATATCGGTTTGCAGGAAAGATTTTCCGCTTCTGCCTTCCAGGTATTTATTTAATTTCGCTGCGTAACCAGGATCAAGAAAAAGGAGATCGAAATAAAGATCAATTTCCTGTGGAAGTCCTTTCAGCAGAGTTTCAGCTTCAATATCAGCAGAAGGAATAGTGAACCAGATCGCTTCGGCCCCTTTTTCAATAGCATTCAGGGCTTTTTTTAAAGCTGTTTCCGCAGAAACTGCATAAATTTTTTCAGTGACCTTCCAATTGGCAGGATTATTAATTTTCAGCGTTTCCTGAACATCTTCTGAAGTGTAAAATGGCTTAATATCAATGCCATGAAGGCTGTGCGTGACAAGGGTTTCGTTATAATCTGCTCCCTTGAGATCAGCCTGTATCTTCTGTTTCCATTGTTTTGCAGAAACTTGTTCAAATTCCTGAAATAACAATTCTTTCATTATCGGGTTGGTTTTTTACGAAAGAGCAGGTTTAGTCGATGGTGTCGTACTCGATGATGTAAATATCTTCATCATCCCTCTTCATATAGTACTTCTGGCGGGCAAATTTCTCCAGCTCGGTGGAATCATGGAGCTTGTTGATCACCTCTTTATCTTCCGCAATTTGAGTTTGATAATAGTTTTTATTGTCCTGCAATTCCTGAATTTCCTGATTTAATTCATGATGAATAAGCCAGGAATTGGTATCCAGGAAAAACATCCATCCGGCAAAAATCAAGGTTATCAGCACATATTTGTTGCTGATAAACCTGAACCAGGGCTTTTTTCGCAGGTCTTTAAATTTCATACTCGTTAAATATACAAATTTAGGTTAAGCGATCTTTAATAATTGTTTGAACGATATCAACAGCCACGGTATTATATCGATTCGTAGGAATTATGATATCGGCGAATTCTTTAGTAGGTTCAATGAATTGCTGGTGCATAGGTTTTAAAGTGGTTTGATAGCGCCAAAGAACCTCTTCGAGATCGCGCCCACGTTCAGCGATATCGCGTTTAAGTCGGCGAATGAGCCGCTCGTCACTGTCGGCATGAACATAAATCTTTATATCAAAAAGATCGCGGATTTCGGGATGGGTAAGAATTAAAATTCCTTCCACGATCACTACTTTTCGAGGCTGAATTTCTATGGTTTCGCCGGTACGGTTGTGTTCTTTAAAAGAATAAACCGGTTGTTGGATGGTCCTGCCGCTTCTTAATTCCTGAAGGTGGGTAGCCATCAATTCAAAATCGATGGATTTGGGATGGTCGAAATTGATCTTTTTTCGGTCTTCGAAAGAGAGGTGGGAGGTGTCATTGTAATAAGAATCCTGCGAAATTACATCGACTTCCTCGTTTTTTAATTCTTCAATGATCTGATTTACCACGGTAGTTTTTCCGCTTCCGGTACCACCGGCAATCCCGATAATAAGCATAGGAAATTAATTTTCCGCAAAGGTAATTATAAGTTTGAAAACAAAAATTGCTGTCTTTAGGGTAGATTGAAGAAAACTCAATAAGAATTGATATTTTTGACAAATCAAAATAAGTTTATGAGGATCCTTTTTTATGCACATTCATCTACATTATATGGTGCGAACCGTTCCCTCATAGAACTTATTATTGGTTTAAAAACAATCAATCCTCAAATTGAAATTTTTGTTGTTATCCCTAATAAAGGTCCTATTGAAAGTAAGCTAAAGAAGAGGTCTATTCCATTCCAAGTTATAAAACATTATAACTGGTTTTATGAAGAACCAATTGCCAGGAAATGGAAGAAGAAATCAACTATTTTGTATAAACTTTGGTTCGAAAAGAATAAATGGCAAAAGTTTTTAAAAAATAAAGTAAGGTTAAAATCTCATTTGAATTTTGCCAGAAAATTTTCTCCTGATATAATTTATGTAAACTCTTCCTTGTGTCCTATGGGTTTATATGTTGGGAAAAAGCTAGAGAAGAAAGTTATTTGGCATCATCGAGAAACCGTGAATGATAATATTTATGGTTTTTGTTTAGAAAAAGAAAATGAATTCATTACCCACTATAATGAGGTAGATTTACATCTTTTTACTTCAAAATTTTTACAAGAAAATTATCTGAAAAATTTCGGCAAAGAGAATTACCGGATATTCTATGATAGTGTATTAATGGAGAATAATAGCAATTTTGCCATTGCTTCTATGAATCATTCGATAAAATTTGGAATAGTAGGGCGTATAAATAAGCAAAAAGGGCAAAAGGAGATTATAGAATTATTTAATTCCTCAGAAATAAAGGAATTAGGAATTCAGCTGGAAATTTTTGGCCATGGTAGTCCAAACTTTTTGAAATGGTTTGAAAAAATAAATTCTCCTAATATTAATTATCATGGTTTTGTGAATAGGGAGGATATCTATGAAAATTTTGAAATTTTAATTTCTAATGCCACTTTTGAAGCTTTCGGGCGGACTATAGCAGAAGCTAATTCATGTGGAATACCGGTGGTTGTTAGGAAATCTGGGGCTTTTCCGGAATTAGTTCGAAATAATTATAATGGGTTTTTATTTAATAATTCCAATGAATTAAAAAACTTAATTTTTGAATTATCCGCTATTAAGAAAAAAGAGTATTCAATTTTGTCTCGAAACAGCCTTGAATTTGCAAAACAAAAATTTGACTACTTGAAATTGGCAAAAGGAATTTTCGGTGCAATCAGTGAGGTAATCAATTAAGGAATGAAGCATTTTCTATGCACACGGTTTAATTTAAAAAACGAAGATTGGATTCATACTAAGAAGGGTAAATCAGTTCTCACGAAAAAATGGCTCTCTAGTCGATTTTATTTATTTGAAAAATTTTGTGTTCCTTCCGTAAAAAATCAAACCAATAAAAATTTCAAATGGGTTATTTTTTTTGATATTGATACACCTACTAAATTCAAGAAAAAGATTAATGGTCTTTTGGCAAAAGATAATTTGTTTATCCCTTTATATATAAATGGAATAGGCGAATTAGAAACGAGTCTTAGCAGGTTTATTCTGAAGGAAATTTCAATAAAATCTGAGACTATAATTACTACACGGCTGGATAATGATGATGCAATACATAAAGATTTTATTAGTACTATTCAGAAGCTTGCATCGGGAAAATCGGAAGCGGTGATAGATCTCATTCGCGGTTTACAAATAGATATCCAAAAAGATCCATTTCAAGTAAGAAATCATTTTAAATATTATAATCCTTTTATCTCCATTGTTGAAACTGGAGACAATTTTAAAACAGTTTTATCCAGGCACCATTATGAATGGTCAGATCACGCTAATATAATAGCATATAAAAGTGATCGACTTTGGCTGGAGGTAATCCATGATAAAAATATGGTGAACGAGGTTAAAAATAATTATTATCTAACCAATAATTTTTATCCAGACGATTTTGGACTTAAAGGGATAAATTTTCAAAATAAAATTACAACAATTCTTAATAATACTTTTCTTAGGCTTAAAAAGTTAAAGAGTAGATTTTTGAAAACTTAATAGAAAAAATTATTTAGGTTAATTGGATTGTTTAGTTTTACTTTCTTCTGTGGATATTTTAATTTGTTCCTCAATATAATTTTGGGAATTTGATAAATTATTGCTCCTAAAAAAGGAAAATGTATTCTAGAAAAAAAATTTAATATTTTCAAATATTTTTTCAAAATAAAGGTTCTGTAGTTTTTAAATTTATAATGAGTATACCAAAAATTTAAAATTTTTAAAAACTCTCTTTTTTTAAGTTTTCTTCCGGCTATGTGTAAAAAAAAGAAGTATAATTTAAGAAATTCAGTTTTGTATTCTCGGTCCGTTTCTGTGGCTATTAATTGCTGGATTTTCTGATAAATTTTAATACGAGAAAATAATTTTTCATAAGACCATTTTGAATCCGAAATTCGATTCTCACCGTGCAGTCTGATAAAAATATCTGGTATAGATAAGGGAAATTTACGGTAATTTTTACTTTTTAATATCACTCGAATATGAAATTCAACATCCTGCCAGCTTAAGGCATCGTTATCAAAATTTAAATGATTTTCAATTAAAAAATTCCGATTAAAAATTGTACTTGAGGTGTGCCATCCACCAGTATATTTTATAAATCCATCAAGATCATCTAAAGTATTTAGATTAGAAAAGAGGTAATCGCAATACCTGGTTCCGGAATTAAATAATGCGACGTTAAACACCAGGAAATCATAATCTTTATTTTCCCGGGCACACTTCATTCTCTTTTCAAGACAAGTAGGAGACATTAAGTCATCTGAATCAAGAAACATCAGGTATTCACCTGAAGCTTCTTTAATTCCCTCATTTCTGCATTGTGGAGCTCCTTTAACACTACTTTTCCGCCTTAAAATTTTAAATCTTGGGTCATTTTTCACCTGATTTTGGATTGAAAAAGTGACATCCTCATTTGAATGATCGTCTATCAAAAGGACTTCGTACTGCTCAAAAGTTTGCCTTAAAATGGACTCTATAGTTTCAAGAACGAGTTTTTTTCTATTGTAAAAAGGTATAATTATAGAAATCCAAGGCATTGTCATTCAAATATATATTACAAATTAGGATAATATTTTTGAAGAATAGAATCTAGTGTTTTAGTGGCTTTTTCAGCACCTAATGGATTTAGATGATTGGCATCGTCAAAATATTTCCTGGTGAATGTACTATTAGTGTCATCTATAAAAAAATGGATTTTGGGATATTGGTATTTTAGACTATCAATAAGTTTCCGCCACTTTTTCACCAGTGAGGGATCACGTAATTCATTATACCGGTAATGAGTGGGGGGATGGTAGATAAATATTTTTAAATTGTTTTCATTGCAATAACTTATTATCTCATTTAGAAGAAGAAGATTTTTCTTATAGTTCTTCTTATTATGAATATTTTCGATAAGTACATAATTGGCATGGCTATATGCTCCGTCAAATTTATTTTCGTCGAATCCGAACTTATTAAGTTTAATGTTCGAGGTCTTAAATATATATTCGTTTAATATTTTAGAAAAATACTTCGGACTGAAATGAAAGAGAAGATGATCTTGCAGTTTTAACTTTCTTCCGAAAGTATTGACACCATAAAATTTAAGGTTTTTAGGATCTAAAATAGGTAGGATATTAGACTTATCTCTTTCCAGTTTATCATATGAAATCTCAAGTACTACCAGTTTTAATTTCGGTAGTTTAGGATTAAAGAATTTTAATAGTTTAAAGTCTTCAAATAATGTCTGACTTGAATTTGCCAGGTTAATGGCACCGGCAGCAATGAATTTTGGATTAATGGCTCTTTCAATTTGAGAGGAGCCTAAAAATAATATTTCAATTTCGTCTGAATTTTCCTGTATATAATTGTATCTTACTTTTTCGGCAAAATTTATCTCAGAAAGGGTATACTCTACCATTGCGTAACCAATAACTACGGGAAAGAAAAAAATTACTGCTCTAACTAAGAATTTTCTCAGATTAGAATTGGAAATAAATGAATGATTCTTTTGGTCCTCCATATCTTATTATAAAGAAAATGAATACATAGTAAATAGTCCATCTTAAGAAGGCAGGTATTTTTTCCTCCATTTTTATAAACGGATATTCTTTGCTTCTAGTAAAGAATTCTAGAATAAGCATTAAAAACAAAAATAAAACATTCAGCTTAATTATACTTTCAAAGTCATTATCCGGGATAAAACTAAATATTCTTCCTAGAAAGGTAAAAGCAATATCTGTATTTGGAGCCCGAAAGAAAACAATCGATAAAATTAACAGTGAAAAGGAAATAGTGATTGAAAAAAGATGCTTCAAATTCATCCACATTTTATTTTTCCCAGTCTTTACTTTGAAGTTCTTATAATAAATCTGATATCCAATCATATAAAAAGCATGAATTAACCCGAATATAATAAACGTCCATTCGGCTCCATGCCATAGCCCGATTAATCCAAAAGTAAGAATAAGTGCTATTCGGCGGTTAAATAGAGTTTTTTTTCGATTCTGCAAGAAAGGAATATGCACGTAATCCCGAAACCATTGGCTAACTGTAATATTCCATCTTTTCCAGAAATCGGGAATACTTGTGGCAAAATGAGGAAGTTTAAAATTAATATGTAATTTAAAACCAAATAATTTAGCTGAACCCAAAGCAATATCGGCGTATCCAGAAAAGTCTGCATAAATTTGAAAGTAAAATAGAACAAGAGCATAAACTAATTCCCAGCTTTGATAATCCCCAGGCTTATCAAAAATTGTATTAACAGCCAAAGCTAAATTATCAGCCACTACCATTTTTTTAAAAAGGCCCCATAAAATCTGGCGAAGTCCTTCTTTAGATGTTTGAAGTGAAAATTTTCGTTTTTTTAAAAACTGTGGAAGTAGAAACGATGTCCTTTCAATAGGTCCGGCAACCAATTGCGGAAAAAAGCTTACAAAGCATAAAAACTCCAGTAACTGTTTTGTAGGCTGGAGTTGGTTTCTATAAACGTCAATGGTATAACTTAAAGTTTGAAAGGTGTAAAAGCTTAATCCAACCGGTAAAACGATGTTAATAGCAGATATGAAATGTTTTTCTTCCGATAAATTAAAAAGATCTAAAAAGCTTTCCGTGAAAAAATTAAAATATTTAAAAGCAAAGAGGACTCCCAGGTTCCAGATAAGACTAAAATATAAATAGAATTTTTTCTTTTCGGGGGAATTGGCCTCGTATATTTTCTGTGCCGCAAAGTAATCTACAATTGAACTTAAAAAAATTAAGATTAAAAATCTCCAATCCCAGAAACCATAAAACAGGTAGCTCCCAAAGAGTAAAAGTTTATTTTGGAGCTTAATTTTATTGCTCCCGATCAACCAATATATTATGAATACTATAGGAAGGAAAAGTGCGTATTCGAAGGAGTTAAACAGCAATTAAATTTTGTTTATAAGTATAGCAAGATATTTTATAAAACAATATTAAGTAAAAAACCCGGGAAGAATCCCGGGTTTAAAATTTTGTTTATGATTTTTTATGGATTTGAAAGAAAACAATAGTCATTTCCTGGATCATCATCTGATTGGAAGGTCATGTTCGATGTGCCAAACCATTCCGAGGTATAAGTGAAAGTACCAAAGAAATCAGAACAATTAAAATCGGTGGTAGTACCATTGTATTGGGTAGTCCTTCCAAACCTATGGGTGCCATTTACGGTTGCTAAACCTGAACCACCCTGGATGTAGCCGGTAAAATCACAACGGGTGGTGTTGTAAGTAACTGTTCCAACTCCAGGAATAAAAACATCTCTTGTTCTATCCTGGCAATTATTTTGTGGCATCGTTGGAGTGCCACTATACATATAAAATACTTCGCTGGCTAATTGTACTTGAAACACAATATCGTTTTTACTATTATCAGCTACAGTACTTTCAGTATCTCCAGAAGAAGTCAATCCACTAGAAGTAGATGTTTGAATAATAGCATTAAAAGTTTGAGTTTTTCCTTTACCTAAATCGGGATGTGTATCACAACCAGAAATACAAGAATATGTTCCGGTCCTTGGGGTTATAGCGTTTTTGGAAGTCTCTTTCATAATCAGAACATCGCCTTTTTTTCCCATGTAAGTAACATTAGATATTAAAGGTTCTGTTCCATCACTGTTTACCGTGAAATCTAATGAAAAATCTTTACCACTAAAATTCGAAGTATTAGTATTACCGGATGCTTTAGTTAATCCTGAGGATTTTAACTGTGTTTTACTTCCATCAGGAAAATTAAAAGTAACTTCGGGATTTCCTTTTTCTTGAATAGCAATCCTGACCGTAGCCCTATTACCATCAATGCTAGAAAACACCCCTTCATAAATTCCGTATTGGGAATTATCATATTTTCCCTGGGCAACCAGTTTTTCAAGGTCTACTTGCGCCGTTTGTTCGTCTTGAACATCCGTAATCCCATTATCCTGGCTACAGGAAAACAAAAGAGTACTGATGAATACAATAGATAATAGTTTTTTCATAGGTGAAATGATTAAATTGTTTAAAAGCTTTACTAAAAGTTGGTGCAATATAATTTATTTTTGAACATCCAAGCAATTCCTCTTCTGGATTAATTCTTTTTTAACTATATAACTCTATATACTTAAATGTTCTGCAAATATAAGGGTTTCAGGAGTTGTAAGTATTAAATTCTTCTAAAAATGATTAATTTTTTTTAAAAAATGGGTGGTTAAAACGATAAAAAGTGCTTAAAAATTCGGTTAACTATAAAATTTTACTTTTCCTTTACTTTAGCAACTTCTTCGGGGGTCACCATGTTATCAACCTCGTTACTCCAGGAATGCATGACATAATTAAGTGCATCGGCTACTTCCTGATCGCTTAAACCCATTGGTGTCATCACATTGTTGTAGGTTTCGCCATTCACCTTAATTTCTCCCTGGAGGCCATATTTTACACCTCTTATAGCAGCTTCCCGTTTTTCTGTTAACCAGTTAGAGCCATCAAGAGGCGGATAAGTCCCGGGAATTCCTTTACCAGTAGGGAGATGACAGGTGACGCAGAGTCCTGAGTAAATCTTTTTCCCTCTTTCTATACTTTGTGCCAGGGGAGAATCTTCCTGTTTTTTCTCAGAGGTGTCTGATATTACATAGGAATCTTCTTCTTTTTCGGAATTATCTTTTTTATCAGATTTGCAGGCCATCATGGAAAGAAGGCTCAGTAATAGAAGTGTTTTTTTCATATCAATAATAATGGTTAAGGGTATTATACAATTATCAAAAAACTAAGATATAAAAAATTAAATATCATCATTGTTGGAGATGAATATTTATTATATTTGCCGCCCGGTGCTGGAAATTTGGGGGTGTAACCCTTCGACAAAACTCTTATAGAGATTTTGCTTAGGATAAACTCCACCCGGTTATCGCGCTGAGTCGCGATCAAGAAATTACTCGGGGTGTAGCCCTTCGACAAAACTCTTACAGAGCTTTTGCTTAGGTTAAACTCCACCCGGTTATCGCGCTGAGTCGCGATCAAGAAATTACTCGGGGTGTAGCCCTTCGACAAAACTCTTTCAGAGATTTTGCTCAGGATAAACTTCACCCGGTTATCGCGCTGAGTCGCGATCAAGAAATTACTCGGGGTGTAGCCCTTCGACAAAACTCTTTCAGAGATTTTGCTCAGGATAAACTTCACCCGGTTATCGCGCTGAGTCGCGATCAAGAAATTACTCGGGGTGTAGCCCTTCGACAAAACTCTTTCAGAGATTTTGCTCAGGATAAACTTCACCCGGTTATCGCGCTGAGTCGCGATCAAGAAATTACTCGGGGTGTAGCGTAGCCCGGTTATCGCGCCTGCTTTGGGAGCAGGAGGCCGCAGGTTCGAATCCTGCCACCCCGACGAAAGTAAGCCTTGCACGAAAGTGTGAGGCTTTTTTTGTGTACCAAATTTAAAGAAATTGGCCGCTGGTTCTTCCGAGGCTTCGGGGCTGTTCCCCCGGACTAATTATCTATCAAAAATCCTTATAACATATAAATTGTCAGGTTTTTTATTTTAAGGAACTGAAGTAAGAATTCTGAAATTTTATTCTGAAAAAACTTTATTCCGGTAGCCTTTTAATTGTAAATTGGCTTTAACAATCAATCTTTACAATATGTCCGAACAATTGGATGATTATCTCGATAATCATTATATACAACGCAGTAATTGGCTTCGTGCAGCCGTTTTAGGCGCTAATGACGGAATTCTTTCTACAGCCAGTATTGCAGTAGGGGTTGCTGCTGCCAGTGATACCCGATCTCCTATAGTGCTGGCAACACTTGCCGGTCTCGTGGCCGGAGCTTTATCAATGGCCGCTGGCGAATATGTCTCGGTAAGTTCTCAAACCGACCTTGAAAAAGCCGATATCGAACGGGAAAAGCAGGAACTTGAGGAAATGCCTGAACTGGAACTACAGCGACTCGCGCTTATATATGAAGAAAGAGGTTTAAAAAAGAGTACTGCAATGACTGTTGCTAAAGAGTTAACTGAAAAGGATGCTCTGCAGGCGCATGTGAGGGACGAGCTTGGAATTCATGAAATGCATCAGCCCAATCCCATACAGGCAGCTTTTTCTTCAGGTGCGGCTTTTACGGTGGGTGGTATTTTGCCTTTTATGGTCACCATCTTTTTCCCAATGCAATCTATGGGCTATTTTCTTTACGGTTTTTCCATTTTATTTCTAATGCTTTTAGGAGGTGTATCAGCTAAAACAGGAGGATCAGGTAAATTAAAAGCTATTATTCGAATTACCTTGTGGGGAACCATTGCCATGGGGCTGACCGCCTTTATCGGTTATCTTTTTGATGTGAATATGCCGGTATAGCTCTAATTTTTTTACAATTACTATTTCGAAGTGGGATAAGAATAAGATCTGATTTTTATCCATTTAGTACTTTGTATTTGACCAGGCTGAAGTTTTTGACCTTTTAAATAATTCTGTTAAGGATTTTGCCGTCTACGCCTGGTTTTTTCTTTAGTCTATTCTTCTTTTTAAGATTTCGCAGGAACCGGGGGCAATTTTGGCTCCCTTAGCCGTACTGTAAAACAGAAGCTTTTTTCTTTAGTAATTATCGAATTTTTTTTCAAATTTCAGTTTTGAGATTTTCTTCTTTCGTGATAAGGCTACAAATCCCGAAAATTTTGAAGATTATTTTTCAGCTTAATTTACTATATTTCGTGCGAAAATAAGCTGGAATGAAAAAGGTCTTGGTGATCCAGGAAGATATTATAATCCTTAAAATTCTGGAGAGACTGGTTCAGTTAAACAATTTTGATTGTAAAGCTATTCAATCACTGGACCAATTAACAATAGATGATCAGCAAACAAATTTCCAACTTATCATCACTGATATTCTCTTTGAAGGTATTGCTCCTCTTGAATTCGTTGCGCAAGTAAAGGAGATCATTTTGCATAAAGACATGATCATTGTTACCAATATGGGGCAGAATAAAATAAAACGGGAGATCTTCGCAGTACGTGGAGTTGCAGGATTTTATGCTGTACCTTTGGATCTCGATGAAATAGAAGCCTTGATACAGACCTACTAATGAATGAAGAAATTTTAATATTTCTAATTAAAATAGCCTCTATAATTCTGGTCATATTCTGGATATCCATTGCGTATAGCTTTTTCTATCGTAAAAAGCGATTTAAAATCCGTCATAAAATTGAGTTGACTTTTGCCGAAATTGTTAGTCAGTATCTTTACAATGATCCTAATGATCCACTGGATATAAGAAAAATTCAGCATGCTCTGGAAGAAGTGGGAGTAAGGCCTGGGGAAAAGAAAAATATCCAATACCTAATTAGACTAATGATAAGAACCCAGCGTACCATTTTAGGAAGGAATTATCATAAGTTAAAGAATTTATATGCTCAAATTCAGCCTTATGGAGCTTCTTTTTCAAAGATTTCAGGAATTGGATGGTATAAAAAAGCGCAGGGAATCAGAGAGATCTATGAAATGGATCAATCTCAATATCTGGATAATATTTTCAAATTCAGAAACCACCGAAATATTTATGTAAGAAGGGAGGCACAAATAGCACTTGTTGTTTTTATGGGTTGGGAATCGCTCCGATTTCTGCCATATCTAAAACGGAAAATAACACTTTGGCAACAAATTAAAATTGTTGAAAAACTCGCCGATCTTTATCCAACTCCAGAACTGAACTGGCTTCATAAGGCATATAAAACGGATAAGCTATTCGGTAAAAAGCTTCTTATGAGAATAATCAGAAAGTTCCAATTACATGAAGAGGTTGATTTTATTATTCAGCATCTCAAACATCCAGATTATGAAGTAAGGGAGACAGCTATTTACTGCATTCAAACTTTTGCGGTTTCTGATGAACGGATGAATTACATCAAACACCTTTATGATTCTGTTTCTAATCCGGTCCAACAAGCTCAATTACTGGAGTATATACACGGAAATTCTGAAATTGACCTAGATTTTTATATGAAGAATCTTTATGAAGGAAACGACGATTTAAAACTGAAAATCGCTGAGATACTATGGAATAACGGCTATAAAGAAAAAGTTCAGGAATTCTATTATCAACAATATCCCAAAAATGGATTATATGTATAGTAGTTTTGAGAATTTTTTTACGAGTGATTTCATTTTGAATTCGGTGAATTATTTTTTCCTTATTTATGGTGCGACGCTTACCAGTTTTTATTGTACGGGAGTAGTACTTGCGAATATTGCTATTAGAAGAAATATTCGTAAATCTTCTTTTTTACAGGTAAAAGACATTGTTAGTGCTACCGATATTCCTTCCGTAACCTTGGTCGCCCCAGCCTTTAATGAGGGGCTAACTATTATTGAAAATGTTAAATCCCTTCTTTCTATCCAGTATCCCTACTACAAATTTATTCTGGTAAATGATGGAAGTACTGATGATTCTTTGGAAAAACTAATTAGAGAATTCGATCTCGAGAAAAAGGACGCGACATTTATTACGCAACCTATTACTACAGCCACGGTAAAGCACATTTATAAAAGTACCAACCATAAATATACTCAGTTAACAGTCATTGATAAAAATAATGGAGGGCGCGCGGATGCCTTGAATGCCGGTATAAATTTCGCTACTACTGAATTGGTAATATGTACCGATGCCGACTGTATTATTGAACAAGATGCACTTTTAAAGATGGTAAGGCCTTATTTGGAAGAAGATCACCGGGAAATAATTGCCTGCGGCGGGGGAATAGGTATTGCCAATGATTCGGTTATTAGAAACGGAACACTGAAGGAGCTTAGGCTGCCTGAAAGTATAATTCCTATGGTACAGGTTGTGGAATATATCAGGGCTTTTTTACTCGGAAGAATGGCATGGGGAGAGATTAATGGCTTAATGTTGGTTTCGGGAGCTTTCGGGATGTATCCTCGAAAAAGAGTGATTGAAGTTGGAGGTTTCGATGCAAAAACAGTAGGAGAGGACCTGGAACTTTGCATCAGGCTTCGCAAGAATATGGAGAGATTAAAGCTTCCCTATAGGGTTGTGTATTTGCCTGAAACTCTTTGCTGGACCGAAGGTCCGCCCGATGCTAATGTACTGGTAAATCAGCGTGACCGTTGGGCTCGAGGTCTTTGGGAAACCATGAAAATTCACAAGGGATTATTTCTAAACCCCAAATTTAGATTTATGGGAATTTTATATTATCCCTATTGGTTGATTTTTGAATTTGGAGCACCATTAGTTGAATTTCTAGGGTTAATTTGTATTCTCGTTTATGGAATTTTAGGATTGATCAATTGGCCTTCTGCTATTCTGCTTTTTACGCTGGTTTATTTAATTGGGTGCATTTTTTCTACAGCAGCGGTTTTCATGTACGTGAAAAATTTTGATCATTATACTAAACCTAAACAAATCGTAGAACTGTTACTGGCTGCTTATTTGGAGCCATTTGTTTACCATCCTGTGCTCCTATATGGCCAGATGAAAGGCTATTATAAAAAACTCTTCCGCATTAAATCCGGATGGGGAGTGATGACCAGGAAAGGATTTAAAATTTCGGAATCTTAAAACCTGAAACGATAGCTTAGCGAAGCCAGGAACTGGTTTCCTTTATTGTTCTGGTCAATATCTTCATTCAAATATCCACCGCTTAACTGAAAAAGGTGGTGGATCCCAAGGCTTTTATTTAATCCGATATTGAAGTAGTAGGCTTCAAGCCCCGGATTTTCCTGAACCTGGGTGAAAATTGTTTTTTCATCAGGTGAAATACCGCTGCCAATTCTGGCAAAGAGATAGTTATCGATATCCTTAAAATAATATCTTAGGTTGAACTGGTAATTTTGAACAATCTTGTTAAGTCGCTCTGGACCGATAAAACTTCTTAAATTCAAATAGAATTTTCCCTGGTAAGCCGTTAATCCTATAATTCCGGTAAAATAATCCTGGTTGCTGAAATGTAACAATCTTCCCCCTGCTTCTGCTTCAAAAACCTTCAGAAAATTGAGAAATATAGAAGCACTTCCTCTGAATTCGGGATATACATCACCATTTGAAAAACCAGCTGTTAGCTGGGCATAAAACTTATCGCTAAAGACGGGATAAGACTCCAGCTCGTACAGATATCCGTTATCGAAAGACCTGTCTGTATAATGAATTCGGCCAATCAAAGCAGTTCTGTTGAAATAGTGGAGGTATTCCCCGATTATCGTATTCCAGGGATTCGTGCGACTATAGCCTTTGCTGAAATTAACATATTGATAGCTCAATCCTATTTCATCTGAAACCGTGCGGGTAAGAATATTTTGAAGCTGATATCTTAAATTTTTATTGAGATCGGGTTTTTTGAATAGTTCGAGCGCGATCTTCCTAGCCTTTTCTGGCTGCTTAACCTTTAATAGAAGGGAAGCCTGTAGCGTTCTTATTTCATCTCCCACCTCATAGTTCATTTCAATCTCGTTAATAAAAGAAAGACTTTCTGAAGCATCGCTATAAAAACCTATTTGCTTTTCTGCCAGTTCTTTTACCCCTGGATAATCTTTGGCGTATTTCATCAGGTAGAGAATATCGTCTTCCGCCTGGTCTATTTTCTGAAGCACCCACTCATTTCTGATCCTTAATATTCTAATATCATGATAGTCTTTAGCGAGTTCGAGACCTTTGTTAGTATAATCCAGGGAAAGCGGATATTCTTTATTTTTATATAAGTTCAGAGCTTTGAAATAAATGCTATCAGTATTTGTTTCAGAAATTTCCTGAGAATAAAGATTCAGACTTCCCAGAAAGAACAATAGGAGAATCACGTATCGGTGGGCAGCCATAAATAATACTTGTAGGTTAATCTTATTTTTCGGTTAAATTTAATTGATAATTTAAAGCAAACGAAGGTATCACCATTAATTTCTTAAACATCTCCTTATTTTGGTAGAATATTAGGCAGTTACTTAATCTCTTATTCTATTTATCTCGAAAAATTTTAATGTTTAACCGTTTTAAAAGAAATGATAGCTTTTGGAGTGCAGCGAGGGATTTATTTCTCTTGTGATAATTAATGATTGTGATTAATGCTTATCGCCGAAATTTCTGAATAATGAATTCATAAAAAAACCGCTCCGAAGAGCGGCCTCATTTTTACCAGATCTTTACCCTTTGATCTTCTGCCAGATAAAGACTGTCTCCCGGTTTTACATCAAAAGCTTTATAAAATTCAGGAACGTTCCTTACCACTCCGTTTACGCGGAATTTTGCCGGAGAATGCGGATCGGTGCTTACCTGCATTCTAAGGGCTTCTTCCCGGGATTTCTGTAACCATGCCTGGCCATAACCCAAAAACACTCGTTGTTCTGGTGTAAAGCCGTCAATTACTTTAGCCTCTTTTCCGTCAAGTGATTTTTTATAGGCTTTTAATGCGATACTTAAACCTCCAAGATCTCCAATGTTTTCACCCAGAGTAAATTCCCCGTTTACATGAACGCTGTCGATTACTTCGAATTGATTGTATTGATCTGTGAGACTTGCGGTTCTTTTTTCAAATTCCTTACGGTCTTCATCGGTCCACCAGTTGCGCATCGCGCCGGAGCCGTCAAATTTACTTCCCTGGTCATCAAATCCATGACCTATTTCATGACCTATCACTGCTCCAATAGCTCCATAATTAACGGCATCATCGGCTTCCAGATTAAAAAACGGAGGCTGTAGAATGGCTGCCGGAAATACGATCTCGTTCATTGTAGGATTGTAATAGGCGTTTACGGTTTGTGGTGTCATTCCCCATTCCTCACGGTCAATAGGGCCGTCCAGCTTGTCGATCTCCACCTGGTACTGGAATTGGGAAGAGCGTTTTATATTTCCGTAAAGATCATTTGCAGTGATTTTAAGATCGGAATAATCTTTCCATTTATCGGGATAACCAATTTTGGTATTGATATTATTCAATTTGTCAAGCGCCTGTTTTTTGGTGTCTTCACTCATCCAGTCAAGATTTTTGATACTCTCTTCATAAGCTTTCAGAAGGTTCTGTACGAGGTCTTCCATGCGTTTCTTTGCTTCCGGCGGAAAATGTTTCTCCACATAAACCTTCCCCACCACTTCTCCAAGATTAGAATTCACCACAGCCACCCCACGGCGCCATTGTTCTCTTGGCTCCTGAATTCCTCTTAATTCCTTTCTGTAGAAATTGAAATCTTCATTATAAATATCAGAGTTCAGTTCATTAGAGCTCGCATTTAGTAAACCCCACTTCAAATAGGTCTTCCAGGTGTCCAGCGAATGAGATTTGATGATATCGTTCAGGCTTTTGGTATAATCAACCATGGCGATACCAATCGTATCACGGTTAATTCCGGCCCCGCTTAAATATTTTTCGAAATTGAAATCAGGCATCAGTTTTAAGGCCTCATCATGACCGTACATGTTGTACAGCTTCTGCATATTTCTCGTATCTTCTTTTTTCATCTGGCTTGCCGCCATTTCTGTTTCAAGGGACATGATATTTTTAGCAGATTTTTGCCCGTTTTGCCAGCCTGCAAGCTCAAACATCTTTTGTATATGATCTACATAGGCCTTGCGAATTTCTTTAGAACGTGCGTCTTCTGAAAGATAATATTCCCTGTCTGGTAGCCCGAGCCCGCTTTGAACAACATATACGGTATAAAAGCTTGGATCTTTAAAATCCTGATAAACAAAGCTGGAAAGTGGAGCGTATAATCCCGAACGGTTCGCATAGGCAAAATAAGAAGCAAGCTCATCATAGCTGGAAATATTTTCTATTTTCTGAAGGTCTTCTTTTAATGGTTCCATTCCCAAAGAGTCGCGAAGCTGGGAATTCATATAAGATGCGTAAAGGTCTCCAACTTTTTGTTCGGCAGATCCTTCCGGATGATCGTCTTCAGCAGCCGAAAGGATAATTTCTTTTACGTCTTCTTCGGCCTGTTCCTGCACCATATAACCTGCACCATAACTGGCTTTATCAGCGGGAATTTCAGTTTCTTTGATCCATTTTCCGTTTACATAGGCGTGGAAATCATTCCCCGGCCTAACCGTAGTGTCCATATTTTGGACGAGAATTCCAGATTCCAGTTCCTTTTCTTCGGAAGAATCAGATTTTTCAGCGTTCTTGCAGGCAGAAAAGCCGGCAAGAAATGCGACTGCCAGTGACAGTTTTATAAGATTTTTCATATCTTTTTTTAAGATGTTATAAAAGTGTTAGTAGTTTCTTTTTAAGAATGTTACATTTTGGCTAAAATAATATTTAAATTCTTAATTTTTGATGGAAATCAGCAATATAGGCGGAAGGTGGAAACTTTCCAATGGCGTGAAAATCCCTTATTTAGGCTTAGGTGTCTATAAGGCAAAAGATGGAAACGAGGTTAAAAATGCGGTAAAGGTCGCGCTGGATGCCGGATACCGGCTCATAGATACCGCAACTTTTTACCATAATGAAGAAGGAGTGGGAGAGGCGATTCGCGAAAGCGGGATTCCCCGTGAAGAGATCTTTGTTACCACAAAATTATGGATCGATGACCAACTGAATGATAATACCGAAAATGCTTTTTATAAATCTTTAGATCGACTGAAACTGGATTATATCGACCTCTACCTTATTCACTGGCCGGTTCCTGAAAAATATCTGGAGAGCTGGAAAGTAATTCAGAAGATTTATGATAGCGGTAAAGTAAAAGCGATTGGGGTGAGCAATTGCCTCGAGCACCACCTTGAAAGTCTGAAAGCTTTGGGAGGAATTTCGCCGATGCTGGTTCAGAACGAATTCCATCCCAGGCTCGTACAAAAAGACCTTATTGAGTATTGCCATAAAAACGATATTATTTATCAGGCATGGTCACCATTGATGCGGGCCGAAATACTTTCAAATCAAACTATTCAGAAAATTGCAAAAAAGCACCAAAAAACTCCTGCTCAGGTGGTGATCAGGTGGGATTTGCAAATGGGAGTGGCCACCATTCCGAAAAGCGTACACAAAAAACGGATCGAAGAAAATGCCCGGGTCTTCGACTTTGAACTTTCTAAAGATGAAATGGAGCTAATTACATCGCTGGATAAAGAGGAGAGAACCGGGGCCCACCCTGATAAATTTATGAGACACTTTGGAGAATAAAGCCGATTTTTGAAAATTTCAATTGAGAAAAACCCCTTTTTTAGTCTGCTGTTTTTCTTCAAAAAGAATTGCGTGTAGAAGAACCAGTTTTGCAGCAGTTACCAGGTTACGAATTTCATAATACTGGATATTGAGACAATTATCATCCATTAATGCAGCTATGGTATTTTGTATTTGCTCTAATTCCCGAATTGCCGCTTTTTTATCGGAAACAGGTTTTATATAAACCAGTTCATAGCTCATCAACTTTTTAAGGTGGCTTTTCAGAAATTCAAGGCCTGCTTCTTTTTTTAAAGGAATCCTGTTGCTGCTTTCCATAGAAATTGAAGGGGACTGAAGCTGCTTTTTTATTTCATCAATTCGAGGCAGCAGGAATTTTACCGCCTGGTGGGAGAAAACAAGGGCTTCCAATAGCGAGTTTGAAGCTAAGCGATTTGAACCGTGAAGTCCGGTACAGCTGCATTCTCCCGATGCAAAAAGGTTTTTTATGGAAGTCTGCGCATTTTTGTCAACTTTTATACCTCCACACTGGTAATGGGCTGCCGGGATCACAGGTATGGGATCGGTTTCTACATGAATACCAATTTCCCGACAGTGTTTAACGATAGTCGGGAAATGATCCCTGAATTTTTTCTGATCAAGATGACTGCAATCTAGAAAAACACTTTTCTCACCAGATTTCGACAACTCTTTTAAAATGGCAGCAGAAATAATATCCCGAGTAGCCAGTTCCCCGCGCTCATCATGTTCGAATAAAAATCTTTTTCCTTTTTTATTGATAAGATAAGCTCCGAATCCTCTTACCGCTTCTGAAATCAGGAAAAGAGGTCCGCCATTTTCTTCATATAAAGCTGTGGGATGAAATTGAACAAAATTCATATCGGCAATTTCGGCACCGGCATTAAAGGCCATCGCGACGCCATCAGCTGTGGCAACCGGCGGATTGGTACTGTTACTGAAAAGTTTTCCGCTTCCACCAGTAGCAAGAAAAGTCACCCTGCTTTTAATTTCACTAAGGATATTCTTATTCAGATCCAGAACTTTGAGGCCGATGCAATTGGGAATTCCTGCTATAGATTTGATGAGAAGATCGGTCACAAAATAATGCGAAAAAATATGAATATTAGGAAAAGTGGCAACTTTCGCAAGCAGCTTGGTTTGGATCTCGAGTCCTGTAAAATCCTGTTTATGAAGGATCCTGTTATAAGAATGTCCGCCCTCCAGGCCCAGGTCGAATTCACCGGTATGAGAGAGATCAAAATTACTGCCCCACTCCAGGAGTTCAGAAAGTCTTTCGGGAGCCTGTTGCACTACCATTCTAACGATTTCAGCATCGTTAAATCCTTTTCCTGCTTTCATGGTGTCCTGAAAATGGGATTCATAACTGTCATGCTTTTGGTCCAGCACCACGGCTATTCCTCCCTGCGCCTTTGTGGTATTTCCAGAATCGGCTTTTTCTTTGGTAAATATGCTAATTTCCAAATCAGGCCTTTTCTCTGCTAATTTTATGGCAAATGAAAGTCCGGCGATACCAGAACCTATAATGGCAATATCGGTTTGAAACAACATATTAATTCGATAATTCCAGCATGCGATGAATTGGAAGAGCGGCTTTTTCTATTATTTCCTTTTCCAGTTTGATCTCAGGGGTCTCATTCTTAAGGCATTTATACAGTTTTTCGAGGTTGTTCATCTTCATATAGGCACATTCACTGCAGGCACAACTATTATTTTCTTTTGCTGGAGCGGGAATAATGGTCTTTTCCGGAAATTGTTCCTGCATATCATAGAGAATACCCGCTTCAGTGGCTACGATAAAACTCTTTTTATCGCTTTCAGCTATATGTTTTATTAAACCGGAAGTAGAGCCGATGTAAGAAGCGACTTTCAAAATATGGCTTTCCGATTCCGGATGGGCGATGATACTGGCAGAAGGATATTTTTTGTGCAGAGTTAGCAATTTATCGATCGAAAAAGCTTCATGAACCAAACAGGCACCATTCCAAAGCAACATTTCCCGTCCGGTCTTTTCGATAAGAAAATTTCCAAGATTCTTATCAGGAGCAAAAATGATCTTTTTGTCCAAAGGGATGGCGTTAATGACTTTTTCAGCATTTGAAGAAGTGCACACAAAATCGCTCATGGTTTTTATCTCTGCCGAACAATTTATGTAAGTAACCACTACATGGTCTGGATGCTGATCTATAAACTTTTTAAAGTTTTCAGGTTCACAACTGTCGGCCAGGGAACATCCCGCATTTAGATCGGGCAATAGCACTTTCCTCTCCGGATTAAGGATCTTTGCTGTTTCAGCCATAAAATGCACTCCGGCAAAAACAATGATATCAGCACTGCTTTGAGCTGCTTTTTTTGCAAGCTCCAGGCTGTCACCCACGAAATCAGCGACCCGTTTTATTGCCGGTTCCTGGTAATAATGAGCAAGAATTACGGCATTTTTTTTCCGCTTAAGCAGGAGTACCTGCTCCTGTAATTCTGAAGTTTCAGAAGGATGTACTTTCATTAATGACATTCTAAAGAATCGGTTTTTCGCCTTTTTTTATCGGGTTACAAAAATAAGATTTGAAGGAAGCTCATTATATGACGAATGTCAGTTTTGAGGTGAATCTTAAGCTGAAAGTTTCAATTCTTGACCAGATCCAGGTTTTTATATTTTATCAAAAAACAGAAGCAGGTTTAAATTGAAATTTCCCTTTGATAATTGGAATAAACCCTTTTAATTTGCACTTCCAATTTCGGGATGTGGTCAAATGTCTTCGCTCAGGGCAGGCCTTATATCCAAAGAAAAAGATGTCTAACCTATCTTTTCTGAAATGTTCTTCTGAGCGCAATTTTTTCGGGATGTGGCGCAGTCTGGTAGCGTATACGCATGGGGTGCGTGGGGTCGCTGGTTCGAATCCAGTCATCCCGACTTTTTAACACTTCGTTAAAAACTAAATAACAGGGTAATTATATGGTAATCATGTAGTTACCCTTTTTTAATGCTATTATTTTAACACAATTAAACTTAAAGAAATCGTGAGTTTTGCGTGAGTTCGTGAGTAAATCGTGAGTCAAACGTGAGCTTCTTTTTCGTATCTTCATAGAATCTGGATGATCCCATCCGCGTATTGTTGATTTGACTTTTGTACCTGAGAATTTTGTTTCATTTAAAGTCAACATTATGCGTACAAATCAAACTTTTGCTATTTCTTTTTTCATTCGTAAAAAGAAAAACCAACCCGAATTAGGGATCCTCTATGCTCGAATTACCATAAATGGTAAAAAACAGGAAATTAGTTTAAAAAGAACCCTTCCTGTAGATCGGTGGAACCAGACCTCCTGCAGAATGATCGGGAACAGTTCCGAGAGTTTCCAGATTAATAAAAAGATCAATGAAACCAGGAGCCAGTTGTTTAAAATCCACGATGCCTTATTAAAAGAAGATAAAGTGCTAACAGTGGATTTGATCAAATCTCGATATTTAGGTACCGACCAGCAACATAAAACCTTGTGCCAACTTCTGGATTACCAGCGCATTAAAATGAATAAAGTTCTAAAATATGGGACTTTAAAGAATTATACGACCACAGAAACCTATCTCCTGGATTATCTTAAAGTGCAGTACCGAACATC
Organism: Christiangramia fulva; assembly: GCF_003024155.1. Lineage (NCBI taxonomy): Bacteria > Pseudomonadati > Bacteroidota > Flavobacteriia > Flavobacteriales > Flavobacteriaceae > Christiangramia > Christiangramia fulva. The sequence goes on from NZ_CP028136.1 coordinate 2,750,808, forward strand.
GGATACCTATCTCAAGCATATAGATTATGAATTCACCCTTGGCTTTGAAAGCTACCTGAATAATTTGGAGGGCTTACACAACAATGGTTTGATGAAGCATATGGAACGTTTTAAAAAGCTGATGCGCCTGGCCGAACACCTTGACTGGATCGAGAAAAATCCTACCAGGAGATTTAAGCTGCGCTTTGATTCAGTAGATATGGTTTATTTATCAAAAACGGAGCTTGAGAAAATCAAGGAGCATGAGCTGGAGAATCCTACCCTACGACTCAATCGTGACATATTCATATTTGCATGCTATACCGGACTGGCTTATGCTGATGTAAAATCTTTGCATAAGAATAATTTACAAATAGGCATAGACGGTAGAAAATGGATTTATACTCGCAGGAGTAAAACAAACACACCGGTAAGAATTCCATTGCTGAAACCTGCTGAGGAAATAATAAATCGCTACCAGGACCACCCAAAAGCAGAAACTAGAAATTCTTTATTACCAATATATTCCAATCAAAAAACGAATCAATATTTAAAAGAGGTGGCAAAAAAGGTGAAAATAAGAAAGAAATTGAGCTTTCATACCGCCAGACATACTTTTGCTACTACCGTTACTTTGGCAAATGGAGTGCCTATTGAAACGGTATCTAAACTTTTAGGGCATACTAAGCTCTCGACAACTCAGATCTATGCTAGGGTAATAGACTCTAAAATTTCCAGGGATATAGATAATTTAAGATTAAAGTTGAGTGGTTAACAATACGCAGCCTCATACCCATGTGCTCGTTAAAAGTGATGTTTGAAAATCTTAGCTTCGAAAGAACACCGCATCGGACTAAAAAATCCATTTTTATTGATTTGAATCAATTCAAATTAAGCCAATTAAATATAAGATTTTGTGGATTGAATTTGTGTTGAATTATGAAGAACCATCCGAAAACAAATTGGTTCTCCTCCTTGGAACAAGCCTAGTAAATGTTATATATTGTGGACTACAACAACTTTATATCACTCAGTTCATTGAGGAAGTATCACAAAAAAGATCCTGTTAGTTTTTGTAATAATCTTTAGGTGAGGCTGTTAACATAATATGAATCTGTCTTGAAGGCGATGAGAAGAAAGGTGATTTAAAAAAAGAATCAAGCAGAATTGCTGAAAAACACTAATATTGTAGAACTAAAGAAATGAGAAAACTTATAATCGCTTTGATTTTTCTTGGTTTAGGAAATTTACAGGCGCAAAAATCCTATTCTTATAAAGCTACTTATCGATTAGAATTTCAGAAGGATTCGACAAATGAAAACTCAATAAAATCTGAAATAGGTGTTCTTTATTTAGGTAAAGGTTACTCGCGATATTCCAGCTTGGGTAAAGCGGTTAAAGATTCATTAGTAGCAACGTTAGATCCTTCAAATAAAAGCATGGCGGAGTTTTATCGAATTAGAAGTCTTACCCCAGAAACCGATTTTAATTATAAAATTTTCAAGAACTACCTGGAGAATGAACTTATTTTAGTCGAAAAGGTTTTCAAAGATAAATTGAAGTATAAGCAGGCTTTAAAAGTGGTCGATTGGGATATTCAGCCGGAAACCAAAGAAATTTTAGGCTATAAGGTGCAAAAAGCTACAGGGGCTTTTGCCGGAAGAAATTATATCGTTTGGTTTGCTCCTGAATTACCATTTCCGGATGGGCCTTATAAGTTTAATGGTCTTCCAGGGCTTATTTTAGAAATATCAGATCTTAAAGATGATTATCATTTTAGGTTAACGGCATTCCAGGAGTTAGCATATTCGGTAGATAAATTATTGAGTTTGGATAAATATAAAGCTGTTTCTCAACAGGAACTCGACCAGGTGCGTAAGGATTATAATAGGGATCCGCTTACTGCAATGGCAAATAGCGGAATCACAATTGAATGGAAAGACGGACAGGAAGAGGCTAAACGGGAATTAAGGAAGAAATATGAAAAGCGAAATAATCCAATAGAACTACAAAAATGAGAAAACTTATAATCCTTGCACTTTTAATGAGTTTAGGATATTTGAAGGCACAAACACCTTATCCTTATAAAGCTACTTACCGTTTAGAATATCAAGAAAATGCTACCGATACAAATTCCATAAAATCAGAAATTGGAGTACTTTATTTAGGTAAAGACCACTCGCGATATTCAAGTTTGGGTAAAGCGGTTAAAGATTCTTTAGAGAATATGGAAAATCCTGAAACCATGAGGATGGATGAGTACAATCAAATGACCGACTTTAAATACAAGATCTTTAAAAATTTTAAGGAAAACGAACTTATTTTGGCAGAAAAGGTTTTTCAATATAAATTAAAATATAAACAGGATCTAAAACAGATTAATTGGGAAATTCAACCAGAGAATAAAGAAATTTTAGGCTTTAGCGTTCAGAAAGCCACAGGTAATTTTGCAGGTAGAAATTATATTGCCTGGTTTGCACCAGAATTACCATTCTCCGATGGGCCTTATAAGTTTAGTGGTTTGCCGGGTCTTATTTTAGAAATCTCCGACCTTCAGGGACAATATAATTTTAGCTTAACGGGATTTCAAAAATTAGAAAAACCAGCGAATAAGCTATTGAATTTGGACAGCTATAAAGTTGTTTCTCAGCAAGAACTTGATCAGGTTCGGGATGATTATAATCGCGATCCCATTGGAACAATGCAAAAGGCAGGAATAAGATTCGGTTGGAGCGAAGAAGATGAAGCTAAAACAAGGAAAGAACTAAGCGAAAAATATAAAAAGCGTAATAATCCAATTGAGCTTCAGTCAAACAAATCATCGATCAAAAATTAAATAATTGGATGATTTGAGGCAGATTTTCCTTTTCCTGATATTGATATTAGTAGCTTTTACGGGTTATTCTCAAAAAGAAATTTCGGGCCAGGTTCTTGACGATCAAGGTGAAAAACTTAGCGGCGCTACCGTGATGATAAGTAAAGATTCTGTCTCTTCAATACTCGCGTATGCTATTTCTGATAATGAAGGGAAGTTCAAAATAAAATTATCCGAAAAGACTGATTCCCTATTTTTAAAGATTTCTTATATCGGTTTCGGAACTTACACAAGGTCCATTCCGAATAAAACCCAGGAGTTAAAAATAAGGCTGGGAAAATCTTCTGAAGCGCTTAAAGAAGTTATAGTAACCGCCGAAATGATCGAACAGCGTGGCGATACTTTAAGTTTTTCAGTAGCGGCATTCAAAGGGAAAAGCGACCGGGTAATTGCGGATGTGCTCAGGAAGATGCCCGGAATAGAAATAAGGCCGGGCGGACAGATTTATTACAGAGATAAACCCATTCAAAAATATTATATCCAAGGTTTAGATCTTTTGGAGGGAAGATACAATCTAGCAAATGATAACCTTTCTGCTGATGCGGTTTCCAAAATCGAGATCCTGGAAAATCATCAGCCAATAAAGGCTTTGGATAGTTTGGAATTTTCAGAGCGCGCATCTATAAATATCAAGCTTAAAAAAGATATTACATATAGCGGAACGGCCACAGCCGGAATTGGAGGAGCGCCTTTCCTTTGGCAAACAAAGATTACGCCTATGATTTTTACTAAAAAACGACAGGCGATTGTTACTTATCAGAGCAATAATACTGGCAACGACGTTTCCGATGAGATCCGCAAATTTTCCATCAAATATTCTGGGATCGATTTTGATATAAATCAAGAGGATTGGCTGGCCATTCAGAATATATCAGCACCTCCATTTTCTTCGGAGCGATGGTTGAATAATAATGTTCATTTAGGTTCAGCAAACATTTTACAGCGCGTTAAAAGAGATTTGGACCTTAAGCTGAATATTTCTTATCTCAATGATTATCAGCAACAGGATGGCCGCACCCAAACACGCTATTTTACACCTACAGATACGATCGATGTGATCGAGAATACCAATAACAATAATTTTGTAAGTAAGTTAGAGGGAGAACTTACATTAGAAAATAATGCCGAAAAAAATTACCTGAAGGATCAAATAGAATTTAAAGGATTTTGGAATACCAATCGCGGATTGATCGACCGCCCTGATACACAAATTAAGCAGCAGCTGGATAAGCCTTTCTTCGGAATTAAAAACGACTTACGTTTGCTTCGGACTCTAGGAAAACAATTGATTACTTTTAATTCGAATACCGGTTTTACCGCAAATAATCAGGATCTATTGGTGCATCCGGGACAATTTGAAGCTATTTTTAATGATGGCGATCCCTATGGCGAAATTCAACAACTGGTTTCTTCAAGGAGAATATATACCGATAATTCGGCCGGTTTTACCAAAGCACTGCGCAAATTTACCATTTCGCCTAGATTTGGATTTTCGATTCAGAATCAGCAATTAGATACCGATATTGTTCTGGAAGGAGAGGAGGTTTCAAGTACCGCTTTTAAAAACAGAGCCGAATTTATACAATCTTCAGTGTATTTTAAAAACGCTTTCAGATTTGAAAGTAAGGATGAAACCTGGAATTTGCGTATAAACACACCGCTTGAATTTAAAAGCTTGCACTTTGAAGATGATAATTTTGAGGAGACCAGAGCATTGAATCGTATAATTTTTGCACCTAATTTTTATATGAAGAGAAAAATTTCAGCCTATTGGGAGGCAAATGCTTCAGCAGGATTGAATTATCATTTTGGAGAACTTCAGCAATTATATTATGGGTTTGTACTGAATGGCTATCGAAATTTGAACCGGTACAATGCCCCTATTTCCGAAGAAACCCAGCAAAATTATAAGGGAGGCCTAGGTTATCGAAATCCGATAAAGCAATTGTTTATTAACGCTTCCTACTCATATATTTTTTCTGAAAATAATTTATTGTACAGTTCTAATATTGGTGAAAACGGAACAACAATTTTAGAAGCGGTGGCTCGCGATAATAGCTTCGACAATCATAGCTTTAACGCTAGCGGTAGTAAATACTTTAGGAAAATAAAAACGACGCTTAAATTGAATGCCTCTTATAATTTATCCAAGCGGCAGCAGCTTTTAAATAACATTCTGACTGAGGTGAATACGCAAAGTTTGAACCTGCGAGGGAGTGTTGATGCAAATATTTCGAGTTGGTTAATTGCGAGTTATTCAGGAAAATTTTCAACGTATATTTCAGGTTTTGAAGATAGGAATTTCCAAAAAATAGAAACCCATCAACATATTCTCGATCTTTATTTTTATCCTAAGGATAATCAATATTTAAGGGTTAGTGGTGAATATTATGGGAATTCTTTATCTGAAAATGGGGATAATTATTTTGTGAACCTGGGCTATCAGTTTACTTTTGAAAAACCCAAATTAGATCTGCACATTAATTGGCGAAATATTTTGAATACTGAAGAATTTATCCATGCCTACAATAATCAATATTATTACGTACAAAGTAGTTATCGCTTGCGTCCTTCCCAGGTGCTGGCTACTTTAAAATTCAGGCTTTAAATGAATAATTTCATTAAAGCAGCCTTTGTTGAATCTATAGAAGAAACTTTAAAAGCTAAAGAATTTGGCACCGATCGTATAGAGTTATGTGCGCTCAAACGTTACGAAAAGGGAGAATAGCAAGAGGATAACACGCTGCGCATGTTATGGTATATTTCTCCCCCTTAGTTTTCAGGGCTTTACGTTTTAAACACTTTGAAAGAAAATCAGTTTTTGCTTGAAAAACCTCCTAAAAGCCTATAAACAGGTAAATTTTTCATGCAAAAATCAAAATTATGAATTCGGTCGCCTCAATATCAAATGTCCGACAACTTCATCAAAAATTTACTTTTCACCTATTTTTACTAAAAAATGCGCTCAGCCCAGTAAAATCGTTTTTTTTTACTAAAAAACTTAATTCGAGTAGCCTCTTGAAAAATATTATTCTCTTTTAATGAAACTTCTTTAGAGCTACAAGTTTACATTCGCCTGGGTCCATATCATTAATAAATCATTTTACAAATTAGATCACATTCCCTTTTTCGGCCAAAGGAATAGATCTGGAATCGGCAGGGTGCATAAAGCCGGTTGCACCTATTTATAACCCCTTTTTCCGATTCCTGATCTAAGATATGTTTGGCCAAAAAGGGGAATGTGAAGGCTCTGAAAGAAGTAAGTGGTATTATAATAATTCCATTGCTCATAATATTCTTCCCGACCAAAATAAAAAAGCGAGAACGCTCAGGATAAAAAAAGTAAATGGGTTTTACTATTTTTGAAAGGTACAGAAGTATCAAATTACTTCAATGCGTTCTATTGATATTGTGAGTTAATCGTGAGTTTTAAAACTTGTGGTTACATGAAAGCCTATAATTACAGGGTTGTCCGGATTTTAAATTCGTCCAGTCATCCCGACTTGAAAAACCAAAACCTTGAAAATCATTTTGATTTCCAGGGTTTTTTGGTTTTAAAGGATTAAAAGGATTTGATTCAGAAGGCACCTTTATATAAGATGCCCTTTACTTTTTAATTGATTCCTCTTCTTTTATTAAGAAAACAGATCTTCTATTGAGTTGATGTTCCGCTTCGGTACAATCTGCGCCGTCACTGCATTCATTGATAAGTCGACTTTCGCCATAGCCTTTAGCAGTGAGACGATCCGTGTTAATTCCGCGATTTACGAGCCATTCAAGTGTAGCCTGGGCACGGGCTTCAGATAGTTCCATATTATATTCTTTACTTCCACGGCTATCTGTATGTGATTCTATTTTTATTTCTAATTCTGGATACTCCTTTAAAGCCGCCCATATTTTAGCAAGTTCAACTTCGGCATCTGGTCTTATGTTGGCTTTATTAAAATCGAAATATATAGGTTGAAGGCTGAGGCGACAACCCAGATCATTTGGAGGACAGCCTATTTTCCTCATAGCAATAGGCAGTTCTATTTCTTGAGCATCATCGGGTGCGATAACAATTTTTTCAACCGACTCATAATCATCCTTCGTTACTCTTAAAGAATATTGCATTCCGCAATCCAAATTAAAATTGAAGCCACCGTTTTTATCTGTTTTTAAACTATCTATTTTTTCATTTTCCTCATTAAATAGAGCCAGGTCTGCTTCTTCCAATAGTTGTTTTGTAATCTCATCTTTCACCGTTCCCCGTAATAACACTTTGCAGGCATGAGTAGCCCGGTAAATATTATCATTTGCATCAGAAGTATTTCTATTAGACGATAGAAAGGCGATATCTTTTTCAAGATCGACCGCAAATGCAAAATCATCTTTTTTTCCATTTACCGGTTCGGCCATAATGATTATTTCTGTAGGCATTCCATTTTTATCAAGTGGGGTATAAAAAATATCCAGTCCTCCTAAACCGGGACGACCATTAGATGAAAAATACAATACATTTTCCTTACTTATAAAAGGAAAAGATTCACGGACTTCGGTATTGATATTCTTCCCGAGATTTACCGGTGCACCATATTCGTTTTCACCTCGAATATCAACATACCAAAGGTCTGACTCTCCAAAAGTACCAGGACGGTCAGAAGAAAAATAAAGCCGTGTTTCATCAGGGCTTAAAGCAGGATGGGCGGTGGAGTATGACGCATCGTTAAAGGGCAATTCCACAATCTCCCTCCATTTTCCATCTTTCTTAGTGGCCTTATAAAGTTTTAACCTGATATTATAATCCCGGTCTTTTCCTTTTCTCCCGTTTAAATAGTTGTTCCGCGTAAAATACACTGTGTTTCCATCTTTCGTAAAAACGGCTGAGGATTCGTGTAAATTACTATTTATCTCTCCCGGTAGACGCTTAGGATTACTCAGTTTCCCGTTTTCATCCATTTCGGCCTCAAAAAGGTCAAAAAATGGCTGGTTATTCCATTCATAAATAGGAACTTTTCTTGCGGTGGAGTCAGGTTTGGCTGAAGCGTAAACGAGTTTATTACCATAGAAGGCTGAACCAAAATCGGTGTACTCACTATTGATTTCAGCAGGTTCCAGCACCCATTTTTTAGGTTTCGCTTTAATTTTCTTAAGATAATCTGGGTTGCTTTTGAAATTCTGAATCACGAGCTCCCGGGAGCCAATTTCGGTGAATACTTTCATTAAAGTATCTGAAGCCTTATAATCACCTAGGCTTTTCAAACTTTGTGCTGCCCTGAAATAGTATTTGGGTTCTGTTTGATCGGGATATTCTTTCATTAGTTTTTCATACCACCTGGCCGCATTTTCATAATCGCCATTGAAGTAATAGGTATTTCCTAACTTTTCAAATAATTCTGGAGAACTGTAACCTTCACTAACGACTTGCAAATAAATTTTCTGTGCATCGATATAGGCAAACCTGTCGTATTCTTTTTGTGCCTTGTTCATTTTTGCCCGCTGGGCATAGCTAAATGAAGAAGACATTAGAATAAGGATTAACAGGTTTATTTTTATAAATACTTTCATACTAATTCTCGTTGATTAAAAGAATCGGGGTGTGTAAATGCGTTCGCGGCTTTTAAAGATCTCGTATCTTAAATAGAATTCAAAAGATCCGTTATTGTATTTAGCCAATTCTGTTGTTTCCTGATCATAAGCAAACCCCAGCATTAGTTCATCTGAGAGCTGAAACCCTACCAGGGCACTTAATGCGGCACTCCATCGCCATGCAGCTCCCAGGCTAAGTTTATCGTAAATCAGAAAGTTAGCAGAAACATCTACCTGTAGTGGAGCACCGGCCACAGCTTTCATTAATGTCGCAGGTTTGAATTTGACATCAGGGGAGAGGTCAAAAACATATCCGCTCATAAGGTATAAATGTATCTTTTCACGGCTAAAAACGTAAGCATCTGGATTTCCAAGACTTTCTTCATCAAAATATTTTGATTCGATAAGATTGGGAGCCGAAAGGCCAACATAAAATTTATCGGTATAATAATATATTCCCGTACCTATTTGTAGACGGATTCGGTTATTGATATTATTATCAAAAATATCACCTTCCTGGGCTACGTTCAACTTGGAATAATCGATATTAACAACATTGAAACCGGTTTTTAGTCCGAAGGCCAGGCGACCGTAGGCAGAAGTCCAGATGGTGTAAGAATAATCAATATTCGCATAAGTTTCCTGCGAAGGACCTATTTCGTCATGAACCAAAGACAATCCTAAACCTACATTTTTAATTTTGATAGGGGAGTGTACAGAAAAAGTAAAAGTATCTGGTGCACCATCCAGGCCCACCCACTGGGATCGATATAATCCGGCAAAACTTAGGGCTTCTCGAGAACCTGCATAAGCCGGATTTATGATCTCAGTATTGTACATATATTGAGTGTATTGGGGATCCTGCTGAGCAAAGACTTCAGAAATAGAACCCAAACTTCCAATTATCAGTAATATTAAAATTTTCTTCATTCCATTTAAATTTTGAATCTCTCAAGAAGATCCTGAACTTTTATCTGTTATCTACATACAGGTATCCGGAATAGGACTTTTTGCCCGGATTATCTGCTCCATTAAATCTTATGATATAGAAATAGGTGCCTGTTGGAAGTTTGTCACCTTTTCGTAAGGTAACCCTGCCTTCAGAAACTCCTCTAAATGCTTCCTCGTCATTGTCATAATGATCTTTTTCAAATACTTTGACACCCCATCGGTTGAAAATGATCACGGTATTATCGGGATATTTTTCTATGCCTTTAATTTGGAAGAAGTCGTTAAGACCATCATTATCTGGCGTTACCGCATTAAATACTTCAAAGTTTCGATCAAGTACCTGTGGTAAAATCAGCAATGTTGGATCATCTGGATTCCCGTCTCCATTTGGGTCACGGTCGGTTGGTTCAAAAGGATCGTCAGAGAGATCCTGGACCACAATACCCAGAGCATTTTCGGCATAAACAGTTGCCTGGTTAATGACTTCGCCAGCAGCCAGATCCTGTTGAGTTACAGTATAAGTTCCGCTAAAGACTTCACTGGACTCACCCGGAGCAAGGCTGGTAATTGTTTCACCTTCCACATCGATCATTGCATCTTCAATAAAGATATTATACAGCGTTACCGAACCGGTGTTGGTAATTTTAAAGTTGTAAGTAATTGTTTCTCCCACCTGGCTATTACCATCGTCGTCATCGTCATTATAGATTCCTACTTTTTCAAGAGCTATTGAAGCTACCTGGCACATATTGATAATTGTAGGATCATCATTATCTGCAGTTGTTCCTGAGAAATCTCCAACAGGAATTCCATTCACATCTGTAGTTTCCACGAAGGCCTGATTTTCAACGGTGCCTATTTCTATATCCTCCTGAGTGATGGTATATGCGGCTGAATATGTCCAGTTTTCACCAACATCAAGTATATTATCATTGTCATCGTCACCTGAAATTAATTCTATAGATACTACAGGATTAGGTGCTTCAAACAATGGATCACTTAACTGTACATTATCCAGACTTACATTACCGGCATTTATAACCCTAAAGTTATAATTCACAATATCTCCTTCATTCGCACATTCACTATCGTTCTCAAGTTGAGCTTCCTTAACAAGTCTCACCAATGGATTTTGAACGGCTGGAAGGCTTATGCTTCCTTCAGCATTGAGAGCATTGCCATCGGTACCCTGAGCAGTGGCAGTGGCAGTGTTCATAAGGCTACCATTGTCTATGTCTTGTTGTGTAACAGTATAGGTTGTAGTATAGCTTATACTTTCTCCTGCTTCCAGGCTACCGGTTGTTCCTGTAAATCCGGTTAGCGGATCTTCTACCTCAATACCTGTTAGTTCTCCATCACCTGTATTTGTCACTCTGATGGTATAAGTGATCACTGTACCAGGATTTTCGAAACTTTGAGTATTGGCGGTTTTCACAATGCTTAAAGCTCCATTTCCGGAAACTATTACAGTAACACTACCAGTTTCACAATTTCCAGGATTGAGTTTTTCACAAACAGTATAATCCACAGTGTATTCACCGGCAGGCGTATTTGGTTCTACGGAAACATTTCCGTTTCCATCAATGCTGATTGGTCCCTGAGTAACCGGAGTTACAGTAACATTATCAGTAGTTGCTGGCTGACCGTTTAACGTATCGTTGTCGAGAACGTTACCTGCATTAGGATTTCCTTCGGAACCATTTACCGGTCCGATTTCATCTGGATTCACTATCAATCCACCTGTTCCTACTATTACAGTCACAGTTCCGGTTTGGCAATTACCAGGATTAACTTTTTCACAAACCGTGTAATCCACAGTGTATTCACCGGCAGGCGTATTTGGTTCTACGGAAACATTTCCGTTTCCATCAATACTGATTGGTCCCTGAGTAATCGGAGTTACAGTAACATTATCAGTAGTTGCGGGTTGACCGTTTACAGTATCGTTATCGAGAACGTTACCTGCATTAGGATTTCCTTCGGAACCATTTACCGGTCCGATTTCATCTGGATTCACGACCAATCCACCTGTTCCTACTATTACAGTCACAGTTCCGGTTTGGCAATTACCAGGATTAAGTTTTTCACAAACCGTGTAATCCACAGTGTATTCACCGGCAGGCGTATTTGGTTCTACGGAAACATTTCCGTTTCCATCAATACTGATTGGTCCCTGAGTAACCGGAGTTACAGTAACATTATCAGTAGTTGCGGGTTGACCGTTTACAGTATCGTTATCGAGAACGTTACCTGCATTAGGATTTCCTTCGGAACCATTTACCGGACCGATTTCATCTGGATTGACAACCAGGTCGCCAGAGCTAACTATTATGGTTACCGTTCCGGTTTGACAATTTTCAGGATTTAGTTTTTTACAAACAGTATAATCCACAGTGTATTCACCGGCAGGAGTGTTTGGTTCTACGGAAACATTTCCGTTTTCATCAATACTTATTGGTCCCTGAGTAACCGGAGTAACCGTTACATTATCTGTAGTTGCTGGTTCACCATTCACAGTATCGTTATCCAGAACGTTACCTGCACTTGTGCTGCCTTCAATACCATTTACAGGTCCGAAGGTATCAGGCACAAGAATCAATCCACCTCCTGAAACTTCCACACTTACAGTTCCTGTTGCACAATTACCGGGATTAGCCACTTCGCAAATGGTGTAATCTACGGTATAGGTACCGGCAGGAGTGTTAGGTGCTATTATGATTGTTCCATTTTCATTAATGGTAATAGGTCCTTCTGTAACAGGAGTTATAACAACATCTGATGGTGAAACTAATTCTCCATTTAGGGTGTCGTTATCCAATACATTTCCGGCATTTGAACTTCCATCAGAACCTGATACAGGTCCAATAATGTCCGGATTAGCGACCAGCAATCCTGTGGTATCATTTACAACAGTTACTGTTACAGTTCCTACAGCACATCCGGTAGAATTGTTGGCATCACAAATAGTGTAATCTATGGTGTAAGTTCCTGCAGGAGTATTAGGAGCCACAGTTACGGTGCCATCTGCATTTACAGTTAGAGGTCCTTCTGTTACAGGAACCAGTATAACATCGCCTGGGACTACAGGAGCTCCATTAAAGAAGTCGTTGTCCAGAACGTTTCCTGCATTGGTACTTCCTTCTGTGCTACTAATAGGCCCAAAAGTATCCGGATTAGCAACAATTTCAGTGGTAACCACTGTTATAATTACTGTGCCAGTAGAACAATTACCAGGATTCACAGTACTGCAAATTGTATAGTCTACGGCGTATGTTCCGGCAGGAGCATTTGCCGCTACAGTTACTGTTCCATCTGCAGCAATACTTATCGGTCCGTCAGTTACCGGAGTCAGCGTTACATCACCAGTGGTGACAGGAGTTGCTCCGAAGAAATCGTTAGTAAGAACATTGCCGGCAACTGTAATTCCATTAGTACTGTTGATCGGACCAAAATTGTCATCATTGGCAACAAGCTCAGTAGATCCTACAACTACAGTAACTACACCTGTAGCACAATTTGTTGTATTTACGATTCCACAAATAGTGTATTCAACTGTATAGGTTCCAGCCGGAGTATTAGGAGCAACACTTACAGTTCCATCTGCATTGATTGTTATTGGTCCTTCAGTTACAGGAGTTAGTGTAATATCTGTTAGAGAAACAGGTTCTCCATTAAAGAAGTCATTGCTCAGGACATTACCAATATTTGCACTTCCTTCCACACTACCAACTGGACCAAATACATCTGGGTTCGCTACAACACCTGCAGGAGCAATTTCAACAGTAACTGTACCTGTGGCACAATTTCCAGGATTTGCAACCTCACAAATGGTGTATTCCAAAGTATAAGTGCCTGCAGGAGTATTTGGGGCTACGGTAATAGTTCCATCCACATTTATGGTGATCCCATTCTGAATAACCGGAGTAAGGGTCACATCATCAGGATTCAATGGCAGACCATTAAAGGTGTCATTGTTAAGGACATTACCGGCATTACTACTTCCCTCAGTTGTGGGTATTGGACCGGCAAAGTCCGGATTTGCCACAAGGCCTTCAGGATTTACAACTACCTCCACGGTAATTGGTGCTGAAGCACAATTTGAAGGATTCAATACTTCACAAATTGTGTAGGTTAGGGTATAAGTACCCGCCGGTGTATTAGGAGCAACACTAATTACTCCATTTTCGTTAAGAGTTATAGGACCTTCGGTTACCGGCGTCACTGTTACATCATCAGGATTCACAGGTGTGCCGTTTAAGAAGTCATTATCCAGAACATTTCCGGCATTGGCAATTCCATCAATACTACTGAATGGTCCGAAGTAATCTGGATTAGCAACAATTTCGCCAGCAGAAACTTCTATCATTACTGTACCTGTAGCACAATTTCCTGGATTTAATATTTCACAAACAGTATAATCAATGGTATAAGTTCCTGCAGGTGTGTTAGGAGCTATGCTAATGATTCCATTTTCATCAATACTTATTGGGCCGGAAGTCACAGGAGTAATAGTAACGTCCTCAGATGAAACCGGCACACCGTTCAACAGGTCATTATCAAGAACATTGCCGGCATTGCTTGAGCCATCAAGGCCGCTAACCGGACCAACAACGTCATTGTTTACAACGAGGTTTCCTGCACTTATTTCGATAGTTACTGTTCCTGTTACACAATTTGAAGGATCAGATGCACTGCAGATTACATAATCTACAACATAAGTTCCAGCCGGAGTATTTGGAGCTACACTTACAGAACCATCTGAATTTACAGTTACAGGTCCTACGGTTACCGGAGTAAGTGTGACATCTCCTGCAGCAATTGATCCACCATTTATTAGGTCATTATCAAGTACGTTTCCTGCATTCTGAGTGCCGTCGTTTCCGCTAATAGGTCCGAACGTATCCGGATTAGCCACCAGAACATCTGGAGTCTGAATAATTATTACTTCGACAGTCACAGTTCCTGTAAGACAATTAGCCGGATTAGCAACTTCACAAATGGTATAATCCACAGTATATGTTCCGGCTGGTGTATTCGGTGCCACACTAATATTACCATCAGAATCTATGGTTATTGGACCTTCAGTGACAGGTGTTACTGTGGCATCACCAGCCTGTAGTGGTGAGCCATTATATGTATCATTGTCTAATACATTTCCGGCATTTTCAAGACCATTTGTACCATCAACAGGTCCAACGAAATCCGGGTTAGCTACCAATCCTTCGGGAGCTATTGCAACTTCTATAGTCACCGTTCCTGTAACACAATTATCAGGATTAAGGACTTCACAAATTGTATATTTGACAGTATAGGTTCCGGCAGGAGTATTTGGAGCTACACTAACATTACCGTCCGCATCTATACTGATTGGTCCACTGGTTACTGGAGTAACATTTACGTAAGCAGTACTTACAGGATTTCCATCTATAAAGTCATTGTTCAGAACATTTCCTACGTTATCGGCGCCGGTAACACTATCAAATGGTCCGTAAACATCTGGATTTGCCACAAGTTCCGCGGCTGTTACCGCAATAGTTACAGTACTTGTAGAACAATTCTCAGGATTTAATTTTTCGCAAACGGTGTAATCAACGGTGTAAAAACCTTCAGGAGTGAATGGAGCAATAGTAATAGATCCGTCCCCATTAATGGTAATTGGTCCTGAAACCACAGGCGTAATATTCACATCCTCAGGAGTAACAGGTAAGCCATTCAACAAGTCGTTATTAAGTACATTTCCTGCATTAACACTACCTTCTAAACCGCTTACAGGTCCTGCAACATCTGGATTTGCTACTAATTCACCCGCAACTACTTCTACGGTAAGGGTTCCAGTAGTACAATTAAATTCATTATTTGCATCACAAATAGTATAATCTACAGTATATGTTCCAGCCGGCGTATTTGGAGCAACACTAATTGTTCCATCGGCAGCGATCGTAATGAATCCGCCGGTCACAGGAGTAAGAGTAACCTCACCTGCAGTAACCGGATTACCATTTAAGGTGTCATTATTCAAAACATTGCCTGCATTTGTGCTTCCCGAAGTTCCTACTATCGGACCAACATTATCAGGGTTTGCAATAAGTTCTCCTTCTGCAACTTCAACAGTTATTGAAACAGTAGCGGTGGAGCAATTATTTGGATTAACAATTCCGCAGATCTGATAGGTCAGGGTATAGGTTTCAGCCGAAGTTCCTGGAGCTACGTCTACTGTTCCATCAGGATTAAGCGTCAGGCTTCCGGTTGGATCTGCTGTAATAAGAGTCAGCGTAACTTTATTTGGATCCAGAGCGCCTCCATTGTAAGTATCATTGTCAAACACATTGATTACAGCAGTTCCACCCAAGGTTCCATCCACAGGTCCGGCATTATCATTTATCGCGACAATTACATTTGGTGTAACCAAAGTTACCACCTGGTCGCTGGCTGTTACTGTATTTGCATTGCCATCTTCTGCAGATGCATTTACGGTATTAGTGATCTGACCGTTATTTATATCATTTGGAGTTACTGTGTAAGTATCTGTAAACACTGCAGTTTCACCGGGATTAAGAGTGCCTATGGTAAAGATTTCTCCGGTTACCCCAGAAACGATTTGTACGTTGGTAAGCGGTACATTTCCTGTGTTTTCTACTGTTATGGTATATGTGATAACATCACCGGGATTACCAACACTTGTAACATCTGGAGTTACGCTTACTGTAATTTCTGAATAGGTATCCAGAATGGTTCCTGTGCCAATTCCTTCAACAATAGAGGCATTCGCTGTTGACTGAAGATTAGTCAGATTCACAAAGAAGGTCTCTGTATTTTCAGGAATATTATCGCTAATAATTGAAACATTTACAGTTTGAGTACTACCACTTACACTTCCGGCAGGGAAGGTTATTGTTCCGGAAATCGGAGTATAATCCATTCCTGAAACCGCAGTATTATCTGAAGTTACAAAATCTACACTTAGATCCTGATCAATGTCACCGATAAGGCTAACAGTAAATACCGCTGTACCATCATTTTCATTTACAGTTACACTGTCAATTGAAACACTCGCAGTATCATTATCTAGAATGGTGGCTGTAGCTGTATCGATAGCGATATTAATCTGCTGACCGTTAGTATTTACCAGGCTGATTGTGCCGGTAAATGTTTCTGTGTTTTCAGCTTTCAGATCACCCAGAATTTCTACAGGTATTTCATAGATCGTTGTACCGGCAGGAATAATTACGGTTACCAAAGATTGACCGGTATAGTCTGTTCCTGCAACTGCAGTTCCATCGGCGGTGCTGAAAGTTAATTCTATATCCTGTTGTGCAGCTGCACTAAGAGTGATAACAAAGCTTGCAGATTGAGTGCTTTCCGTTTCATTTACGGTAAATCCGGCAATACTGATGTAGATCTGATCATTATCCAAAATAGTTCCTTCTCCCTGGCTATCAGCAATAGTTGCAACACCGGTGCTAACAAGATTTCCAAGATTTATAAAGAAACTTTCGGAAGGTTCAGCAATGTTATCATCTATAATAGTGATAGTGATAGTTTGTGAATCTCCGCTCACACTTCCGGCAGGGAAAACAATTGTTCCGCTTTCTGAAATATAATCCACACCTGCGAGGGCTGTGTTATCAGCGGTTGTATAATCTACTGAAATGTCTTCCTGGGTATTACCATTTAAAACAACTGTGAACGTCATAGTTCCATCAGCTTCATTTACAGTCACATCATTTATAGACAGGCTTACTGAATCATAGTCAAGGATAGTTACAGTAGCTTGAGGATTACTGATGGTCGCGGTGATATCTGACTGCAGGTTGGTAATATTTACAAAGAAGTTTTCTGTCGCTTCCGCAAACGCATCGTTAAGAATCGGGATGCTAAAAGTTTGAGTATCTCCACTCAGGCTTCCTGCAGGGAAAGTTACTGTACCACGGGTATTGATATAATCGCTTCCCGTAGCAGCAGTGCCATTTAAGGTAGCATAATCTACACTTATTGCATTCTGAATATTACCGGTAAGTGTGACAGTAATGATAGCAAAGCCGTCATTTTCCTGAACGCTTACATCGCTAATGGCAATACTCGCAGAGTCATCATCCAGAATTGTTCCTGTTGCCTGTGCATTAGTTATACTGACATTAGCATCACTCACTGCATTGCTCAGGAGTACATAGAAAGATTCTGTGGTTTCAGCTATATTATCGTCTACAATGTTGACTACAATTTGCTGAGTAGCTCCACTAAGGCTTCCTGCAGGGAATGTTATAGATCCATTTACAGAGGCGAAATCGGTGCCGTCTAGGGCAGTATTCGCAAGGCTTGTATAATCTACGGTCAGATCGGTTGCGATGTCCCCGTTTAAGGTTACTGTAAAGGAAATGGTGCCTTCATTTTCGTTTACCACTGCATCTGCGATACTTACACTTGCAGAATCATTGTCCAGAATAGTTCCAATTCCCTGATCCCTTGTAATTGTAACTCCTGTTGAGCTTACGTTTGATAAGTTAACAAAGAAGTTCTCGATCGTTTCAGCAACGTTGTCATCGATTATGGAAACTGTTATAAACTGTGTTTCACCTTGTGTTCCGTTGAAACTCAAAGTTCCATTTGTACCAGTATAATCAGATCCTGAAATTGCTGTATCATCGGCAGTATTATAATCTACTGTGAATCCACCTGCCACTGCACCTGTTAAGGTTACAGTAAAGCTTGCAGTTCCATCATTTTCATTAACGGTGACATCATTAATAACAAGATTAGCAGCATCATTATCATAAATTTCAGCAACTGCCGTGTCGTTTATGATCGTAACATCCTGACCATTATTGTTGGTTATTGAAATTGTTCCGTTAAAGGTTTCGGTGTTTTCAACTACAAGATCTCCAAGTATTTCTACAGGAATTAATATGTTGGTTGTGCCCGCTGGAATCGTATAGCTCATCGCACTTTGGGAAGTGTAATCACTTCCGGCTGTAGCTGTTCCGTCAGAAGTGCTGAAATTAAGAACAATATCTTCCTGAGCAGCATTGTTCAGCGTCACTTCAAAATATGAGGTTTGACTTTCTTCAGATTCAATAACGTTGAATCCGTTAATGGAGATCTCTACCTGATCATCGTCTGTAATAGTTCCTGTACCTGTTGCATTTGAAATTGTAATATTGCCGGCACCTGATATATTGCTGAGAGTTACTTCAAAGGTTTCTGAAGATTCGGCAATATTATCATTAATTATAGGTACAAGAATCGTTTGTGTGGCGCCACTGGTACTTCCCGCAGGGAATGTAATCGTTCCGGTTAGTGCATCAAAATCAAATCCGGCCAGTGCAGTAATTCCATTGGTTGCAAAAGCCACACTTAGGTCATCCTGGATATCTCCGGTAAGAGTTACTGTAAATACGGCAAAGCCATCATTCTCATTTACCGATACGTTGTTGATGGCAATACTTGCGGCATCATTGTCTAAAATCGTACCTGTAGCCTGATCGGTCTCAATACTTGCATTCAGCGAAGTTTGAAGATTGGAAAGTCGAACGTTAAAGATTTCGGTATTTTCTGCAGCTGAATCATCAATAAGATCCACTGTGATATTTATTATTGTTCCGCTGGCGCTTCCGGCGGGGAAGGTTATAGTTCCAGAGGATGCCATATAATCTGCACCTGCAAGAGCTGAAATATCTGAAGTTAAATAATCCACGCTCAGATCTTCGGAAATCGCGCCGGTAAGAGTGACTGCGAAAGTAGCAGTACCGTCATTTTCATTTACTGTTACTCCGGCAATGGCAATACTTACCTGATCATTATCCAGAATAGATCCGGTACCCTGGTCTACAGCTATCACAGCATTAGAGGAGGATACAATATTGCTGAGGTTCACAAAGAAGGTCTCGGTATTTTCAGCAGCAGTGTCATCCACGATATCAATAGTGATCACCTGAATAGCTCTATTCAGACTTCCGGCAGGGAAGGTAATGGTTCCGCTTGCAGGAGTAAAGTCTGAGCCTTCAAGAGCAGTATTTGGAGCAGTAGCGAAATCTACGCTAATGGCATCCTGGCTGTCTCCATTAAGAGTAACAACAAATGTAGCCGTACCATCATTCTCGTTAACGGTTACATCACCAATCGCTATGCTGATACTATCATTATCAACAATTGTGGCTGTGGCAGAAGGTGTCGCAATAACAGCATTTCCAGTGCTAACAAGATTGTTGAGGTTGATCGTAAATTGTTCCTGAGGTTCTGCTTTGTTATCATCCAGAATCGGAATGTTAATAATAAGGCTGGTGCCATCGGTGCTTCCTGCAGGGAAAGTAAGAGTTCCGGAAACCGATGTATAATCGGTACCTGCAGTGGCCGTACCGTCAAGGCTGCTGTAGTCTACTGTTAAAGCATCCTGGATACTTCCATTCAGGGTAACAGTAAAGGTAAGTGAACCATGATTTTCGTTTACGGTAACATTTTCTACTGAAACGCTTGCAGTATCGTCATCGGTTATAGTTCCCGTAGCAGTGCTCACAGCTATACTGGCATCTCCCGTGTATTGGATGTTATTGATATTGACGAAGAAATTCTCTTCAGCTTCTGCAATATTGTCATTAATCACAGGTATGCTGATGGTCATTGTTGCACCACTGGTACTTCCGGCAGGGAAGGTAATGGTTCCGTTTCCAGATAGATAATCACTTCCAGATAGCGCAGTGTTATTTTGGGTGAAGTAGTCTACGCTCAATGCATCCTGAATATCGCCATTAAGAGTCACAGTGAATTCTGCTATGCCCGTACTTTCGTTTACAGTTGTTCCGGATAGGGAAACACTTACTGTATCATTATCCAGAATGGTAGCGGTAGCAGAAGAAGTTGTGATAGAAACTGCCTGTCCGTTGTCATTTTTAATACTTATTATTCCTTCGAAGCTTTCTATTCCTTCGGAAACAAGATCTCCAAGAATGGTTACCGGAATTTCTACTGAAGTTGAACCGGCCGGAATAGTGATGGTAACATCAGATTGAGAGTCATAATCACTTCCTGCCAGTGCAGTTCCGTCAGCAGTAGAGAAGGTGACTACTATATCTTCCTGTGCCGGAGCATTAAGGCTAACTGTAAAATAACCTGTTTGGCTGGCATTGGTTTCTGTAACACTAAATCCTGAAATACTAATATTAACCTGGTCGTCATCAGTAATGGTAGCTTCTGCCTGATTAACCGCAATGCTTGCATTTCCTGAGCTAACAAGATTATTGAGATTCACATAGAAGCTTTCAGTTGCTTCAGCTAAGTTATCGTTTATAATAGTGACTGTAATGGTTTGAGTAGCTCCGCTAACACTTCCGGCAGGGAAGATCAGCGTACCGGAAACAGCATAGTAGTCAGCTCCAGCCAGAGCAGTATTATCTAAGGTAGAGAAGTCAACACTAAGTGCTTCCTGTATATTTCCGGTCAGCCTTACAGTAAATGTAGCAGTACCATCAGCTTCGTTCACCGAAACATTGTCTATAGCAACACTCGCCGCATCATCATCAAGGATGGTGACTTCAGCCTGCGCATTAGAAATACTTGCATTTCCTGCGGTTTGCAGATTGCTGAGGTTTACAAAGAAAGATTCTGTGTTTTCAGCGACCGCATCATTAATAAGAGGGATTGAGATCTCCAGAATACTTCCGTCGGTGCTTCCGGCAGGGAAGGTGATACTTGCGTTGCTTGTAACATAATCATTTCCTCCAAAGGCAGTATTTGCCAGCGTCACATAATCAACTGAAAGCGCATCCTGAATATTTCCGCTTAGAACAACACTTAGTATTGCGTAGCCATCATTTTCATTAACAGTTATTCCACTTATGGAAACACTTGCTGCATCATCATCCAGAATAGTTCCTGTTCCAACAGCATTTGAAATTACTGCATTGGCAGAGCTCATAATATTGTTGAGGTTCACATAGAATGTCTCGGTGGCTTCAGCAAAATTATCGTCAATAAGATTTACGGTAATATTTTGCGTTGCTCCGCTTAAACTTCCGGCAAGGAATATCACGTTTCCTGTAGTGGCAACAAAATCAGATCCTCCAATTGCTGAATTACTCATCGTGTTGAAATCGGCTCTCAGAACTTCATCCAAATCACCATTCAGGGTCACAACGAACGTTGCGGTACCGTCATTCTCGTTGACGGTCACATCACCTATGCTGATGCTTACCTGGTCATCATCAAGAATGGTAGCGGTACCCTGAGCTTTTTCGATGGAAACAGTTCCCGAACTTAACAGATTGCTGAGGTTCACAAAGAAACTTTCTGAAGCTTCTGCAATATTATCGTTTACTATAGGAACATTAATAACAAGAGTTTCACCTGCAAATCCGGAGAAGCTAAGTGTGCCTGAAGTTGAGGTAAAATCTGTTCCACTTAAAGCTGAACCATTTTGAGTGACAAAATCAACAGTTAATCCATCCTGAACATCGGCGGTAAGGGTCACCCTAAAGGTGGCTATGCCATCGTTTTCATTAATGGTTATATCATTAATCACAAGATTAGCAGAGTCGTTATCAAATATTGTCGCAATGCCAGCATCTTTCGTAATTACAGCATTTTGGCCGTTAGCATTCGAGAGGCTTATTATTCCATTAAATGTTTCGGTATTTTCAGCTATTAGATCTCCGAGAATTTCAACAGGGATGAGCAGGCTGGTAGTACCGGCAGGAATAGTATAAGCTATTCCGGTTTGAACGGTGTAATCATAACTCGCCAGGGCTGAAAGACCAACGATTGTAAAGTTGAGCACAATATCCTGCTGACCTGCTTTACTTAAAGTCACCTCAAAATATTGAGTTTGCGTTCCTTCAGTCTCGATTACCTGAATATCGTTAATGCTTATTTCAACCTGGTCATCATCTGTAATGGTACCTGTTGCATCAGAAACAAGCAGATTCGCAGTTCCTGAAAACTGTAAGTTAGATAATAGAACCTGGAAGTTTTCAGTAGGTTCTGAAACCAGATCATTTATTATTGGAACCTGTATTGTTTGTGTTGCACCACTTAAACTACCTGCAGGGAAAGTGACTGTTCCATTAATTGAAGTGAAATCGATACCACTTAAAGCAGTTCCGGGATTAGTGCTGAAATCTAAACTTAAATCATCCTGAATATCTCCGGTCAAGGTAACAGTGAAGAATGCAAAACCATCCTGCTCATTTACACTTACATCAGCAATAGTAATGTTTGCAGCATCATTATCTGTGATAGTAACAATTCCGCTATCATTATTTATTGAAGCATTTGCAGTACTCACCAAATTAGTGAGCTGTACATAGAAATTTTCTGCTGGTTCAGCTTTGGAATCATCAATTATTGAAATGGTAACCGTTTGCGTAGTTCCTGTGCTGCTGCCTGCAGGGAAGGTGATCGTACCGTTGAGTGGTGTATAATCGCTTCCGCTTAAGGCAGTTCCGGGAATGGTGCTGAAGTCTACACTTAATGCATCTTGAATAGCGCCGGTTAAGGTGACAGTAAGAGTAACGGTACCTGAACTTTCATTTACGGTAACGTCATTAATAGAAACACTTACCAGATCATCATCCAAAATAGTACCGGTGCCCTCAGCTTTACTAAAAGTCGCAGAGGTGCTAGTTACTAGGTTATTAAGCAAAACCCTAAATGTTTCTGTGGACTCCGAAACATTGTCATTCAGAATGTCAACAGTTATTGTTTGAACAGCGCCATTAGTACTTCCGGCTGGGAATGTTACGCTTCCGGTGTTTGATATATAATCAATTCCGGCCAGCGCTGTGGTGTTTACAGTCGTGTAATCAAAGCTGAGTTCATCCTGAATATTTCCTGAAAGTGTTACGGTAAAGCTTGCAGTACCGGCATTTTCGTTAATGGTGAGGTCATTTATGGAGATGCTTATTGCATCATTATCTATGATTGTTCCTGTTACCTGTTCTGTATTAATCACAGCATTTGCAGAGCTGCTGATATTTGAAAGTAAAACAAAGAATGTTTCGGTTGCTTCAGCAACGTCATCATTAATGATTGGTATACTGAAAGTCAAAGTGGAACCATCTGTACTACCTGCCGGGAAGGTAATCAAACCGGTGGTTTGATTAAAATCGGTTCCTGCTAAAGCGGTATTATCCAGTGTAGCATAATCGACAGTTAATTCGTCTTGAATGTTACCGGAAAGAACTACGGTGAAAATAGCCACACTGTCATTCTCATTTACACTCACATCGGCTACCGAGACACTAACCTGGTCATCATCTAAAATGGTTCCTGTTCCCTGTGCATTTGCAATACTTGCAGTACCATCACTCTGTATGTTATTTAAATTAACAAAGAAAGTTTCGGTGGGTTCGGCGATGTTATCATTAAGTATAGGAATACTTATAGTCTGTATTGTTCCGCTCATGCTTCCGGCTGGGAAGGTCACAGTTCCTGAGGATACTGCAAAATCGGTATATTCTTTTGCTGTTCCGTTAGCTGTTCCGTAATCTACACTTAGCGCGTTTTGTATATCACCTGTCAACACAACATTAAAGACAGCGACACCATCAGCTTCGTTGACAGTCACGTTATTTATGGATACGGAGGCAGCATCATTATCAATAATAGTTACAGTGCCTGTAGCTTGAGTGATTATGGCATTGCTATTACTCTGGATATTTATTAACTGTACATTGAAAGTTTCGCTGGGTTCTGAAACAAGATCGTCAGTAATATTTATTGTAATACTTTGTACAGATCCGCTGGTACTTCCGGCAGGGAATGTTACTGTTCCTGTGGCGGCTGTATAGTCTGTTCCTGCTAAAGCGGTATTATTGAAGGTCGAATAATCTACAGATAATTGCTCCTGAATATTTCCGGTTAAGACCACACTAAATGTTACAGTTCCATTGGCTTCATTTACACTTAGACTGTTTATGGCAATACTCACTTGGTCATCATCTGTGATGGTGGCTGTAGCCTGGCTGTCACTGATGCTTGCATTCCCTGTGGCGACAAGATTAGAGAGGTTGACCAGGAAGTTTTCGCTGGCCTCTGCGATGTTATCATTGAGTATATCGACGGTAAAGGTCAGGGTGGCACCATTGGTACTACCTGCGGGGAAGGTCAGGGTTCCGCTGGTTGTGGTATAGTCGCTACCTGCGATAGCGGATCCATCGGCAGTAGCATAGTCTACTGATAGTGGGCTTTGGATGCTGCCGTTTAGGGTAACGGTAAAGGTGGCTGTTCCATCGGCTTCGTTAATGGTAATATCTGCGATAGATACGCTCACGCTGTCATCATCGAGGATAGTACCTGTAGCGGAGGCCTGGCTGATGGATGCGCTTCCTGTGGTATTGATATTAGAGAGGTTGACCGAGAAGGTTTCAGTAGTCTCTGTGATATTGTCATTGATGATCACCACGTTAAAGGTTCTTGTGGTGCCGTTGGTGCTACCGGCGGGGAAGGTAAGTGTTCCACTGATGGTGGCGTAGTCACTTCCTGGCAGGGCGCTACCGGCCAGGGTTGCGTAGTCTACGGTAAGGGCCTCCTGGATAGTTCCGGAGAGGGTTACGGTAAAGGTGGCAAGGCCTGCGCTTTCATTGACTTGCACATCGGTAATGGCGACACTTGCGCTATCATCGTCTAAGATGGTCACGGTGGCCTGTGCATCGCTGAAGCTCACATTGGCCTGGGTGATCAGGTTGGAGAGGTTGACCAGGAAGTTTTCGGTGCCTCCGGTGACGGTATCATCGATGATATTCACGGTAAAGGTCAGGGTAGTATTGGTGCTACCTGCGGGGAAGGTCAGTACCCCGCTGGTGGCGGTATAATCACTACCTGCCAGTGCGGTATTATCAAGGGTGTTATAGCTTAGGCTTAGGGCATCCTGGATGCTTCCTGTGAGGGTCACGGTCAGGGTAGCGGTGCCTGCATTTTCATTGACGGTGATATCGGCGATACTTATGGTTGCGCTGTCGTTATCGATAATGGTTCCAGTTCCCTGTGCCTTGGAGATGGTTACATTTCCGGTGCTTACCAGGTTGGAGAGGGTCACCAGGAAGTTCTCGGTGGTCTCTGCGATGTTATCGTTAAGGATAGTAACGGTAATGGTTTTTGTTTCCCCGGCGTTGCCTGTAAAGGTGAGGCTTCCGGAGGTAGCGGTATAATCACTGCCGGCCAGTGCAGAAGCATCGGCGGTGGCATAGTCCACGGTGAGACCTCCCTGTACTGCAGCAGTCAGGGTCACGGTAAAGGTAGCTGTTCCGGCGGCTTCGTTGACGCTAATGTCGTTAATGGCCAGGCTGGTGGTGTCATTGTCAAGGATGGAAGCCGTCGCTGTGGAAGTAGCGATGCTTACATTTTGTCCTCCCGCATCAGTGATGCTGATGGCAGCGGTAAAGGTCTCGGTGCTTTCTGCAATGAGATCTCCCAGGATCTCCACGGGGATCAAAAGGCTGGTACTACCGGCGGGGATGGTATAGGATACGTTGGTTTGTGCGGTATAGTCTGCTCCTGCGGTAGCGTTGCCATTGGTAGTGGTAAAGCTAAGGGTAATATCCTGCTGTGCGGGATGGCTCAGGCTTACCACGAAGTTCTGGGTCTGTGCCTGGTTGCTCTCGATGACGCTGAATCCTGCGATGCTGATAGTGATCGCGTCGTTATCGGTAATGGTGGCTGTGCCCAGTGGGTCACTGATACTCACATTGGCAGAGGTGATCAGGTTGGACAGGGTCACGTTAAAGGTTTCTGTAGGCTCGCCTACCAGGTCATCGGTGATCGGGATCATCAGGGTCTGAATGGTTCCCGAGAGGCTTCCTGCGGGGAAGGACACAGTGCCTGTGCTGGCGATATAATCGCTACCTGCGATGGCCGATCCATCGCTGGTGGCATAGTCCACCGTGAAGGCCTCCTGGATATTTCCGGTAAGGGTTACTTTAAAGCTGGCAAATCCTGCTCCTTCATCGACGGTAACATCGTCAATGGAGATGGAGGCCGCGTCATTATCGGTAATGGTCCCGGTGGCCTGTGCCTCGCTGATGCTTGCCGCTGCGTTGCTTACCAGGTTGGAAAGTTGAACAGAGAAGGTTTCGGTATTCTCGGCCAGGGCATCATCGGTAATAGTTACGGTAAAGCTCAGTTTACTGCCCGAGGTGCTTCCTGCGGGGAAAGTGAGGGTTCCTGTGGTGGCGGTATAATCACTGCCGGATAGGGCGCTGCCGGGCAGGGTGGCATAGTCTACGCTTAATGCCTCCTGGATATCCCCGGTGAGGGTGACGGTAAAGGTAGCAGTACCTGCAGATTCATTCACGCTCACATCAGCAATGGCCACACTTACGCTGTCATCATCGGTGATGGTTGCTGTGGCGGAAGAGGTAGCGATAGTAATATTTTGTCCATTGGTCTGGCTGATGCTGATGGCCCCGGTAAAGGTCTCGGTAGCCTCGGCGATATTATCGCCCAGGATGCTTACCGGGATACTGATGGTGGTGCTTCCTGCAGGAATGGTATAGGATACGGTGGTTTGGCCGGTATAATCAGACCCGGCAATGGCCGATCCGTCGGTGGTGCTAAAGTTTAGGACGATATCGCTTTGTGCTGCTTTATCCAGGCTTACGATAAAGTTTCCGGTCTGGGTAACTCCTGATTCGGTAATGGTAAATCCAGCGATACTGATAGTTGCCTGGTCATCATCGGTGATGGTGGCGCTAGCCTGGGCATCACTAAAGCTTACCGCTCCTGTGGAGACCAGATCGGTCAGGCTTACGCTAAAGGTTTCGGTGGCCTCGGCGATATTGTCATTGATAAGGGTAACGCTAAAGGTCTGGGTGCTTCCGGAAGGACTGCCTGCCGGGAAGGAGACGGTGCTTGTGGTAGCGATATAATCACTGCCTGCCAGGGCAGTTCCATCAGCGGTGGTATAGGTCATACTGACCCCGTCCTGGATAGCCCCGGTCAGGGTCACGGTAAAGATGGCGGTGCCATCGACTTCGTTCACGCTGATATCGGTGATGCTGATAGTGGCAGCGTCGTCATCGGTAATGGTGGCCACTCCCTGGGCCCTGGTAATGGTGGCGGTCCCCTGGGTGCTGGCATTGCTCAGGGTGGCGGTAAAGGTCTCGGTAGGCTCAGCCAGGTTATCATTGATAATATTGACGGTAAAGCTCTGGGTAGCTCCCGAGATGCTTCCTGCCGGGAAGGTCACGGTGCCCCCGGTGGCGGTATAGTCACTGCCGGAGAGGGCGGTGCCGTTGGCAGTGGCATAGTTTACGCTAAGCGGTCCCTGGATGTCTCCGGTAAGGGTGACGGTAAAGATGGCGGTCCCTGCAGATTCATTCACGCTCACATCGGCAATAGCCACACTGACGCTGTCATCATCAAGGATGGTTGCTGTGGCTGTAGGGGTAGCGATGTTGATATTTTGTCCACCCGCATCGCTGATGCTGATGGCAGCGGTAAAGGTCTCAATAGCCTCGGCGGTGTTATCGCCCAGGATGCTTACGGGGATGCTGATCGTGGTGCTTCCGGCGGGGATGGTATAGGATACGCTGTTTTGCGGGGTATAATCAGTACCTGCAGTAGCAGTATTATCACTGGTGGTAAAGCTCAGGATGATATCGTTTTGTGCGGCTTTATCGAGGCTGACCGTAAAATTACCGGTTTGGGTAAGCCCTGATTCGGTAATGGTAAATCCTGCGATGGCAATACTCACCTGGTCATCATCTGTGATGGTGGCGGTAGCCTGGCTGTCGCTGATGCTTGCATTACCTGTGGCGACAAGATTAGAGAGGTTCACCAGGAAGTTTTCGCTGGCCTCTGCGATGTTATCGTTCAGGATATCGACGGTAAATTTCAGGGTGGTACCACTGGTGCTTCCTGCGGGGAAGGTCAGGGTACCGGTGGTGGTGGTATAGTCGCTGCCTGCGATAGCGGATCCATCGGCAGTGGCATAGTCTACTGATAGTGGGCTTTGGATGCTGCCGTTGAGGGTAACGGTAAAGGTGGCGGTTCCATCGGCTTCATTGATGGTAATATCTGCGATAGATACGCTCACGCTGTCATCATCGAGGATGGTACCGGTAGCGGAGGCCTGGCTGATGGAGGCATTTGCGGTGGATTGGATATTGGAGAGGTTGACCGAGAAGGTTTCGGTAGGCTCTGTGATATTGTCATTGATGATCACCACGTTAAAGGTTTTGATGGTGCCGTTGGTGCTTCCTGCGGGGAAGGTGAGGGTACCACTGATGGTGGCGTAGTCACTGCCGGGCAGGGCGCTGCCGGCCAGGGTGGCGTAGTCTACGGTAAGGGCCTCCTGGATCGCTCCGGAGAGGGTTACGGTAAAGGTGGCCAGGGCGGTGCTTTCACTGACTTGCACATTGGTGATGGCCACACTGGCGCTGTCGTTATCCACAATGGTCACACGGGCCTGCGCATCGCTGAAGCTTACATTGGCCTGGGTGCTCAGATCAGATAGGTTGACCATAAAGTCTTTGGTAGCCTCGGCGATGGCATCATCGGTGATGGCCACGGTAAAGGTCAGGGTGGTGTTGGTACTTCCTGCTGGGAAGGTCAGGGTACCGCTGGTGGTGGTATAGTCGCTGCCTGCCAGTGCGGTATTGTCCAGGGTGTTATAGCTTAGGCTTAAGGCATCCTGGATGCTTCCGGAGAGGGTCACGGTCAGGGTGGCGGTGCCGTCTTCATTGACGCTGATATCGGCAATGCTGATGGTGGCAGCGTCGTTATCGGTAATGGTGGCAGTTCCCTGGGCTTTGGAGAGGGTAACATTTCCGGTGCCCGAGAGGTTAGAGAGGGTTACCAGGAAGTTCTCTGTGGTCTCAGCGATATTATCGTTAAGGATAGCCACGGTGATGGTTTTGGTTTCTCCGGCGGTGCCTGCAAAGGTGAGGCTGCCACTGGTAGTGGTATAGTCACTACCTGCCAGTGCAGAAGCATCGGCGGTGGCATAGTCCACGGTGAGACCTCCCTGTACTGCAGCAGTCAGGGTCACGGTAAAGGTAGCTGTTCCGGCGGCTTCGTTGACGCTAATGTCGTTAATGGCCAGGCTGGTGGTGTCATTGTCAAGGATGGAAGCCGTCGCTGTGGCATTGGTAATACTTACATTTTGTCCTCCCGCCTCAGTGATGCTGATGGCAGCGGTAAAGGTCTCGGTGCTTTCTGCAATAAGATCTCCCAGGATCTCCACGGGGATCAAAAGGCTGGTACTACCGGCGGGGATGGTATAGGATACGTTGGTTTGTGCGGTATAGTCTGCTCCTGCGGTAGCGTTGCCATTGGTAGTGGTAAAGCTAAGGGTAATATCCTGCTGTGCGGGATGGCTCAGGCTTACCACGAAGTTCTGGGTCTGTGCCTGGTTGCTCTCGATGACGCTGAATCCTGCGATGCTGATAGTGATCGCGTCGTTATCGGTAATGGTGGCTGTGCCCAGTGGGTCACTGATACTCACATTGGCAGAGGTGATCAGGTTGGACAGGGTCACGTTAAAGGTTTCTGTAGGCTCGCCTACCAGGTCATCGGTGATCGGGATCATCAGGGTCTGAATGGTTCCCGAGAGGCTTCCTGCGGGGAAGGACACAGTGCCTGTGCTGGCGATATAATCGCTACCTGCGATGGCCGATCCATCGCTGGTGGCATAGTCCACCGTGAAGGCCTCCTGGATATTTCCGGTAAGGGTTACTTTAAAGCTGGCAAATCCTGCTCCTTCATCGACGGTAACATCGTCAATGGAGATGGAGGCCGCGTCATTATCGGTAATGGTCCCGGTGGCCTGTGCCTCGCTGATGCTTGCCGCTGCGTTGCTTACCAGGTTGGAAAGTTGAACAGAGAAGGTTTCGGTATTCTCGGCCAGGGCATCATCGGTAATAGTTACGGTAAAGCTCAGTTTACTGCCCGAGGTGCTTCCTGCGGGGAAAGTGAGGGTTCCTGTGGTGGCGGTATAATCACTGCCGGATAGGGCGCTGCCGGGCAGGGTTGCATAGTCTACGCTTAATGCCTCCTGGATATCCCCGGTAAGGGTGACAGTAAAGGTAGCAGTCTCTGCATTTTCATTGACAGTCACATCGGCAATGGCCACACTTACGCTGTCATCATCGGTGATGATTGCTGTGGCGGTTGCTGTGGCAATAGTAATATTTTGTCCATTGGCCTGGCTGATGCTGATGGCCCCGGTAAAGGTCTCGGTAGCCTCGGCGATATTATCGCCCAGGATGCTTACCGGGATACTGATGGTGGTGCTTCCTGCAGGAATGGTATAGGATACGGTGGTTTGGCCGGTATAATCAGACCCGGCAATGGCCGATCCGTCGGTGGTGCTAAAGTTTAGGACGATATCGCTTTGTGCTGCTTTATCCAGGCTTACGATAAAGTTTCCGGTCTGGGTAACTCCTGATTCGGTAATGGTAAATCCAGCGATACTGATAGTTGCCTGGTCATCATCGGTGATGGTGGCGCTAGCCTGGGCATCACTAAAGCTTACCGCTCCTGTGGAGACCAGATCGGTCAGGCTTACGCTAAAGGTTTCGGTGGCCTCGGCGATATTGTCATTGATAAGGGTAACGCTAAAGGTCTGGGTGCTTCCGGAAGGACTGCCTGCCGGGAAGGAGACGGTGCTTGTGGTAGCGATATAATCACTGCCTGCCAGGGCAGTTCCATCAGCGGTGGTATAGGTCATACTGACCCCGTCCTGGATAGCCCCGGTCAGGGTCACGGTAAAGATGGCGGTGCCATCGACTTCGTTCACGCTGATATCGGTGATGCTGATAGTGGCAGCGTCGTCATCGGTAATGGTGGCCACTCCCTGGGCCCTGGTAATGGTGGCGGTCCCCTGGGTGCTGGCATTGCTCAGGGTGGCGGTAAAGGTCTCGGTAGGCTCAGCCAGGTTATCATTGATAATATTGACGGTAAAGCTCTGGGTAGCTCCCGAGATGCTTCCTGCCGGGAAGGTCACGGTGCCCCCGGTGGCGGTATAGTCACTGCCGGAGAGGGCGGTGCCGTTGGCAGTGGCATAGTTTACGCTAAGCGGTCCCTGGATGTCTCCGGTAAGGGTGACGGTAAAGATGGCGGTCCCTGCAGATTCATTCACGCTCACATCGGCAATAGCCACACTGACGCTGTCATCATCAAGGATGGTTGCTGTGGCTGTAGGGGTAGCGATGTTGATATTTTGTCCACCCGCATCGCTGATGCTGATGGCAGCGGTAAAGGTCTCAATAGCCTCGGCGGTGTTATCGCCCAGGATGCTTACGGGGATGCTGATCGTGGTGCTTCCGGCGGGGATGGTATAGGATACGCTGTTTTGCGGGGTATAATCAGTACCTGCAGTAGCAGTATTATCACTGGTGGTAAAGCTCAGGATGATATCGTTTTGTGCGGCTTTATCGAGGCTGACCGTAAAATTACCGGTTTGGGTAAGCCCTGATTCGGTAATGGTAAATCCTGCGATGGCAATACTCACCTGGTCATCATCTGTGATGGTGGCGGTAGCCTGGCTGTCGCTGATGCTTGCATTACCTGTGGCGACAAGATTAGAGAGGTTCACCAGGAAGTTTTCGCTGGCCTCTGCGATGTTATCGTTCAGGATATCGACGGTAAATTTCAGGGTGGTACCACTGGTGCTTCCTGCGGGGAAGGTCAGGGTACCGGTGGTGGTGGTATAGTCGCTGCCTGCGATAGCGGATCCATCGGCAGTGGCATAGTCTACTGATAGTGGGCTTTGGATGCTGCCGTTGAGGGTAACGGTAAAGGTGGCGGTTCCATCGGCTTCATTGATGGTAATATCTGCGATAGATACGCTCACGCTGTCATCATCGAGGATGGTACCGGTAGCGGAGGCCTGGCTGATGGAGGCATTTGCGGTGGATTGGATATTGGAGAGGTTGACCGAGAAGGTTTCGGTAGGCTCTGTGATATTGTCATTGATGATCACCACGTTAAAGGTTTTGATGGTGCCGTTGGTGCTTCCTGCGGGGAAGGTGAGGGTACCACTGATGGTGGCGTAGTCACTGCCGGGCAGGGCGCTGCCGGCCAGGGTGGCGTAGTCTACGGTAAGGGCCTCCTGGATCGCTCCGGAGAGGGTTACGGTAAAGGTGGCCAGGGCGGTGCTTTCACTGACTTGCACATTGGTGATGGCCACACTGGCGCTGTCGTTATCCACAATGGTCACACGGGCCTGCGCATCGCTGAAGCTTACATTGGCCTGGGTGCTCAGATCAGATAGGTTGACCATAAAGTCTTTGGTAGCCTCGGCGATGGCATCATCGGTGATGGCCACGGTAAAGGTCAGGGTGGTGTTGGTACTTCCTGCTGGGAAGGTCAGGGTACCGCTGGTGGTGGTATAGTCGCTGCCTGCCAGTGCGGTATTGTCCAGGGTGTTATAGCTTAGGCTTAAGGCATCCTGGATGCTTCCGGAGAGGGTCACGGTCAGGGTGGCGGTGCCGTCTTCATTGACGCTGATATCGGCAATGCTGATGGTGGCAGCGTCGTTATCGGTAATGGTGGCAGTTCCCTGGGCTTTGGAGAGGGTAACATTTCCGGTGCTTACCAGGTTGGAGAGGGTCACCAGGAAGTTCTCGGTGGTCTCTGCGATGTTATCGTTAAGGATAGTAACGGTAATGGTTTTTGTTTCCCCGGCGTTGCCTGTAAAGGTGAGGCTTCCGGAGGTAGCGGTATAATCACTGCCGGCCAGTGCAGAAGCATCGGCGGTGGCATAGTCCACGGTGAGACCTCCCTGTACTGCAGCAGTCAGGGTCACGGTAAAGGTAGCTGTTCCGGCGGCTTCGTTGACGCTAATGTCGTTAATGGCCAGGCTGGTGGTGTCATTGTCAAGGATGGAAGCCGTCGCTGTGGAAGTAGCGATGCTTACATTTTGTCCTCCCGCATCAGTGATGCTGATGGCAGCGGTAAAGGTCTCGGTGCTTTCTGCAATGAGATCTCCCAGGATCTCCACGGGGATCAAAAGGCTGGTACTACCGGCGGGGATGGTATAGGATACGTTGGTTTGTGCGGTATAGTCTGCTCCTGCGGTAGCGTTGCCATTGGTAGTGGTAAAGCTAAGGGTAATATCCTGCTGTGCGGGATGGCTCAGGCTTACCACGAAGTTCTGGGTCTGTGCCTGGTTGCTCTCGATGACGCTGAATCCTGCGATGCTGATAGTGATCGCGTCGTTATCGGTAATGGTGGCTGTGCCCAGTGGGTCACTGATACTCACATTGGCAGAGGTGATCAGGTTGGACAGGGTCACGTTAAAGGTTTCTGTAGGCTCGCCTACCAGGTCATCGGTGATCGGGATCATCAGGGTCTGAATGGTTCCCGAGAGGCTTCCTGCGGGGAAGGACACAGTGCCTGTGCTGGCGATATAATCGCTACCTGCGATGGCCGATCCATCGCTGGTGGCATAGTCCACCGTGAAGGCCTCCTGGATATTTCCGGTAAGGGTTACTTTAAAGCTGGCAAATCCTGCTCCTTCATCGACGGTAACATCGTCAATGGAGATGGAGGCCGCGTCATTATCGGTAATGGTCCCGGTGGCCTGTGCCTCGCTGATGCTTGCCGCTGCGTTGCTTACCAGGTTGGAAAGTTGAACAGAGAAGGTTTCGGTATTCTCGGCCAGGGCATCATCGGTAATAGTTACGGTAAAGCTCAGTTTACTGCCCGAGGTGCTTCCTGCGGGGAAAGTGAGGGTTCCTGTGGTGGCGGTATAATCACTGCCGGATAGGGCGCTGCCGGGCAGGGTGGCATAGTCTACGCTTAATGCCTCCTGGATATCCCCGGTGAGGGTGACGGTAAAGGTAGCAGTACCTGCAGATTCATTCACGCTCACATCAGCAATGGCCACACTTACGCTGTCATCATCGGTGATGGTTGCTGTGGCGGAAGAGGTAGCGATAGTAATATTTTGTCCATTGGTCTGGCTGATGCTGATGGCCCCGGTAAAGGTCTCGGTAGCCTCGGCGATATTATCGCCCAGGATGCTTACCGGGATACTGATGGTGGTGCTTCCTGCAGGAATGGTATAGGATACGGTGGTTTGGCCGGTATAATCAGACCCGGCAATGGCCGATCCGTCGGTGGTGCTAAAGTTTAGGACGATATCGCTTTGTGCTGCTTTATCCAGGCTTACGATAAAGTTTCCGGTCTGGGTAACTCCTGATTCGGTAATGGTAAATCCAGCGATACTGATAGTTGCCTGGTCATCATCGGTGATGGTGGCGCTAGCCTGGGCATCACTAAAGCTTACCGCTCCTGTGGAGACCAGATCGGTCAGGCTTACGCTAAAGGTTTCGGTGGCCTCGGCGATATTGTCATTGATAAGGGTAACGCTAAAGGTCTGGGTGCTTCCGGAAGGACTGCCTGCCGGGAAGGAGACGGTGCTTGTGGTAGCGATATAATCACTGCCTGCCAGGGCAGTTCCATCAGCGGTGGTATAGGTCATACTGACCCCGTCCTGGATAGCCCCGGTCAGGGTCACGGTAAAGATGGCGGTGCCATCGACTTCGTTCACGCTGATATCGGTGATGCTGATAGTGGCAGCGTCGTCATCGGTAATGGTGGCCACTCCCTGGGCCCTGGTAATGGTGGCGGTCCCCTGGGTGCTGGCATTGCTCAGGGTGGCGGTAAAGGTCTCGGTAGGCTCAGCCAGGTTATCATTGATAATATTGACGGTAAAGCTCTGGGTAGCTCCCGAGATGCTTCCTGCCGGGAAGGTCACGGTGCCCCCGGTGGCGGTATAGTCACTGCCGGAGAGGGCGGTGCCGTTGGCAGTGGCATAGTTTACGCTAAGCGGTCCCTGGATGTCTCCGGTAAGGGTGACGGTAAAGATGGCGGTCCCTGCAGATTCATTCACGCTCACATCGGCAATAGCCACACTGACGCTGTCATCATCAAGGATGGTTGCTGTGGCTGTAGGGGTAGCGATGTTGATATTTTGTCCACCCGCATCGCTGATGCTGATGGCAGCGGTAAAGGTCTCAATAGCCTCGGCGGTGTTATCGCCCAGGATGCTTACGGGGATGCTGATCGTGGTGCTTCCGGCGGGGATGGTATAGGATACGCTGTTTTGCGGGGTATAATCAGTACCTGCAGTAGCAGTATTATCACTGGTGGTAAAGCTCAGGATGATATCGTTTTGTGCGGCTTTATCGAGGCTGACCGTAAAATTACCGGTTTGGGTAAGCCCTGATTCGGTAATGGTAAATCCTGCGATGGCAATACTCACCTGGTCATCATCTGTGATGGTGGCGGTAGCCTGGCTGTCGCTGATGCTTGCATTACCTGTGGCGACAAGATTAGAGAGGTTCACCAGGAAGTTTTCGCTGGCCTCTGCGATGTTATCGTTCAGGATATCGACGGTAAATTTCAGGGTGGTACCACTGGTGCTTCCTGCGGGGAAGGTCAGGGTACCGGTGGTGGTGGTATAGTCGCTGCCTGCGATAGCGGATCCATCGGCAGTGGCATAGTCTACTGATAGTGGGCTTTGGATGCTGCCGTTGAGGGTAACGGTAAAGGTGGCGGTTCCATCGGCTTCATTGATGGTAATATCTGCGATAGATACGCTCACGCTGTCATCATCGAGGATGGTACCGGTAGCGGAGGCCTGGCTGATGGAGGCATTTGCGGTGGATTGGATATTGGAGAGGTTGACCGAGAAGGTTTCGGTAGGCTCTGTGATATTGTCATTGATGATCACCACGTTAAAGGTTTTGATGGTGCCGTTGGTGCTTCCTGCGGGGAAGGTGAGGGTACCACTGATGGTGGCGTAGTCACTGCCGGGCAGGGCGCTGCCGGCCAGGGTGGCGTAGTCTACGGTAAGGGCCTCCTGGATCGCTCCGGAGAGGGTTACGGTAAAGGTGGCCAGGGCGGTGCTTTCACTGACTTGCACATTGGTGATGGCCACACTGGCGCTGTCGTTATCCACAATGGTCACACGGGCCTGCGCATCGCTGAAGCTTACATTGGCCTGGGTGCTCAGATCAGATAGGTTGACCATAAAGTCTTTGGTAGCCTCGGCGATGGCATCATCGGTGATGGCCACGGTAAAGGTCAGGGTGGTGTTGGTACTTCCTGCTGGGAAGGTCAGGGTACCGCTGGTGGTGGTATAGTCGCTGCCTGCCAGTGCGGTATTGTCCAGGGTGTTATAGCTTAGGCTTAAGGCATCCTGGATGCTTCCGGAGAGGGTCACGGTCAGGGTGGCGGTGCCGTCTTCATTGACGCTGATATCGGCAATGCTGATGGTGGCAGCGTCGTTATCGGTAATGGTGGCAGTTCCCTGGGCTTTGGAGAGGGTAACATTTCCGGTGCTTACCAGGTTGGAGAGGGTCACCAGGAAGTTCTCGGTGGTCTCTGCGATGTTATCGTTAAGGATAGTAACGGTAATGGTTTTTGTTTCCCCGGCGTTGCCTGTAAAGGTGAGGCTTCCGGAGGTAGCGGTATAATCACTGCCGGCCAGTGCAGAAGCATCGGCGGTGGCATAGTCCACGGTGAGACCTCCCTGTACTGCAGCAGTCAGGGTCACGGTAAAGGTAGCTGTTCCGGCGGCTTCGTTGACGCTAATGTCGTTAATGGCCAGGCTGGTGGTGTCATTGTCAAGGATGGAAGCCGTCGCTGTGGAAGTAGCGATGCTTACATTTTGTCCTCCCGCATCAGTGATGCTGATGGCAGCGGTAAAGGTCTCGGTGCTTTCTGCAATGAGATCTCCCAGGATCTCCACGGGGATCAAAAGGCTGGTACTACCGGCGGGGATGGTATAGGATACGTTGGTTTGTGCGGTATAGTCTGCTCCTGCGGTAGCGTTGCCATTGGTAGTGGTAAAGCTAAGGGTAATATCCTGCTGTGCGGGATGGCTCAGGCTTACCACGAAGTTCTGGGTCTGTGCCTGGTTGCTCTCGATGACGCTGAATCCTGCGATGCTGATAGTGATCGCGTCGTTATCGGTAATGGTGGCTGTGCCCAGTGGGTCACTGATACTCACATTGGCAGAGGTGATCAGGTTGGACAGGGTCACGTTAAAGGTTTCTGTAGGCTCGCCTACCAGGTCATCGGTGATCGGGATCATCAGGGTCTGAATGGTTCCCGAGAGGCTTCCTGCGGGGAAGGACACAGTGCCTGTGCTGGCGATATAATCGCTACCTGCGATGGCCGATCCATCGCTGGTGGCATAGTCCACCGTGAAGGCCTCCTGGATATTTCCGGTAAGGGTTACTTTAAAGCTGGCAAATCCTGCTCCTTCATCGACGGTAACATCGTCAATGGAGATGGAGGCCGCGTCATTATCGGTAATGGTCCCGGTGGCCTGTGCCTCGCTGATGCTTGCCGCTGCGTTGCTTACCAGGTTGGAAAGTTGAACAGAGAAGGTTTCGGTATTCTCGGCCAGGGCATCATCGGTAATAGTTACGGTAAAGCTCAGTTTACTGCCCGAGGTGCTTCCTGCGGGGAAAGTGAGGGTTCCTGTGGTGGCGGTATAATCACTGCCGGATAGGGCGCTGCCGGGCAGGGTGGCATAGTCTACGCTTAATGCCTCCTGGATATCCCCGGTAAGGGTGACAGTAAAGGTAGCAGTCTCTGCATTTTCATTGACAGTCACATCGGCAATGGCCACACTTACGCTGTCATCATCGGTGATGATTGCTGTGGCGGTTGCTGTGGCAATAGTAATATTTTGTCCATTGGCCTGGCTGATGCTGATGGCCCCGGTAAAGGTCTCGGTAGCCTCGGCGATATTATCGCCCAGGATGCTTACCGGGATACTGATGGTGGTGCTTCCTGCAGGAATGGTATAGGATACGGTGGTTTGGCCGGTATAATCAGACCCGGCAATGGCCGATCCGTCGGTGGTGCTAAAGTTTAGGACGATATCGCTTTGTGCTGCTTTATCCAGGCTTACGATAAAGTTTCCGGTCTGGGTAACTCCTGATTCGGTAATGGTAAATCCAGCGATACTGATAGTTGCCTGGTCATCATCGGTGATGGTGGCGCTAGCCTGGGCATCACTAAAGCTTACCGCTCCTGTGGAGACCAGATCGGTCAGGCTTACGCTAAAGGTTTCGGTGGCCTCGGCGATATTGTCATTGATAAGGGTAACGCTAAAGGTCTGGGTGCTTCCGGAAGGACTGCCTGCCGGGAAGGAGACGGTGCTTGTGGTAGCGATATAATCACTGCCTGCCAGGGCAGTTCCATCAGCGGTGGTATAGGTCATACTGACCCCGTCCTGGATAGCCCCGGTCAGGGTCACGGTAAAGATGGCGGTGCCATCGACTTCGTTCACGCTGATATCGGTGATGCTGATAGTGGCAGCGTCGTCATCGGTAATGGTGGCCACTCCCTGGGCCCTGGTAATGGTGGCGGTCCCCTGGGTGCTGGCATTGCTCAGGGTGGCGGTAAAGGTCTCGGTAGGCTCAGCCAGGTTATCATTGATAATATTGACGGTAAAGCTCTGGGTAGCTCCCGAGATGCTTCCTGCCGGGAAGGTCACGGTGCCCCCGGTGGCGGTATAGTCACTGCCGGAGAGGGCGGTGAAATCAGAAGTTGAATAATCAACTGTTAACGTATTTTGAATATTTCCTGTTAAAGTAACAGTAAATACAGCAAACCCACCTCCTTCGGCTACAGTTACATCAGAAATAGCAACGCTAGCCGAATCATCATCAGTAATGGTCCCTATTCCCTGAGGATCGCTGATGACTACAAAAGAGCTTGAGGAATTGAATAAATTAACAAAGAAATTTTCAGTAGGCTCAGTTATATTATCACTTTTAATAGGGACAGTAATGGTTTGAATCTCTCCCGCAGTTCCAGAAAAATTAAGAATACCACTGGTTGTTGTATAATCTAAAACACTAAAAGCAGTGTTATCTGCAGTGGAATATTGTACAGAAAAACCACCGGGAATTCCACCACTAAGAGTAACCGAGAAAGTTGCTGTTCCTGCCGATTCATTAACAGTTACATCATTGATGCGAATGGTCTGGGTAGCATTAACGGTTTTTGAACCGGAGGTAGTTATCGTTTGAACCTGATTGTCGGCATTGGTATAACTTCCTGAAACCTGTGCCGTATTAGTATGTAAACCATTATCAAGATCACTTTGGGTGATGGTATACGATGCTGTAAAGTTAGTTGAGTTATTTTCGCCGGGAGCAAGAGAAATAGGACT
Organism: Christiangramia fulva; assembly: GCF_003024155.1. Classification (NCBI taxonomy): domain Bacteria; kingdom Pseudomonadati; phylum Bacteroidota; class Flavobacteriia; order Flavobacteriales; family Flavobacteriaceae; genus Christiangramia; species Christiangramia fulva. Next base: position 2,790,311 of record NZ_CP028136.1, read on the forward strand.
TCCGGAAACTGATAAGCCCGGATCTGTAACCGTAACATTGTTTAAAGTTACATTTCCGGTATTGGTAATTACAAACGAATAAGTAAGAATATCACCTACTTTATTATAGGTGCTTTCATTGGCAATTTTAGTGATCGTAAATGAAGGTTTTTGCTCTGCAAGAACGGTCGACGTGCCAGTGGCATTGCTTAATGATCCTCCTGCGGGAGTTCCGGAAGCAGTAGCCGTGTTGCTGTATTTACCTGCATTTAAATCGGCCTGTGTTGTGAGATAACTCGCCGAATAAATCCAAACTTCATTCACATCGAGCTTGCTATTTCCGTTCAAATCTCCAGAGACATAAGTAGGAGAATTGTTGGCTCCAGGATCGTTTACCACTATTCCCGAAATTGAAACATTTCCTGTATTTGTAAGTGAAATAGTATAATTTAAAGTAGTTCCCACTGTTGAAAAAGTGGAAGGATTTGTGGTGCTGACTTTAGAAAGTGTCCAGGAAGGATTGGATACCGGAGTGGCCGTTACTGATGAACTATTATTTCCGGCAGACGGATCATATTCTTTGAGTGATGCAATGGAGGCACTATTCTGGTAATTAACACCTGAGAAAGGTTCGTTTACCTTAGCTGTTATTACTAATGAAATACTGTTTCCGTTGGCAATGGGTCCCGAAATATTCCAAATTCCCGTGCTATTATTATAGGCACCACCTCCATTGTCAGAAACATAAGTATAACCATTTGGCAACTGATCGGAAACCACAATTTGTGAAGCTGCATCGGGCCCGTTATTTTGTACGGTTATGGTGAAATTAATGGTGCTTCCTACCAGCGGAGAAGACGTACTTATGACTTTTGTGATGGCTAAATCTGCCGTTTTAGGTGAAAGATTCTGGGTTCCTGAATTGTTAGTGTTATTACTATCTGCCTGAAATGCGCTTACGAAAGTAGCTGTATTCGAATAATTTGTTCCAGCTGATGGGCTGGTCACCTGTGCAGTAAAAGTAAGATCCATAAAGGTGCCACTGCTTACGCTTATATTATTCCAGGTTAAAGTGCCGGAAGTTAATGTTCCCCCAGCGCTAATATTCGATATGTTGGAATACCCGTTTGGTACCACATCCTGTATAACTACTCCGGTCGCGTTACCGGGACCGGCATTACTAACTCTTATGGTAAATGTTACAAAATCGCCTACCAGCGGAGTCGAATTACTTACGGTTTTGGTAAGGGAAATATCAATAGTCTGCTGAATTGCAAAATTGACATTTGGCGTTGTTTTGCTGAAATTTGTTATGCTGTAGCTTCCATTAGGTGTACCGTCACCCGTTGCCGTAGATCCTTCAGCAGTATTAATCCATCCTGTAGGTAATTGAGGGGTTGCCGAACCTGTGGAAGAAGTGTTCAAGACCACCGTGTAATTAGAACCTGCTGTAAGATTATTAAATAGGTAAGTTCCCGAAGAGCTTACTGGAACAGTCTGAATTACAGTATTTGTTGAAGGATTAACCAAACTTACGTATAGGGGAGTCGTCCCGGCTGATCCAATTAAACTACCGTCAATCAGATTATTTGAAAGGCCGTTCAAATCGTTATAGACCGAACCGGCAAGGCTTAAAGTACTAATGGTTACCGATGCATAGTCGTCTTCTGTAACCACGCGGTTAAAAGGAGTAGAATCAACATCTACTTCTTTGGCAGAAGCAACTTCCGCAATAAATGTTGCGCCTTCGGCTGAAGTGAGCTGAGCGGTAACCGTAATGGTATTGCTCGCTCCCGGAGCCAGAGATCCTATATACCAGGTTCCGGTAGAGGAGTTATATGCTGTACTGTTTGTGCTTACAAAGCTTAAACCTGAAGGTAATTGAGCCAAAACTGAAACTCCTGTAGCTGGCCCATAAGAAGCACTGTTGGATACCGTAAGGGTAAAGGTTACCTGCCCACCAACCGTTGTAGTGGTGGTAGATGCGGTCATGGCTAATGATAGGTCAATGGGCTGACCTACCTGAATTGTTACTGTGGCTAACGAACACAAGGAAGGGGATCCATTATCACATATCTGATACACAAAACTATCGGTGCCTGAAAAATTTGTGGGCGGGATGTATTGAATTTGACCATTAACCAATTGTATAGTTCCGCCCTGCGAAGTAGTTGCAGTTCCAGATGAGGATGTTAAACTTCCTGAATTTGGTCCAAATGAAGTTAATGTAATTGGTTGTCCGTCTGGATCGAGATCATTGTTAAGCACATTAAATGTGGAGGGCAAATTGTATGCGGCCCTGAAATTGTCGTCGCTCGCAAATGGCGCCTGATTTAAAATATACGTGGTAACTCTTCCAATTGAACATTTTGAAGGTAATGGAGCGCAGTTGGGAGAAACTTCCGGTGCCTGATCACATACCTGATAATCAAAAGAAATCTGACCTGTAAAGCCGGAATTTGGGATAAAAACAACTTGTCTTCCCGATACTTGCACAGTACCTGCATTGGCTGGAACCATGTTTAGATTTGAAGGAAGGGAAAGTGTAAGTTCAGAACCTTCAGGATCTGTGTCATTCGCAAGGACAGGAATATAAGATACATCGCCAATAAAAGCAGGTTCTCCAAAATCGGGATTTGCAACAGGTGCCAGGTTTTGAGGAGTTCCGCTTTGTACGATAACTACAGAACTGGTAACTGTTGTGCATGCACTTGGAGTGCTTAAGTCACAAACGGTAAAAGTAAAGGTGGCTGTACCTGTAAATCCGCTTGCAGGATTAAAAGTAAGCGTCTGCCCGTTATTATTTACAATGGTTCCGCCTGTAACATTGCTTACACTGGTGATTTTTAATGGAGCTCCTTCAGGATCTGAGAATCCGCCTAAACTTAAAACATCTATTAAGATAGGCTGACATTGGGTAGTGCTTACACTGATATTATTAGTGTAGGTAGGAGGCGCGTTCTGAATGGTAAAAGTAACAGTACCTGTATCACAAAGGGGGGTAGCATTACAATCTGTACTGTTTGGAGCCTCACAAACCTGGTAAGTAACACTATCACTGCCAAAATATCCGGCCTCTGGTGTATAGGTTAGGATCCCATTCGATATGGTAGCTTCACCATGTTGAGCATTTATAGTTATAACCGGAGCTTGTAATGGGTTATTTTGAGCGTCACTAACATTATTTGTAATATTGAAAGTAGCACTTTGATAGTTGTATAAGGTTACTGCTCCGTCATTAGCTACAGGTGGTGAATTTAAAACTGTGACATAAATAACCGAAGTATCGGTCAGGGAACCATCAGTGATGGTATAAGTTATTTTGGCTGTTCCGGTAAACGATGGATTAGGAGTGTATAATATTCTATTGGGGTTATTGGGATCTTTCACCGCAGTTCCTCCTCCGGTAATTGAAACTGAGGGATTACTAATACTTAGCGTATTAGGAAGCGGAGCTACATCCACATCAAAATCATTTGCCAGCACAGGGATAGAAATGGGAGCTGTAGCAGTAGTAGTTGCGAAGTCAGGATTTGCCAGTGGGGCTCTGTTAACCAACGCTTTACAGTCTGACGGTAAAACGTAAGTTACTGTTAAATAAGGCCTGTTAGGTATAGTTCCATTTTCTTTTGAAGCGAAAACATGTCTTTTATCCAATGTCTCGCTGGTTTTAGCAAGGAAACCATAATTTGTACTTGTTCCATCCACCCAATTTTGAACAATATTTGTAACGTTCCAGTTGTATCTTATTTTGGAGGATAAGACTTCGGTGCTACTCGAAATAGAAGTAGTAAAATCACCACCGGCGGTAGACCAGTTAATTCCTGTTTTTCTTATATTCCAGGTAGTTTGTAGTTCCTCCCAGGTTGGTAGAACAGTTATATTTGTTGGATTTGTTAACGGATAAAGATTGATGATTTGGCTATTGGAATCACCCCCGTTTTTAAGCAATGAAAAAGACGCAGATTGTATTATTGCAGTGGTAGGAATTTCTGAAATATTATAATAAAAAACTCCTCTTCTTGCATTATTTGTATTGGCTGTACTGAGCTTACCAATTTCAATGGTATTGACTTTTCCGAAGTTATTAGTTGCCTGATCTTTCCTTAAATAAGAATCTCTAAAATTGGTAGCTGCGGAATTGGCCGTTGCTGCATTTGTTCCTGAAAACTGATACTGGAAAAACTTGGTAATAGTTCCAGATACATCTGCTGTCTTGTATTGTCCCGGTGAGCAATTGTGGAGCTTGATACTTATAGAAACCGTTGAAGTCTTGCAATATCCTTCGGTATTACAAACTTCATAGGTGAACGAATCACTAGTGCTCGTAATTCCCGAATTGGTGACATAGGTAATAGTATTGTCAGGATTGACGCTGACTTTTCCGTAGGTAGGATAGCTAATAATTCTTTTTATGGTTAGGGTACTACCAGCAGGATCGGTGTCGTTTGAAAGTACATCAATATTGGTTGGGACATCCTGTAGAACGGTAATCTGATCATTCTCTGTTGCAGGAATTCTGGGAACGCAATTAAGATATTCATATCGAACGGCATCCAACCAAACAGCCGTCCCGCTGGCATAGCTTATTCTAATATAAGTTACTCCAGTAGCTCCTGAGGGAAGAGCAAAAGTATTCTCCTGGTCTGCAGTAGCTCCGGTACCGTTGATGGTATTCGTGTAAGTTGCCGCAGTGGTCCATGGACCGGTAGAAGAGCTTCCATATTCTAATTTAATTGACGACGAAGTTGAACCTCCTTTTGACCAATCCAGAATAATTCTATCCTTGGCTCTTAAAGTCTTGCCTATGGATAGAATAATGTTATTGTTGGTATTAGTTCCGAGGTTAAGATAATCGGTATTTGCCGTGGTATAAGTGCCTTCAGCATCGTCTAAGGCCGTACCTCCAAGACTTCCGGTTGTTCCACTTACAAAATTATCGAGTGTGATCAAAGACGACTCCTGAACACCGTAAACACTGTTAGGATAACAGCCATTTACATCAGGAGTTCCAACACTTACGGTGATTGTTGCAATAGAACATAATGGTCCGTTATAAGGGGAGCCCGATGGAGTATTGTCACAAACCTGGTAACTAATCGACGCCTGTCCGGCAAAATTTGTGGCTGGCTCAAAGGTTACCTGTCCGTTGGCGACCTGTGTCCAGGTTCCTTCACCGGTAGTAAAGGTAGTTCCGTACTGAGACGGATTACCTGGATTTATTAATCTTGTGGTAAGCGGATCCCCATCTGGATCGCTATCATTTGCCAGAATATTTATAGAAACCGGAGTAATATCAGAAGAACATCCTGCAGCAATTTGAGCCGAATCGTTATTGGCAATTGGAGGACGCGGTCCGGGGACTATGGTAACTTCAGCTGATTTAAAGGTAACCCTTCCGCAGGCATCAGTAACTTTTACCTGGATAACACAAGGGGTATTTGATGTTACTTGCGAAGGCGTAAAGCTTGTTGTAACACCAAAAGGATTAGAGAAAGTGCCACCACAACTGGAAGTCCACTCGTAAAGATATGGGCCCGATGGAATAGAAGAGGTTATATTAGCTGTAAGATTGTTATAAGTTATTCCCCCCTCAGGCATACTGGGAATATTACTTGTGGTAATAACCGGATTCTTTTCCTGGGTGGTCAAAAATGCAAAATTCAGGTAAGCCCTTTGTGCAGCGACATCACCTGAAGTTCCTTTATTGTGATTGTGACCCGATTCGTACATGACCTTACCTCTGTTCGAATCACCAAAAGCAGGGCCATAGGCTATGATCGCGGCTTCTCCCGGGGAATTTGCCGGAACGTTTACCTGCGTGGGATCATAAACAAAAATATTCGTGCTTGCTCTCCATCCACCACCCGGAACCGGTAAATAAACCTGTTCTGAACCATTTAAATGTGCAGGATCGGTGACGCCCATAAATTGCATTATAGGGCTTGTAGGATTGGTGGTTATAAAAGGAGGAGAGGGATCGCTGTGATTTCCCCAAAGCAATAATGCATTCTGAAAATAAGGGCCGGTTCCTGAAGCCTGCTGCGTCTTTTTTGAAAGGAAATTGGTTTGCTGAGAAGGGTCTGCCGGATTGAACATATCTTCAAGTGCGCTAACGGCATGGCATGCAGCCCAAATTGCTCCCTTATAAGTTTCATTCCAGTACAAGAGATTTCCGTGGGTAGACCAGACCGGATCGGCGTGTGGCATTGTGAAAATGTCGTCACAGGAAGTTAATTCAGAAGGATATTTATAAGTGGCGGCTGAAGTAGGAATTCCGGCATTGGCCAGGTAACCTGCAGCAATAGAACCGTTTTTAAAATCAAGGGTAAATCTTGGGACTGAGGTTAAGGTAGTGTAAACAGGCAAGGAGAGGCTGGAAATAGTAGTGTTTCCCACAACTCCTAATGATTGCCAGTATGCAATTCTGCCATTTACCGCGGCAGAGCGGTATTCAGATCTTATAATAAAGGTTCCTCCGCGATAGGTTACTCCATTATGAGTAAAATCAATTCCATCTTTAGCTTTTGTAGGATTTATAACCCATTGTATGGGAACGTTGTAATTTTTGATAAGATCATACAACATTCCATAAGGTTTCAGGCCGTTGCCAATGGTTTGGGGAGTAACTCCCATATTGACTGCGAAAGAACCTGCCGGAATAGTCTGGGTACTGGTTTGTGCCTGGAGATTTGAAAACTGGAAAAAAAGAAAAATACTCAGACCAAAGAATAGTCTTCTCCCAAGTATGTTTAAAAATACAGCGATAGTCTTCATAGAAAATTTAATAATCAATACTTCTTTGAAGCATTTTTTCCTATGGATCGCTGAAATAAAGAGAATAAAAAGCCATCTTCATCCCTTTAGAAGACTTTCAAAACCTGTATATTCAGGGGTAAATTTCCTACAAATCTAACTTTTAGAGACAGGTAATCGCCGGTATTTAGAGAAACTATCCGGGAATTGAATTAAAAGTATTAAAATTTAAAAGTTAGTTAGAAAAGTAAAATTACTCCATAAAATTAAATTGCTTTCTGATAAACAATAACGTGAAAAAAAGTAATATGATTTTCAATTATATCAAATATCTGTAAAAATTTAACTTTTGTTTGAGTACATTTTGAAATAATAATAATTCCGAATCAAAACTCCTTAACGATTATTAATTTTTGTAAAAAAAATCGATTTTAAATAACCCCAACAGGTAAAAATATTCTTTCAATTTTCTATGCTATACTATTATAGATACCATAAACTCTATGAGTTTAATACAATTTAATGCTGCTACCTGGAAATCCAGCCAACTTTTTTTCTCAAGAAAAATGGTCTCTTCTTAAAAAAGAAGAAGATTTTAACTAACATTTGAAATACTGAAAAATCCTCTGTACTTAATAAAATAAAAGGAGCCGGGTAATAAGAAACTCTGGATCTTCCCGACTTTTAACCTTTAGGTTAAAAATTAAAATAAAGGGTAATTATATGTAAATCATATAGTTACCCTTTTTTTGTATTTGAGATTATCTACTTCAATTCGAAAATGAGGATTAATTTTCCATCCAAATAATTTATTACTGATTTAAATCATTGTTTTTCAAGTGGTTTTAGAATATTTTTAATGAGTAATTTACTCATATAAACAGCTGAAATCAATAAAATGATTTTATAAGCCTTATTATTCCTGAGACTCACCATTGCGTTCTCTGGTTACCAAACCTTAGCAGGAATAAGAAGTGACTGTTTACACATTGCTTTAAAATTTTAGTTATGGATAAGTTTGCTGTACTCACTTCGGGAGGAGACGCTCCCGGTTTAAACGCCTGTATCAACGCCGTTGTGCATGCTTCCGCCTTCTATGGCCATGAAATAATGGGGGTGGAATCTGGATATGAAGGACTTGTAAAAAATCATTTCTTTCCTTTAAAACTTTCAGAATTGGGAAATATCAATGCGCTTGGAGGTACTATTTTAAAAACTTCCAGGAGTGAATCTTTTCAGACCAAAGAGGGCAGGAAACAGGCTTTCGAAAACCTACGAAAAAATGAAGTAAAAAAATTGATCATTCTCGGCGGAGACGGCTCTCTTACGGGAGCGCAAATTTTTTCAGAAGAATATCCCGAAATAGGCATTATAGGGATCCCCAAAACCATAGATAATGATATCTCGGGCACCGAATTCGCCATAGGCTATGATACTGCTTTAAATACAGCAGTAAGGGCGATCGATAATATTCGCGATACAGCCACTTCTCATAATCGGGTTTTTATCGTTGAAGTGATGGGAAGGGATGCAGGATATATTGCCTATGGCACCGGCCTGGCTACCGGAGCCGAAGGAATTCTGATCCCCGAAACTAATATGGATATGGTCTACCTTACCGGTCAAATTCAAAAACATATAGAAAAGAAGAAACCGCTGGTTATCGTGGTAGCAGAAGGCGATGAGTCTGGGGGCGCATTCTCGGTTAGTAAAAAACTGAAAGAAATAATACCCGAAAGGGAGATTCGGGTATCCATTCTGGGTTATATCCAGAGAGGTGGTGCTCCTTCGGCTTTTGACCGCATCCTGGCCACAAAATTCGGGGTATGGGCAGTTCAAAGCCTGCTCGAGGGCAAAAGCAATGTGATGGTAAGCTCAATAAGTGGTAAAATAAAACATACTCCTTTGTCACAGGTGCAAAAGAGAAAGATGAAGATCAGCAGTAGTGCGCTGGAAATGCTTGAAATTTGTACTTTCTAAATCTGCTTATTGAAAGAAATTTAAATTTTAATGATATCTGAAGGTGTTTCTACAAGAACCGTTCTTTTCCCGCTAATGGCGATTGGTTGTTTCATGATTTCCGGATGGTGCTGAATAAGTTTTATCCAGTCTTCCGAAGATAAATCAGCAGGCTTATAAATTGCCTTATAAGCCAGGTGATCCTGATTGATCAAATCTTTGATTTCCAGGTGCAGCCTGTCAGCAATTTCGGCTATCTGCGTTCCTGTTAATTTTGTTTTTAAAATATTCACTTCCTGCAATTCCAGACCTTCAGCCCTGGCAAAGGCAATGGCTTTTTTCGCCCTGATGGAATCGGGATGGTAATAAATGGTAATGAGGCGTCTGGAGGTTGCTATTTCGCCCATGATCTTATATTTTAAGTGATAATTTCCTGCAGTCCTTCTTTATCAATGACGTGCTCTATAACCGAAAAGACTTCTTTTCTCTGTTTCCTGCAGCTTTTTATGAAATCTGAGATCTCATCTTCCAGCTTTTGATGTTCTTCCCTGAATTTTTGGGAATCATAAGTGAAAGGTTCTTCCAGGATATCTTTGATATGGTCCCGGTGCTTAGCCGTTTTTTTTAATAAGTCCTGAGCGGCGTCGGTAAGTTCAATTACTGAAAAAAGGATTTTTTCTACCTCGCGCTGGTTTTCCTGTTCCTTGATCCAGATAAAATATTTATCGATTAGATGTCGGAAGAACCTGAGGTCATCTGCATAGAATTGCAAATCGCTCATCCAGTGTTCGGTTAACACGTACAATTCATCCCAATCGGTTTCAAAGATGTAATTGTTTTTGGGTCTCATGCGTAATTCTAACATGGCTTGAAAGTTTAATTTTTATGAAGTTACACTGGAAAAAGATTAATTGCTATGATAAAAATCATCGTTAGATAGCTACTTTTACATCAAAAATAATCGGTAGCGTATAGATCACACCCACAGGGTGATTTCGCTGTCTTCCGGGTATCATTGGGGGCAATAGTTTTATAACCCTTTCGGCTTCGGCTTCCAGGGCTTTATGAGGTCCTCGAGCCTGAATATTACTAACCATGCCTTTTTCATTTATTCTGAAAACCACATAGATCTTGTTGATTCCGGTAAGCCCGAGTTCTGAGCCTATTTCAGTTCTGAACTCCCGTTGAACAAAATCTTCTATTTTTTTTGACATGCATTTCTTTTTAGCTTCATTGTCTTTTTCGTTTTCACATCCAGGGTATAAGGGCACATTAGCGATAGCTACAAAAGGAACGTCTTCAATTTCTTCAGTTATTTCTTCGTCCCGAATATCAGCTACTTCAGCAACTTCTATTTTCTCGTCCTGACTGGTTTCTGTAGATTTTATTTCCGTTTCCTTAATTTCAAGGTTATCCTGCACCACTTCAATAATTTCTGGTGCGGGTGGTGGCGGGGGCGGCGGCGGCAACTGTTTCAATTCAGTTACAGGAACATCAATAGAATTCTCTGCAGTAAATTCAACCTGCTGCAGATCATAATTCTGCTTATGTTCAAAATTCCATTCTAATCCTGCATAAGAAATGGAAAGAACGATTATTAAACCAATTTGAAAGTAGATGACACTATTCCGGGAAAGGTCTGCCCTGGAATTCTTTTTAGGTACCATGACAAGAAGTTTTAGTTGTTTGCTAATACTTGCGATCAGACCGGGGAATCAGAAAATCCTGTTGTAAATAATTAACTGAAGACTTCTATGTCCTGAATCTGAAAGGATTTAGCAGTAGTAAAGCTATTTAAATAAGCCTTTAAGAAATATGATAAATGTCATTTTCATCGAAGTATTTTTATCAGAATTTTTGTTTATAAGAAATTTGAAATAATCAAAATAACCCTATTAATATAAGGGTTTTATTATTGAATATTTATCTGAAGTTAATTTTGACCCTTTTAAATAGGGGGTGTAAACTTAAAAAGTTATAAACATTGACCTTGAACCTGGAATTTTTGCGTAAAAAGCAAAATTATCTCCTGTTTTTTCCGATTTTGAAATTATGAAGCGGGTAAAACGACCTTCTAATATTTTTAATGAAATTTTTTCTGATTTGTTAAAGAGATGAATTAAATGCTTTGTTATTAACTTTTTAGACACAAAACTTCTGTTTTCTATAAATAGTCCTTGTCTTTTTTAAATTAGCTGCCTTAAAATATTTTAGGTATGGCCAAAAAGATGAATTTCATCGTATTGATTATCCTGGTGATAATAAGCCTTGTATTTAGTTCTCCTTATCAGGTAAACGAATTTCATGATGCAATTGACAAGGGTGATACGGCCTGGATGATCGTTTCCAGCGCACTTGTTCTTATTATGACCTTTGGGCTGGCGTTCTTTTACGGCGGAATGATAAGTCGGAAGAATATCATTTCCACGATGTTGCAAAGTTTTGTGGCCCTGGGAGTAATAAGTATAGTGTGGGTTTTGGTGGGTTTTAGCCTCTCTTTTGGAGATAGTATTTATGGAATCATCGGCAATCCTTTTACCTATTTTAATTTCCGGAATGTTTCCCTTTCTCCAAATCCGCAATTTGCCGCGACCATTCCATTTTTATTATTTGCCTTATTCCAGTTGAAATTCGCCATAATAACGCCTGCGCTTATAACAGGAAGTTTTGCCGAGAGGATCCGCTTTAGAAGTTATATTCTTTTTATGGTATTATTTTCCCTGTTTATTTATTCGCCTCTTGCCCACATGACCTGGCATCCTGATGGATTATTTCACAAATGGGGCGTGCTCGATTTTGCCGGCGGAACGGTGGTGCATATGTCTGCTGGTTTTGCTGCACTGGCAGGCGCAATGTATCTGGGGAAACGGAAGAATATTTCAGATGATCCATCTAATATTCCTTTTGTGATACTTGGTACCGGGCTCCTTTGGTTCGGCTGGTTCGGATTCAATTCAGGATCTGCTTTTGGTGCCAATGAAGATGCGGTGATCGCTTTGACCAACACAAATCTTGCTTCGGCTACCAGTATGCTAACATGGATTTTCTTTGACCGTTTCTTAAACCGAAAAATGTCGGCTATGGGAGCCTGTATCGGTGCGGTGGTAGGACTTGTTGCTATCACTCCCGCGGCTGGTTTTGTGACCTTGGGACAAAGTATTTTTATTGGTTTTGTAGCGGCACTGGTGAGTAACCTGGTGATAAGATTTCATAAAAAGACCACTATTGACGATACCCTGGATGTTTTTCCCAGCCACGGTGTGGGAGGCATCGTGGGAATGATCCTGACCGGCATACTTGCCAAAGACAAGGGATTGATTTACGGCGATCCCACAACCTTTTTATACCATCTTTTAGCCCTGGTCATTGTCGCTATTTTTACCTTCTTCGGAAGCCTTCTTTTGTATAAGATCACCGATTTGATCCTGCCTCTGCGGGTAAAAGAAGGACATGAAGAATTAGGATTGGACCATTCACAGCATGGAGAAAGGCTGAATTAATAATGTACCTATTCAACTAATCATTTAAAATGAAATCGGCTGCCAGTTTTGCATGAAGTTGTGTTGTGGAGATTAGCGGCACCTCAACTTCTTCCTGTTCGAGCAGCATTGGCAGCTCGGTGCAGCCCAGTATCACTCCATCGGCACCATGCTTCCTGAGATCATTGATCTGTTGGATATAGAAATTTTTAGCTTCCGCGGTAAATTTTCCCTGGGTAAGTTCTTTAGATACAAAATGATGGGATTGGAGAATATTTTCTTCTGAAGGAATAATGGTTTCGATTCCAAATTCTTTTTTCAGATAATCTGGTATAAAATTGCCGGTAATGGTAGGTTTATTTCCAAGCAGACCTAATTTCTTCAAATTCCGTTTTTTTGCCTCCCTGCCAATGGCTTCTCCAATGTGTAGGACAGGAATGTCTAATTTTGGCTGAATATAAGCGTAGGTCATATGAGGTGTATTAGCGCAAATAACAATTGCTTTTGCGCCTGCTTCCTGCAGTTTTAAAGAGACTTCAAGGTATTTGGCATTGATTTTATTCCTGTTCTGCTCTCTCATTAATTCAATATTGATGCTGTAAAGAATTAACTCGGGATTGGCCTGTGAACCAATTTGTTCACTTACCATTTCATTAATTAGCCTGTAATATACAATGCTGGAGTGCCAGGAAGTCCCGCCGATTAGCCCTAAAGTTTTCATAAGAATTATTTATTCTCAAATTTACGCGGAAGGCCTGAATTAAACAGTAACAATGGTTACAGTAAAGAGTTGCGGATTATTTTTATTGAAGAAACCATTCTGGCTTTGGGAGTAAACTGATCAGGATCGTAAAATCCCGGCTACTTTTCAATTTCAGCTACCTCGGTAACTATATGATCGAAACCATCCTCGCCAAATTTCACATGCTCTTTCTTCTCAAAATCCTCGCCTAAAGCATCATATTCATTTTTTGAAACTCTCTCTTTAAAAGCGGGAAACAAAACGGTGTTTTCCCTCGATTCGTGTGGACGATACAGGCTTTTACTCATTTAAAGAAAATTCAAAAAAAGTTTCAAGGCTTTTAATTTTAAGAATAAGTGGCGGAAAAAAAAGAGACCGCTATAACTTCAATTTTCTCAAATACTTTTTACTAATAAATGAAAAAATGAATGCTTGAGCGGTCTCCACCTTTAAAAACCTAACTAAACAGCTTTATGATACCTTAATCTGTTTTCGGCTTTTTTTAATTGCTTCTTTTTCTTTCAGAAGTCTTAATCGAAGTACACCATCTTTGTAGTTTGCTTTGACTTCTTTAGATACATCTACACTTTTTGGAAGCTGGAGGGTACGGTGGAAATTGGAATAACTGAATTCTTTTCTGGTGAAATCGTCTTCATCCTCAATTTCTTCCTGACTTTTTTCGGCAGAAACATAGAGAAGATCATCTTCAATGCTCACCTCGAAATCTTCTTTTGAGAAACCGGGGACGGCAAATTCAATTTCAAAATCGTCTTCATGTTCCTTAACATTCATTGCTGGCAAACTTCTTTTAATTTTGAAGAAGTCGTCATCAAAAAGATCTTCCAGGCCCCAGGGCGCTTTACTGTCGCCATTCATCCAGGGAAATCTTCTCTTGTTAGATTTTACTAATGACATAACCTACAATTTTAATTATTTAAACAAATTAAGCTAACTAATATAGGCTCCTACCCGAAAAAAAAGAATGATATTTATCAGTTTTCAGATGCTTTTCAAAAAAAGATTATGGGAAAAGATTAATTTTTTCGTAAAGCTCCGGAATCCTCACTTTCCAATTATTTTCAACTTCCAGCCTGGATTTTAAAGTAGTTGCTGCATTTTTTTCGCCATGCACTAAAAACACTTTCTCCGGTATATTTTTAATGTTTTTACTCCAATCCAGTAACTCTTTTTGATCGGCATGCGCTGAGAGACTTTCAATTTTTACCAGTTTTGCTTTCACCTCATAATATTTTCCCCAGATCTTGATTTCTTCAGCCCCCTCTTCGATTTTTCGACCACGTGTTCCTTCTGCCTGATAGCCCGTTAAAACCAGCCTGGTGTTGGGTTTATCTATAAATTTGGAGAGGTAGGTTAAAATTCTGCCACCGCTAAGCATTCCGCTGCCGGCGAGCACTATTCTGGGTCTTTGTTCATCTATGATCTCCCAGGTACGCTTGTAAGAACTTACCAGTTCGAAATGATTTTTCATTGCAGAAAATTCGGAGTTTTCCACTTTATGAAAATGCTGAAAATTGCCGAATAGCTCGGTAACATCCACGCCCATGGGACTGTCAATATATATCGGGACATTTGGAATTTGATTTTTTTGAAACATCTTCCACAGCAAATAGCTTATTAACTGGAGCCGCTCCACGGCAAAACAGGCAATGAGCATGATGCCATTTTCATAGATCATATCCCGTATATTGTCACCAAGTATTTTTTCTACATTTTCTTCAGGATGAAGCCTGTCCCCATAGGTGCTTTCAAGAAATAGAAAGTCTGCCCATTCTGGTTTTTCCGGGGCATTTAAAAGCAGGTCTTCTTGTCGTCCCAGGTCTCCCGAGAACAGGAGCAGTTTTCCGTCCACCTCCAGTTCAATAAAACCGGCCCCTAAAATATGACCTCCTAAACGATGCCTGAATTTTACCTTTTCGCCGAGTTCGTTCCATTCCCCGCTTTGAAAAATTCGGAAGAAAGTTAGGGTCTCCTCTGCATCTTTCAAAGTATAAAGCGGAAGCGCGGGATGATGTTTGGAAAAACCTTCTTTATTGGCTTTTTCGGCTTCTTCTTCCTGGATGCGCGCTGTATCTTTTAGAATGATCTCAGCTATTTCCAAAGTAGGGGCATTCCCCAGGATCACCCCTTTAAATCCCTGGGATATCAACCTGGGAAGATAGCCGGTATGATCCAGATGTCCATGGGTAAGAAGTACATAATCAATTTTGGAAACATTTACTGGGAGATCTTCCCAGTTTTTTAAGCGCAGCTCTTTGAGCCCCTGGAAAAATCCGCAGTCGATAAGGATGTTTAAATGATCGGTTTCTACAAGAAATTTAGACCCGGTGACGGTGCCCGCCGCGCCCAAAAATTGAATATTAAGCTTTTTCATGGCTATTACAGATACTATTGAATTCACTGAGGATCCTTCTTTTCCTTTTTTCCGAAATTCCCAGATGTTCAAGTAAATATTCGTTTTTTAACAACTGACTCGCCAATACGATTCCCCTTTCCAGCATAAACTGCTTTTCTTCCAAAGAAAGTAGTGTTGAAATGGTCACAGGATAAAGCTTCAGGTCATCTATGCGCTTTTTAAGGCTCATTTTTTCCGGATAATTCCAGCTTAAAAGGTATAATCCCATGCAGCGTCCATATTGAAGGGCATCTTCAGTAAACCTGGTATTGGTGACAACCCATCCCTGACCTTCGGCTTTTCCATTCTTTTTCCCGGCAGCGTGTATATCCTGAAACCGGGAATAAATGTACAGAGGGACCTTCACATCGCAGTTTTTGCCTTCCTCACTGTGGAATTTGCATTCTGCCAAATACCTTTTTCCAGCTTTAAAAGCCACTACATCAACCTCGTGAGTGACGCAATTACCTTCAAGCAGTTGGTCTATTTTCACCTCGAAACCTTCTCTTTTCATTATTTCCCCAATGAACTTTTCAAAAGGAAATCCTGTAGGGCCTAATTCATAAATGGCTTTTTTGAGACTGTACCTGGAAGCGTAGGAATCCCCGCATTTTTTCAGCATTGAAAATGCGCGGTTGTAAATTTCTTTGGTAGAAATTCCGGGATAGAGTTCATCAGATATTTCCCTGAGAACCCTTCCTGCCGTTTTTTCATCGGCCCCGCTTTTCAGAAGGGATCTTTTAAGTTTTGCAGGTGAAAAAATTGCTTTTTCTCCTGAAGATTTTATGACTTCCCGACTCCTGTTCATTGCAAATGATTAAGTAGCTGAAGTTACGGAAAGAATCTTCAGAAGATTATGACCTTCATCATAATAGCAAAAGATAAAAAAAGCAGTTTTCTAAATAAAAATATTGGTCCTTCTGAATTTATCTCAAAAGCTAATTTTTATTTTTTTTCCTTGCGGTTTTCACCTCTGCCGCGCTCACCGCCGAAGCATCATTTCCAAAATTGCTTCGAACATAGGTAAGAACATCGGCAATTTGCTGGTCACTTAGATAATCAAAAGAAGGCATATTATTGGAATAGGTTTTTCCTTTTATTTCAAGACCTTCTGAAGATCCGTTCAGAAGAATTCCAATCAGCCGGTCCTTTTCACCCAAAACATATTCGGTTTGTTTTAGCGGCGGATTCAAATTTGGAACACCGCTGCCATTCGCCTGGTGACAGGTTACGCAATATTGGGTAAAAATCGCTTTTCCTTCTTCCTGCGCGGCATTATCACGGGGAGCAGCCGATTTTTCTTCTGCCATGGCCTTATCCATTTCATCAACAGAAGTCTGCTTTTTTTCTGAATTTTTGCAAGACACGATCCCGGCTACTGAAAAAATAAAAACAAAAATGATTTTTTTCATAGACTAAAGTTTAATGAGTGATCCTGAAAACAGTTCCACTGGCGTCATCTGAAACATATAAAGCTCCATCGGGTCCCTGTGCAAGGCCTACCGGACGGTGTTTGGCATCGCCTGGAGATTCTATCTTTTCGGTTCCGGCAAATCCGTCTGCAAAGATTTCCCAGTCGCCTGAAGGTTTACCATTCTCGAAAGGAACAAATACCACGTAATATCCTTCCTGAGGTTGGGGTGCACGATTCCATGAACCATGAAACGCGATAAAGGCTCCGTTTTTGTAACGTTCCGGGAACATATCGCCGGTATAGAACAGCAATCCGTCGGGAGCAAGATGTCCGGGAAAGGCCATTACCGGATCTATATATTCGTCACTGCCTTCTTTTATTCCATCACCGCCATATTCGGGATTTACAAGCTTTTTATTTTTTTGCTGATCATAATAAATATAAGGCCAGCCGGCGTTATCACCTTCATCTATGGCATACATGGTTTCGGCCGGAAGTACAGCTGATTCTTCTTCGGTGTATAGATCAGGAAATAATCCGTGCAACTGATCGCGACCATGCTGCATTACGAATAACTGGTTGGCTTTTGAATTCCAGTCAAGGCCTACCACGTTTCGAAGTCCGGTGGCATACCTGGAATTCCCGTCATAGGTTTGCTTAAGCTTATCTGCTTCAAATCTCCAAATTCCACCGGCGGAATCAAGAATAGGGCAGGGGCGTCTTCCGGGAGAACCTTTCGTTCTGTCCTTCACCTGGCAGGCATTGGAATACGCGCCAATATTCACATAAATATGGCCACTTTCGTCCAGTGTGATCGACTTGGAATTGTGTTGTCTGCGATCAATTAGGCCATAAACCACGGTATCAGGTTTTTCCCTGTTTACAGGAAGACCGCTTTCATTCAGGTCATATCTGAAAATTGCAGAATTAGAGGTAGCATAAAGTTTGTTATTTTTAATTGCTATTCCCGTACCTCCGTAATCTCCGAAAGTTTCTTTTGAATCTGATTTTCCATCTTTGTCCTTATCGGTAAGGATCACTATCCCGCCGTCATCGGCATCTGCGAGTTTTACAAAAACATCTCCATTCGAATTTACCGCCAGGTGCCTGGCCTGGCCAAGATCATCGGCAAAAACGGTTGCTCCAAAACCTTCAGGTAACTTGAGGTCGGTTTCATTCTTTACAGCAACGGGGGAGTCATTTCCCGTATTCTCTGCTTTTGCCTGTTCTTTTGGATTATTATTGCAGGCAGTAAATATGACCAGCAAAACTGCTGAAAGAACAGCATTTGTAAAATTTTTGGTTTGAAAGAAAATCATAGAATTATAAGTATTTTATAGTTGGTTTTTTCCAAATTTCCTTTTAAAAATGGAAATTATACGGAAAGATACTCAAGTTTGCAAAAACATATAAATCCACCTATTATTTTTGCTTATTTTAAGATTTGTTCTGCAAATGATGAACTGTCTTATTTATCATATTTTTCTTCCATTTCTTTATAATACTCCTGCAGAATATAGAAAGCCAGCTTTTTTTCTCCCTCATTACTTATCAAACCTTTGCGGTTCCAGCCTTCCTGATAGACCGGATGATTTCTTCGGGGTGATCTGAAATCGGCAAGGATCCATGGAGACATTCCCGTATAATTATCGGGCATACGTTTCATCATATCAATGGTTTCTTCAAAATACCACTGCTGATATTCCTCACTCCATCGCGTTCGTTTGTCGGCGTGAAATCCTGCTTTGGCGCCTGCACCGGTTTCACTAAAGAACAGGGGTTTGTCATAGGCCGTTTTCCATTTCGCCGATTGCGCCGCGTCGGGTAGGCCACCATACCAGCCAAGATATTCATTAACCGCAATGATATCGGTATATTTTCCAAGCGGATCATCAATATAATTCACGCCTTCATTGTAATTTACTTCTAAAGCCGCGGCCATTAATCGGCTGCCATCCATTTCTTTTCCTGTTTCTATCAATTCTTTCATAAATGCAGTTCTCGAAGGGCTTACAGGGGTTTCATTTCCCACTGACCATATGATCACAGATGCTTTGTTGCGGTCCCTTATGATCATTTCTTTTAGCTGTTTTTTAGCTTTTTTCAGAACCTCTTCATTTTTGAAATCTATTGTCCAGTAAACGGGAATCTCAGACCATACCAGCATTCCAAGGGAATCGGCTGTACGCGTCATGTACTCGTTGTGCGGATAATGCGCCAGTCTTACCATGTTGGCGTTAAGTTGCTGAGCCCATCCAAAAAGTTGTTCAGCATCTGCTTTGCTGTTAGCTCTCCTGGATTCCTGTGGAATTTCCTCGTGAATACTTATTCCACGCAAAAAGATCTTTTTTCCGTTTAGCAAAATATCGTCTCCTGAAGTTTCAATTTTTCGGAAACCTATTTTATCCTCAAGAACAGAGTCGTCGAGCTTCAATTTTACCTTATAGAGTTTAGGGTTTTCCGGAGACCAGAGCTTAAGATTTTTCAGCTGAAATGAGAAATGAACACTATCAGCTTCTGGATGTAACTTTTTCCTGAAATTCAGCTCCGGGATTTCAAGGCTAACTTCGCCAGCTGCTGAATTATTGAGCTTCAGATATCCGTTAACGGTAAATTTTTTCGAAGAGATAGCTTTCAGTATATCCTGATCTTTATCAAGTTGGAGGGAATACTGGCTGATGAAATTTTCAGGCAGGACCAGTAATTTCACATCACGGGTTATTCCGCCGTAATTCCACCAGTCGGTATTCACAGTAGGGATCTCCTCCGGATGCCTTTTATTATCAACCTTGACAACCAGGAAGTTGTCGTTTTTTTTCAAAATTTCTTTGGGAATTTCAAAATCAAAAGGAGTGAATCCACCTTTATGGGAGCCTAATTTTTTTCCGTTAAGATAGACGTGAGCTTCATAATTTACGGCTCCGAAATAGAGATAATAATGTTTGTCTTCGGAAATCTCTGGAAGGTCAAAATTTCTCTGATACCAAACCGTCCCTTCGTAATAGGTGAAAATAGAGTCCTGGGAATTCCAATCACCGGGAACTTTTAAGGTAGGCGCATTTTTATACTGATGTTCCCGCCTTTGAGAAGGATCGGTTATTACAGGTTTATTCCAGTAAGCTTCTGGATCATTTTCATTTCTTTCCTGCCAACGGTAATCATAAAAGCCATTTTCATAAGGATCAATAAGATAGTGCCATTGGCCATTCAGGGAAATATGTTCCCGATTTTCGGTATTGATAATCAGGTTTTTTTGAGAAAAAACATTGGCTGTAAGTAGGAAAAGGATATAAAAAAGGGATATTCTTGTGAAATAATTATACATAGGAATCTATTTGAATTCCTAAAGTTATAATAAAAATGAATAATCACTTACCGCTTAAAGAGATAAACGCTTTTGTTTTTGATGTTTTATCGCTGTGGTGATGGTGCGGAAAATTTCCTTTTTAAGAGCCTGGTTTTTGCTGTCGAATTCATGCATTTTAATCATTAACTTCCTGTGGGCATGTTTATAATCCCAATCTTCCTCATGGGTAACTTTATCAAATAAAATCCTTAATCCGTTCCTGTGCAGGTTGACCTGGCGCAAAAGTGAAATTGCTTCTTTTTTAAGATGATCAAGTTGCTCTATAAGTTTTTCTGCTTTGGCAGTGAGATCGGAGTCCATGATCAAAAAAACTTTTTCTTTAAGCATTCGGGTAAGGAACTCCTGTTCTTTGGAAATAAAATTCAGCCTTGAGCACCACATTACTGAATATTTATGCATGATTTCGGGCCTTTCCCAGCCGTAGCAGTTAGAAATCTTTGTTCTCATCTCCATTTTTATTAAAAATTAAACACAAAATATTAAAGCAACTTTACGTTGAGATGGGGCAAACTGCCTGCAACTTTTTAATCAGGATGCGGCATTACAATTTGGACTCTTCTGAAAGTAGGTAATAAAAAATCCTCTTTTAAGATAACCATAAAAGAGGATAAAAAGTATGACGAAAATCAATTATAATCAGAAATGATAATAATTGTTTCAATAGAATTAAAAGTTACTCATTTTTAGGAGGAGTGATCATAATATGCGCCCGATAAGTGCCTGGTTCCATAAGCCATGGCATCCCGGGAACATCAGGTTTATCTGCCAGCCCTGTAGATTCGACGGTTGCATATGGCATATAGATCACATACCGAAAATTGCCATTTTTTAAGGCTCCTGTTGCAGGATCGTAATCTTCTTCATCACCGCTAAAAATATAGAGTGTACTGGGAGTATCGGGCATTTTTAATTTACCTGCTTCAACTTCCTTTTTTCTGATTTCCCTCTTTTCCAGCTCAGATTTTCCTTCGGCTATAAGTTCTCTTCCGCGGGCCATAAAAGGCTCTAGTTTATTTGAATAACAGGCGACACTTATTCCATCCTTATCAGGATCATCAGCGAGGCAGATCATATTATTGCTTCCTTCCCTCAATACCACCATTTTTCCTTCCTGATCATATCCATAAACTTTGGCACCCTCCCTTTTATCTTCGGGAGCAGCAAGAATAGCGGTGTTTATCTGACTTTCGGGAGAAGGAATTTTCTTTTGTGCACTGGCAGGGACGGCTAGCAGAAAAAACAAAAGGTAAAAGATGTATTTCATAATGTTGTTTTTATGTAGTTGTTTTTTAAAGATACGAATTATTGGAAATTAATTGCTTACCGGTCTTTTTTTATCTAAAAAAGGGCATAAACTGATTTTGATCATATTTTAGGACAAAAATGTCCTTTATTTTAGCATCGAAATTAAAAAACAAGCCTTATGAATTTTTATGAGAAATCTTTATCTGACTTTAAAGAGAATTTTTATGCAGGAGCAACAACGGGAATTTTAGTTTCCAGCTGTATAGGATCTATTGCTGCCATGCTAATTCTTATGAATGGCCACACCTTGATAAATATGATAGAACTTTCTTTGGTGGTGATTGTCGCGATGTGGTTCAATGCATCTGTTCTTGCGCAGATGAAACCAAAATTTGTATTTAATTCTTTTATAATAAGCATCCTTGTTAGCACTGCCTTTATTATCTTGAATCTTTTTTAAAAGGAATGAAGCAGGACATAAAAACAAGAGAGGATGTTTATTTAATGGTTTCAGAATTCTATAAAAAAGTTCGTGTAAACGAAGAAATAGGTTTTTTCTTTAATAACAGTATTAACGATTGGGATCATCATTTTGAAAAACTAACAGATTTTTGGGAAAGCAACCTGTTCTTTAAAGGGAGCTATATGGGTAACCCTGTAAAAGCTCATAATAAAGTGGATGAGCAAAACCAGAATGCCATTAGTGAATATCATTTTGGTATCTGGCTTAATTTATGGTTTGAAACTATTGATTCCCTTTTTGAAGGAGAACTGGCGCAGCGTGCGAAGAATAATGCGCGAAAAATGTCTACCCATCTTTTTCTGAAAATATATCAAAACAGGCTCAGATAAAAAGGCTGTTGAACGATTAGCTTTCCTGGGCCTGCTGTTTTTCTTTTCGCTCTTCCCGATCTTCTTCTTCCCAGAGAATACTCTGTTCTTTCACGGCATCGTCGTGACTCTGGTTGCCGCTGTAACCTTCCATTCTTTCATCTAAAGATTCTAAAAGCGCGGCGCGGCCATAAAGCAAAATGGTATCGCCGGTTTTTATTTGCGTGTTTCCTCTTGGAGCACCAATGAATTTTCCGTTTTCCCTGCTAATCCCCAGAACAAGTATGCCTTCTTCTGGCAATTTCGCTTCCTGCAGGGTTTTATTGTTTAGCCAGTCATGGTTTTCCACAAGAATTTCTGAAACCCGATAATTGTTAGATAAATGCAATAAACTGGAATAATCGCGAACGTCGAGATTGGTGTATTTCTTCAGAGCCCAGTCTATAAGAATAGCAAGTTTTTTCTCTATAAAACTACTGCGGGATAAAATCCATAGACCAATAAGGCCCCCAATAAGCAAAAGGGTTTCCCAGGAAAAAATACCTGAAGTTCCCACCGAAATAAAACTTAAGACCAGCGATGAAATTGTTGAAATAATTCCAATATTACCAAGGAAAATAAGCCACATCAGTATTTTTCTTCTAACGGGATGATTAACCACCTGCTCAGATTCCCTGGTAGTGAATCCCGTTCCTGTAAAGGCAGATCTTGCCTGCAGGTTTGCAGATTCTTTTGACAGGCCAGTATGAACAAGTGCAATTGCTCCAATGCGGGTAATAAGCAGGGAGAGCAAAATGATGGATAACAAAGAAATAATCCCGATCATATCTTTTAATTTTCTTGCTTCCCTAAATTAAAAAATAAAACCGGCGGCAGAAAAACTCTTCTATAATAGAAGTTCAATTATTTTCTTCTGCCAAATATCCGCAACAGGAAAAGGAACAAATTGATAAAATCCAGGTATAGTCTCAAAGCTCCGAGAATCGCACCTTTTTTCTCGGTTTCTTCACTTTCAAAACCTTCGTGGTAAATTCTCTTAATTTTTTGGGTATCATATGCTATGAGTCCGATAAAAATAAAAACGCCCAGGTAGGTGATGATCCAGTATAAAGCTTCACTATTCATAAAAAAATTAGCGATCGAAGCGATAATAATTCCTATTAAAAGCATGAAAGCAATATTGCCAATGCTGGTGAGGTCTTTTTTAGTATAATATCCATACAGGCTCATAGCTGCAAAGGTTCCTGCACAAATAAAAAAGGTGCCGGCAAGCGACTCTGCCGTATAAATCAGGAAAATTACCGAAAACGTAAGGCCATTCATCGCGGAATAGACCAGAAAGAGGGCGGTGGCATTGACAGCACTGAGTTTATTAATGGCCCCTGAAAGATATCCTACCAGTAATAGTTCGCCAATAAGCAACCCATAAAAAAGTAATTTATTAGACAAGATGGCCATTACCAGTGCTGGAGTATCTGCAACCACATACGCGGTAAGACCGGTAATAAGCAATGCCAGGGTCATCCAGTTATAAACCTGATTTACGAAGGTCGAAAGCCCCGCTTTTATATTTTCCCTTCGGATTATTTTTGTTGATTCTAAATTATTTTCCATTTGTTGACTTTGGCGGTTAGAGATCAATTTCCTGCTTTTTATGCCGACTAAAATAATAAAAAATAGAAATGCTTTGTAGATTTTATTGACGCGCAATCAGTACAATATCCTGGCCGGAAGAAGGCTGATCTTCAGGCTGCGGAATCATTTCCTCATAAAGTATTTTAAAACCATTCTGCTTCAGAAGATCTTTGAGATATTCGGCTTCATAATAAAAAATGAACAATTCATCCTCCCCGGAGCTCGATTTCTTCACACCCGAATTGCTATAAGAATCTTCCATAGTGCTTAAATAAAGGAGCCCGTGTTTATTCAGAATTTTAGATATATCCTTCAATAATTTTTCGGTTTCCTGCCTTGTGAGGTAGGGAAGACAAAAGCCGCAGACTACCGCATCAAATTTTTTATCCAGAGTTTCAACTTCCCGAATGTCCATCAGCCGGCAATCGGCAGTGGGATTGTTCTTTTTAGCGATCCTGAGCATCTTTTCGGCAGCATCTACGCAGGTTATCTCCAGGCCTGGTCTTTGCCTCAGGAAGAATGCACTGATATTACCCGGCCCGCAACCTAAATCCAGCACTTTGGCTTCTGTAGATAACATTTTAAGCAGCCCTTCCAAAGAGTTCTCATACAGTGAAACATCCATATACTTTTCTTCATAGCTCGAGGCATATTTATTGAAGATATTCACTGCATTTTTAAAGTTATCCTTCATTGCTGAGATTTTGGAACAGGATTTAAAAACTAAATTTTTTCAGTTTATGGAAAGTAATAAATGCCACACATATGAAGAAAATTTTAGGTTTTCTCCTGTAACAAGAATAATAGAAATGGAAATTTTTTCCTTTTTCTAAATCTTAACTTCACTTAACTGGACGATCGGTTCAATATTGGTGAAATTGGGAAGATCGGCAGATATTTTTTCAATATTGGCTATAAAAGATTTTTCATAAGAATCCATAGAGTCAAAATACAGATTTCCCATGGCTGCATATGGTGCCGGACTATCGGGCTCCATTCCTCCAATTCCCTTTTCGATACTTGCCGCTTTAATGGCGTTTCCAAGTAACTCTCCCACCAGGGGAACATGCTTAATGCAATAATAATCGATGTCGAAATGCTTTCCTTCCCCATTGGGATAGAGAACGCTTAATTTGATCATTCCTTTTTTCATTTTTTTAAGGTATTGGTTGATCAAATGAATTTAGAAAATGTACAGATTTGTTTTCAGATTTTTCGATAAAGGGAATAAATTTAGAGTTATTGAACCTGAAAAAAAATAAGTCAGAAAGGTGTTTCTCACTTTAAGTCATAGAAAATGAGTTGTTTAATTATCTTGCAGATATAGGTTTAATGATCTTACACGGATTCCCAGCCGCGAAAACATCAGAAGGAATATTTTTAGTTACTACACTTCCTGCACCAATCACGCTGCGATCGCCAATACATACGCCCGGACAAATAATTGCACCTCCGCCAACCCACACGTCTTCCCCAATTACAATCGGTTTTGCAGATTCCAGCATACTCGCTCTTTCCTTATGATCCATCGGGTGCGTTGCAGTATAAATTTGAACATTTGGTCCGAAGAGACTGCGAGAACCAATTTTTACCTTTGCAACATCAAGTACCACGCAATTAAAATTGAAGAAAACCTTTTCCCCAATTTCAAGGTTACTTCCGTAATCACAATAA